>QWPJ01000005.1 GCA_003671195.1 Planctomycetota bacterium
ACCTCGACATCGCGGTACTTCTTGCGGAAGCTGGCAAAGCCTCCTGATTTGGCGTTCTCGGTGTACTCGATCGTGAACTGCTCGCCAGTAAGAAAGATCGCGCGTCGGTATCGCTGCTGCTGCTTGAGCCTTTGGGACAGCCCAAGTGCCAAATGGGTCTTGCCGACTCCATGCGGTCCGTGGATCAACAACGGGCTGATCTGCCCGGGGCGTTCGAGAACCATCTGGCAGGCCGTCCATGCGAACCGATTATGGGCACCGACGATGAACTCATCCCAGCGGCGTTCCTGTTGGCGACGCATCGCGACCAAGCGGTCAATCTCCCGGTCCTGAGAGTTCCCATCGTCGTGCAAGGTGCCTTGGCTAGCCGATCCCTTAGCGTCGGGATGTCCCGGTTGGATGTCTGCGGATCGGGAGTCCTCTGGGCGGACCAACCTCAAGGGCCCGGCAAGCGACTGGATCGCAGGATCGCAATCCGTCGGTCCAGACGCTTGAGGTACGGCAGCAAGAGGGATAGCGTTCACGGGCGATGGGCTTGGAAGGAGGCTCGAATCGGGTACGACAGATGGTTGCCCAGGGGACTGGATCTGGACTCCATGGTAAGCGATCTCAGGGGGCTTGCGACCGCCCGGGGCAGATTTCCGTCTAGAATTCTCTTTCGAGCAGGTCGGGTTTGTCTCTTGGGTGGGAGTTGCTTGGGCGACATGGAGCTCAAAACCCCACCCATCGCCAAAAACCTCAGAAACCACACTTCGGAGATCCTCGCGGAACATCCTCAGGATGCATTCGGACACAAAGGTCGATCCGACAAGGACTTGGAGTTTCTGATCAGCCGTGACTTGCCAGCCGACCTGCGGTCCAAACCACAAATTCATGCGATCCATGCCCAGCCTTTGCCGGAGGGTCGCAGCCAACTGCGGAACCAACCGGTTTTGTGCCTCAGCTACATCATGCGCTTCGAGCATCGCAATCTCCAACCCTGCGACATTTGTCCAACAAACTCCTCGATCGGGTACCTCCCCGATCGTTGCTCGGGAGACCATCAGGATTCGATGTCGAACCCCATGGTCTGCCGAGCGGGTCCGGATTTTAGGATTGCTAGCATTCGAGTCAAACAAGAATGGTAAAGAAGATTAAAGTTTTCCCGACGGGCGTGTGAAGATGCTGTAAAGAACGGAGCAAACCGTCGGGTAGAAATGTCTTTTATAAACAAGCGACGGTCCCGAAGTCGGTGGAAAACCCGTCAGGTTTCAGGCTTGGTTTTTTCGACGCTCGTAGCGCTCGTACCGGGTGGGCCAATCGTTGTGCAAATCGCTTGGAATCGACTCGCTTTCCAACAGGGAAAACTCGTGCAATGGCAGTGGTTCCAACACGGTATCGCCGTCGATATCGGCCAGGACGCGCGTCAGGTGGATTGTATCGACGCGTGGTAGGCACTGGCGGTAGATCTCTGATCCACCGACGACGAAAAGCGATTGTCCCTCAGGGAGTTGCGCATAGGCTTGTTCAAGATCGTTTACAACGATTGCACCGTCGATGCGGTAATCGATTTGCCTGGTGAGGATCATGGTGGTGCGGCCTGGCAAGAGCCGTCCGATCGACTCGTAGGTCTTGCGTCCCATCAGGAGGGTTTGGCCCATGGTCAAGCGTTTGAATCGCATCAGGTCCGAACGGAGTTTCCAGGGCAAGCGGTCTTGGAGACCGATCGTACCGTTGCGGGCCATGGCCACGACGAGTCGCATGCGAGGAGGGCTTGGAGCTATGGCCTGACGATTTGGACTTTGGTGATTTGAAACTTCTTGAGCCACTCGAGCCACCGTTCATGATCTTCGCTCAATTCGATCTCAGCGACCGATTCGGCGTCCAAGGGGGAAACCACAGAGAAACAACCATCATCCAACCAGCGATCGACATTTTGGGGTTCGATCCAGTATTCGTTGGGACCGAGTTTAGGGGCGTTTTGGGAATCGTCGGGGGTCATGAAGTAAACGACCTCCAATCGAAACCGCTCGGGCATCTCCAGAGGTGGGGTCGCATGCCCATCGAGCGGGATGATTTTCAAGGATTTGCTCATGGATCAAGCCGCTGATTTATTCGGGTTTGGCAACGCTGCAGGCAAAGTCCAAGCGGGCGGCTAGTTGACCATCGACAGTCACCTTGCCGGTCATAAAGTACGCGTTGGAAACGACTTCCTTCAAGACCACTTGGATGTCAACTTTCTCGCCAGGTCGGACCATCCGCTTGAACTTGGCCCCGTCGATCCTTGTGGCCACTGGCACGACCCCTTGGTTCGGGGTGACATTGGCCAGCAGGATCGCGCCGCTTTGCAAGCAGCATTCGCACAGGATGACCCCTGGGACCAAAGGGAAGTTCGGGAAGTGACCTTGGAGAAAGAATTCATCAGGCTCAAACGTCTTGACGCAATGGATCGTCGAGTCGGTCTGTTCGAGAACTTCATCGACAAGCAGCATGGGCTTGCGGTGAGGTATGAGAGCCTCGATTTGGGCTCGGGACATCGCGGTCATAAGGGTTCCTGGTACGACGGGTTTTGACGTGGAGGTGTTTTCAAGCGTAATGCGTTCGGGCGTAGCACTTTCAGGCGTAATGGGATGGATCTTCCCCTGAGTGTTCGCCGGTTGCCTGCGAGACGCACTGTTCGACGCACGAGGCGGCCAGCGTATCGAAGTCGAGTTGGAGTTGCTCGTACTCGCGTCTGCCGGAGAACTCCTTGAACATCAAGCTAGGTTGGATGTCGAGGCTGTTTTGGTACTTGCTCGAGCAGCATTCGCGCACATCCCCGACGATTTGCTGGTAGGCGATCTGGCAGATCTTCACACCCGGATAGATGCGAATCGGTTGGATGGTGTAGAGTTCGATCGTCCAGTGACCGCGATATCCGATGCTTCCAAAGCCACCCGACCCGTGGACAAAAAGGCCCAATCGCGACAGCGAGGATCGGCCTGAGATCATCGGTACCAATCGATGGGTTTCGGTGTATTCGACGGTCCGTCCGAGGTAGAGTTGCCCGGGGCTCAGGATCAATCCATCCTCGGGGATTCGAAGCCTTCGGAAACGATTGGGCTCCTTGATATCCAGCACGACTTCTTCGTAGACGAGAAGTTCGTTGTGAAGGGTCAAATCGTAGCTGTTGGGATTGCAATGCTCGTCTGCAAATGGGCTTATGCAAACGTCCGATCCCAATCGAGTGCGTATCTCTTCACCGGAAAGAATCATGGAGAATCCTTGCCAGAACCTAAAAGGGGCAAAAGGGGACGAGCCGAGAACGACGAGCGGAGAACTTGCCCAAAGCATACACCCGCCAAGGGGGGCTTCGCTAGCACTCCCCGAGGTTTCTTGGGAGAAAATCTGCCCGAGCTTGGAAATCGCACGCCCGAGTTTTTTAAGAGGGAGTCATCCCCAACTGCGCGAGCCAACGTTGGCAAGCAACGGGCCAATCCGAGGTGCCGGGAATCGATCGGGCAAGCCCCACGCCATGGGGTCCCTTTTGATACACATGCAATTCCCCCGGAACCTGCTTTGCGACCATCGCTTGGTAAAAGACCAACGAATTTTCGACCGGCACGGGTTTGTCTTCGACGGTGTGCATCAGAAAGGTCGGAGGTGTATCGGCTCGGACGTTGCGCTCGCTGGCGAACTCTTGCAAGGTTTCCTTCGAAGCGTTTTCTCCAAGCAGATTCACTTCGCTGCCACGATGGGTAAAGCTGCTGCCCATCGAGATAACGGGATAGCACAGGATGGCAAAGTCGGGTCGTGAGGATTGCTGGGCGATTGGATCCGAGGAGTTTTTGTCTCCGGTGTCGAACTGGGTGATGACGGTCGATACCAAATGCCCTCCGGCTGAAAAGCCGATGATCCCAATCTTGTTCGGATCGATGTTCCATTCGGCGGCCTTGGCTCTGACGGTGCGCACGGCCCGCTGAGCATCCTGCAGGGGGGCCGGATGCCCGTAGCCCTTGCCTCGATGGCGGTAATCGCAAAGCACGGCCGTCAGTCCGATCGAATTGGCCCACTGGACCATCTGCTTGCCCTCGTGATCCATGGCCAAGCCGCCGTAGCCTCCCCCTGGACAGATGATCAGTGCACCGGTCGGTTTTTCGGATGCGACTTTCCGAACCGTAATTTTCGGCATGTCCTTTGCTTCCGTCCCCAAGGCTCCCGGTGCGCCCTCAGCCCAGAGAGACATTTCCAGATCTTCCTGGTATGCTGATTCGATTGGATTTTCCAGGGTCGCCAGGGTCGCCCCGTCGGCTTGCCCAACCCAAAACGTCATTCCCAGCAGGAGCAGGCACCAGGGCCAAACCGAGCCAACTCGAAGCTCCCTACCAACCTGATCGCTAAGCGACATTGTGTTAATCCTTCCGATGTTGTTTACTAAAATCCAAGAGAACCGGACTCAAAACGAATACTCCAGCGAAATGACCACCCGACGGAGGTTCCAAAGGAAGTCCCCTAGGACGTATCGTACAGGATTTTTCGGACCGACCTATGAAACGAACACCAGTTTTTGCCGCCCCATCGATAGATCCCAGACCCGTTGCTGGAGATCCGCTGCGTAGATATACCGCTGCCGATGCGAACACCCGATGGGCTAGACTGTGGGCTAGCCTCTGGGCACCATGCTTCCTGATGGGTTTCCTAACAAGCTCGCTTCTTGCGGGCTTGGCTTGGGGCCAAAATGCTCCGATGCCAGGGCCTCAGTCGCCAGGGCCTCAATCGCCAGGTCCTCAGTCGCTCGGCAAAAAGATCGATGCGATTGCGAAAGTCGAAAAAACCGATTGCTTGGGTAAGCAGTGGAAATGGGCCGAGTTGGCCGGGAACCAAGGAACTGTCGTGGTGTTCTTGGGAACAGAATGCCCGCTGGCTAAGCAGTACACACCTAGAATTGAGGAGTTGCGGAAGAGATACCTCGAGCGAGGCATCGGCTTTGTCGCAATCGATCCGAACATCCAAGACTCCTTGGCCGAGATGGCTGCCCATGCTCGTCGCTTTGAACTCCAAACCCCTTTCCTCAAGGATCCCGACCAATCGCTTGCAGATTTGCTCGGTGCGACCCGAACCCCCGAGGTCTGCCTGATCGATGCTCAAAACACCATTCGCTATCAAGGCCGAATCGACGACCAGCACGGCATCGGATTTTCTCGCGAAACTCCGACCCAAAATGAACTTGCCGATGCGATCGATTCGCTCATCGCCGGGCGTCCTGTCTCGACCTCCTGGACCCAAGCCTCCGGATGCTTGATCGGCCGCAACCGATCGAAGGCCGAGTCGGCCGACGACTCCCAAGCGATCACGTATGCCCAACACATCTCGCACCTGCTCGAGAGCCGCTGCGTCTCTTGCCATCGTTCTGGAGATATCGGACCGATGGACCTATCGACCTACGACGATGCCGCAGCTTGGGCAGACATGATTCTCGAAGTCACCCAAAACAAAACCATGCCCCCGTGGCACGCGACCGATGAGCATGCTCAATTCCGAAACGACCGACGCCTGAGCCAAAACGAACTCGATCTGATCGAGCAATGGGTATCGCAAGGCAAACGGCGAGGGGATACGAGTTTGGAGGCCAAGCCCCAGACCGACCGTATCGCCGAGAACACCGGATGGCTATTGCCCAAAACCCCCGACATCATCATCCCGATGAGCGATCGGCCCTACAGTGTCCCTAAAACTGGGGTGGTCAATTACCAGTACTTCCGCGCCGACATGAACAACGACAAAGACCTGTGGGTCCAAGGCATGGAGATCATCCCCGGGGCTCGCGAAGTGGTCCACCATGTATTGGTGTTCGTGCGAGACAAAGGCTCTAAAAAAAGAGATCTAGGAGGAGCACGATCCTTCTTGGCCGGATACGTCCCGGGCACGCGCGCCGAGATGATGCCCGTGGGTTATGCGAAGCGAATCCCCGCAAATAGCGAACTGATCTTTCAGGTCCACTACACACCTAATGGAACGGCACAAAAGGATTTGAGCAAAGTCGGATTCATTTTGGCCGATCCTGAGCAAATCACCCACGAGGTCAAAACCACCAGCGCTGTGAGCCTCAATTTCCAAATACCCCCCGGGGCTTCCGATCACCGCGTCACCGCCTCTCTCCCGGAAAAGCTTCCCGAATGCGAACTCCTGGCGATGAGCCCTCACATGCACGTGCGAGGCAAATCGTTCCGCTACAGCTTGATCTACCCCGACCGCAAACGTGAAATCCTACTGGATATCCCCGGTTACGATTTCAATTGGCAAACCGAATACCGACTTGCTACCCCGATGAAACTACCAGCAGGCACCAGGATGTTCTGCGAAGCGACCTTCGACAATTCCGATGCCAACCTCAACAACCCCGACTCCAAGGCTTGGGTCCGTTGGGGGGACCAAACCTACGAAGAAATGATGATCGGGTATTTCCACTACGCTGAAAAACGTCGACAATAAGCCGTCGATAAATCGTCGGCTTTGGAGCATCAGGCCCAAAGCATCTTTGCGTACCTGCTCTGCGTTTCGAATCGGTGGATCCTATGACGTCACGAACCCTACGGGCCAGTTTGGGGCTCGTCGCATTGCCCATCGCTTCTTGCGCGATCGAATCGGTTGCACTTGCCCAGGAGCCTTCGGTGGCCAAACCCACTCCGATCGGTCGCTACGATCGACCTTCGGGGCCCATCTACCAGAGTCGTTCTGTGGTCGTGGCCCAACATGGCATGGCCTGCACGTCGGATCCACGTGCGACGGCCGCCGCGATCGGTATCCTGGAAAACGGCGGCTCGGCGGTCGATGCGGCCATCGCTGCCAACGCCGTCTTAGGAGTCGTCGAACCGATGAGTTGCGGGATCGGCGGGGATCTTTACTCGATCCACTGGGATAGCCAAACGGGCAAGATCTCCGGGCTCAACGCAAGCGGCCGCTCGCCAGCAAAACTGACTCGGCAAGTCTTCGCCGATCAAGGGATCACAGAGATCCCCCTTTATGGTCCGATGTCCTGGAGTGTTCCGGGGTGCGTCGCGGGCTGGTATGACCTGCATTCGAAGTTCGGGAAAAAGAGCATGGCAGAGGTCCTCGAGCCCGCCATCGCGTTGGCCGAAAAAGGGTTTCCTGTCTCGCCGGTGATCGCTGGGTATTGGGCCAAAACCGAACAATCGTTTCTCCCTTGGAAAGACTCCCAGGCTACCTTCTTGATCGACGGCAAGCGAGCTCCCAAGGCGGGAGATGTTTTCCGCAATCCACGCTTGGCCGATTCGTATCGTCGCATCGCTCAGTTCGGACCGGATCATTTTTATCGTGGCCCCATCGCCGAGCAGATCGTCGCCTTCAGCGAAAAAAATGGTGGTTACTTTGGTCTCGAGGACTTTGCCAACCACACCAACGAATGGGTCGAACCGGTCTCGACGAACTACCGTGGATACGATGTTTGGCAAATCCCACCCAACGGCCAAGGCCTTGCGGTATTGCAAATGCTCAATGTGCTCGAGCGGCATGATCTTCCATCCATGGGCTGGGGGTCTGCCGACTATACCCACCTGCTGATCGAGGCCAAGAAACTCGCTTATGCCGATCGAGCACGGTTCTATGCCGATACGGCCTTTGAGTCCATTCCCATCGAGCCTCTAAGAAGCAAATCCTACGCAGAGATTCAAAACCGACGCATCGACCCCCAGCGGGCTCTGGTCGATGTCCCCCATGGCGACCCTAAACTAGTCCAGGGGGATACCGTCTATCTGTGCGTGGTCGACGCGGATCGAAACTGCTGCTCCTTGATCCAAAGCAACTTCCACGGGTTCGGGAGTCAAGTTGTCCCCGGGGAAGTCGGCTTTGCGCTTCAAAACCGAGGCAATCTTTTCTCCCTCTCGGAGGATCACCCCAACCGATTGGAACCCAAGAAACGTCCTTTCCATACCATCATCCCATCGTTGGTGACCCGCGATGGCAAGCCCGTTTTTGTCTTTGGGGTCATGGGCGGTGACATGCAACCGCAGGGGCAAGTCCAGGTGCTCGTCAACTGGATCGACTTCGGGATGAACATTCAAATGGCCGGCGATGCTGCTCGCGTCCGCCACGAGGGGAGCGCCTCGCCGACGGGAACCCCTGCCGACGCAGACGGCGGTGTGGTCCATTATGAATCGGGATTGCCCCAAGAGACCCTGGAAGCACTTGCACGGCGCGGCCACCGACTCCAAGCCTCGCGGACCTCGTTCGGCGGCTACCAAGGGATCCTTATCGATTGGCAACGCGGGATTCTCCAAGGCGCTACCGAGAGCCGCAACGACGGGTTAGCCCTCGGAACGGATCGATAGCCCACTGCGCTCTTGAATTCAAAGACCCCTCGACAACCCCATGCAAGGAGCATCGATGGCCAAGCAATGGTTGCTCAATCTGCTCTACGCAGCGCTGCTGCTTTCGATCTCGCCATGGATCCTTTGGCGCAGAGTCCGACAAGGAAGGTATCGAAATGGATGGAGCCAAAAGCTTCTAGGAGCTTTACCTCAACCGGCAAAAACACTCGGATCGAACCGATCCTACACGATTTGGTTTCATGCCGTTAGTGTCGGCGAATTGCAAGTCATCCGGCCTCTTGTCGAGCGGGCTGTCCGCGAATTGCCGACGGCCAAACTGGTGGTCACCACCTCGACCGACTCGGGCTATGAACTGGCCCAAAAACTCTACCATGCACACACCGTCGCGTATGCCCCTTTGGATTTTACTTGGGCAGTCCGCAGGGCCCTCGATCGCATCGAGCCAGATCTTTTGGTCTTGGCCGAACTGGAACTTTGGCCCAATTGGATCTCGATCGCCTCGCAACGCCAGATTCCTATGGCAGTGATCAACGGACGGCTTAGCCAAAATTCCCTTCAAGGCTACCGCCGCATCGCCTCGATCGTCCGAGGGATCGTCCGGAAAATCGATTGGATCGCCGCGCAAAGCGATACGGTCCGCGAGCGGTTCATCGAGCTTGGTTACGATCCTGCGAAAATACAAGTCGTTGGGAACATCAAGTTCGATGGTGCCAACGACGATCGTGCGCACCCCGAGGTGCTCGCTAGGTCCGGTCCACTCGGACTTCGCGATGGCCGTTCGACCGTCTGGCTCTGCGGGAGCACCCAAGACCCCGAGGAACGCATTTGCTTGGACACCTTCGGACAGGTCGCCGATGAATTTGCGCAATTGAAACTGATTTTGGTACCGCGTCACGCCGAGCGATTCGAGGAGGTTGCCAGGATGGTGGAAGCGACCGGATTTGCTTGGGGGCGTCGAAGCCGCATGCACAGCGACGGACTGGATCCCTCGTGGCGGATCTTTCTGGCCGATAGCGTCGGTGAATTGCGTTGGTGGTGGGGCATGGCCGACCTGGGGTTCGTCGGCGGGAGCTTCGGGGCCCGTGGTGGCCAAAACATGATCGAGCCCTGCGCCTATGGCGTCGCGACTTGCTACGGCCCAAACACCCGAAACTTTACCGACATTGTCCAGATCCTCCATGAGGCCGATGCGGCCAGTCAACTTGCAAGTCCCGAGGAGCTCAAGCCATGGTTGGTAGGAATGCTCCAGGACGAGTCGTTGCGAACCCGTTGTGCTGGCCGGGCCGTATCGATCACTCAAAAGCACCGTGGAGCGACCGACCGGACCTGGAGCAAACTCGTTAGCTTGCTAGAAAGTAAGGATCTCCGATCGCCGAAGGATTAGGTGCGTAGGAGCTATTGGCTCGTCGAGCCATTGCCCCTTTGGAAATTCGGAAACCGTCGCAGAGCTCTCTAGCCGATGGAAAGCTTGCCGGTGGAAAGCTTGGCAGTAGAATGCACACACGCATCCAAGGCGATGATCGTTTCGGCGATGTCTTGATGGGGATTTCCTTTTTGATACCAGAGAATCCGATCCGTGGCGGAAAAAACCTCAGCAAAAAGCAAATCGGAGGCCACTGTGCATGCCTTCGATTACCTGGCTCAAAACGAGACTCGGGACTTGCCGGTGCTCGTCGTGGCCATCGGACCCGACGATTTCCTCCGCCGTGAATCGATCCAACACGCCTTGAAACTCGGTGGGCTCGAACCGATGAGCGTTACCCGATTCGATGGCGAGGACGCCCAGTGGCGGGATGTTCATGACGAACTCTCGACGCAGAGTCTCTTCGACCAAGGGGGCCCGAAGGCAGCTTATGTGCGCAAGGCCGATTCGTTCGTCAGCAAGAATCGCGAGGCATTAGAGCGGTGGATCGAACAGGCCGAGCTCGGGACGACACTTCTGCTGGACATGCAGACGCTACCGTCGAACCAGAGGCTGTACAAGCTTGCGCAGAGCAAAGGTTTTTTGGTGGGCACGGCCGAGAGCAAGGGGGCAGCGTTCCCTACCTGGATCGCTCGATGGGGAGCCGCTCGGCACAGCGTTCAATTGACCGTCGCCCAGGCCTCTTTGGTGGCCGATCGTGTCGGATATGTCTGCGGAATGGTCGATTGCGAGTTGGCCAAGCTCGGGCTTTTTTGCGACGCCCGGGGCAAAGTCTCGGATGCTCGAGTCGATGAGCTCGTCGGCGGGTGGCGGACCCAGACGGTATGGAACATCAGCTCGGCGATTGCCGAAGGGAAAATTGCCGAAGCGATCGATGGGGTCGATAAGCTCATCATGGCAGGCCAAACCCCCGTGGGGATCGCCGCTCAACTCTCCTGGAGTCTTAGACGCTACGGGGTCGCGGCCGCTTGGATCGACCAACAGAAGCGGTATGGCGTCCAAGGTGTAACGCTTTTCGATGCGCTTTCGCGGGCTGGATTCCGTTTCGAACACGCCCTAGAGGAAAAAAGGCTCAAGACGATCCGGTGGGATCGGGCCAAGGATCTTCTGAACTGGTTGGTCGAACTCGAAAAGGAATTGAAAGGAAATCACAGCCAGGAGGATCTTGCCCGTCTGGCTCTCGAGAAATTCATATTCCGCTTTCGATAGTTGTATCCCCTTGCCGATGAGGTTTGCGATGAAGAATCGATCCGCGATAGAGTCAAGCTTGCACCTGCGATCGGCCAGGAAGGCGCTGGCCATGTTGTTGCTGACCATGTTGATGCTGGCCAAGTCGTTGATGATTGGGATTGCAAGTTGCGTTTTGGGTTTTCTATCCAGCGCATCGGTAGGATGGGCTCAAGAATTCTTCGTGTTGCGTGCCCCCGGAGTTGCTTTGGAGTCGTCGGCAAGGCTCAGTCCCGAGGAGCTGCAGATCCGAGACCAAGCTGGCCAGATAACCGTCTATTCGAGGCTTCGTCGCTACGACACTCCCGATGGCGGATACATCGGCTACGGATCCCGCCAAGCCCAGCGAGTGATCCAGTGGCCGGTGGCAAACCGCGGCACCATGCGCATCGGAGTTTTGAGCAACGGACAGATCGAATTTACGCCCAGCCAGATGGCTGTCTTTGAGATCGATCCGACGAATGGGGCCAGTCTTCCGACGGAGACTTGGACATCGCCGCAGGTCTCAGCGGCAAGCAGAGAGACTGGCGAGTGGAACAAGTCTGGAGAGTTGAGCAAGTCCGTGCTGTTGTCGACCGGGGAAGTCGGAAATCGATGGTTCATGAAGGCCGGAGGCCAAGGCCAACTTCAGTGGATTCCAGGCGGTGCGGCTGGAGCACCCCTGAATGACCCGCAGGGGGCTTGGATGATCACCCCCGTCGGGAGCGACATGGTTCGGATCCAGCAATCGGTCGGCAATCAGTGGTTGGCGCTCAGTGCCGATCCGCAGCAGGCGGGTAATTTCGGTAACGGCGTTTTGGCTCAGCGAGGCCAGCGGTCTTCGGTCCGCCTCATGGGGATCAACAATACGATCGCTCAGTGTTGGAGGTTGCAGCAATTCAATGGGGGTTACTGTTTCGAAAGCGTCATGATGCCAGGCTGTGGATTGACCTATGTCCCCAACAATGGCCTATGGCTTCAGCCGATCCTCTATTCTCCTTGGCAAGTCTGGTGGCCTCAGCAACCCGCATTCGCCTTGCCAGCCCCGACTTACCGAGTGGTATCCGAGCAAGTCGTCTCCAATGCGCCCTTAGGTCCGGTGACACTGCGGATCGCCAATACCCACAGCGATGGGCTGTTGGTACTCTTGGCCGACCGTCGCAACTCCGGGGCTGCTAAAAGGATTCGGATCCCTCAAGGTGGATCCGAGACGGTGGTGCTCGAACGCGACAGTGGGTCGACCGTCATTCAAACGGTCGAATACCTAGATGGTTTTGGGAATTGGGATCGGCGAGAGGTTCAGGTGCCTGTGCCGCCCGTGGTGCTCTACGACGTGAGTGTTTACGAGGAATTCTTGCAATCGATCGCTATCGATGCGACAGGCAAGAGTCCGAATGTGATCGAGGATATCAATTATCAGCCTCGGAGTGTTGGCTTTGTGTTGCTCCCTGCTGGGGATCAGTTGCAAGACAACAGTGTGATCGATGTCTACCCCGCGGCGGCCGATTCGCGAAATCCAGGCGCAGTTCGTCGTCTGGCTCCAACCGACTACCAACGCAGTTCCTCGCAGGCAACTCCGAAGGACCCTCTTAAGGAACTTCTGGAGCAATTGCAAAGCAAGCGAGGCGCGTTTTGACCGAATTGGATCCCTCCTTGGTTCCGTCTCTAGATCCTTCTCTAGATCCTTCTCTAGATCCTTCTCTAGATGGTCCCATTCGAGCGCGTCGCAAGAGCTTGATTTCGTTTCGACGCGATTGGCCCCTGATGCTCCTGCTCGCAGCGATATTTGCTGGCTGGGTTTTCTACGCCATGATCCTCCCGCCGATTCAAATCCGGGCCAAGATCGCTGCATCGAGGTGGAAGATCGACCCCAGAGATCCCGAGATTTCCTTTAGCCTATGGTTTGCCCGTCGGACCTTGGAATACTGGATGGTCTTTTGGGTCTTTTATCTCGGAGCGAGCATCGGTAGTTTCATCAATGTCGTTGCGAGCCGAACCCCCAAGGGCCAGACGATCGTCACGCGAGGATCGCATTGCCCCTACTGCGATCGCGCGCTGAGCATGATCGACAACTCACCGGTCTTTGGTTGGCTCATGCTGCGAGGACGCTGTCGGGGATGTCGGCTGCCGATCTCCCCGAGATACCTCTACATGGAGATTCTCTTCGGGTTGATTTTCCTCCTGGTCGCAGCCATCGAACTGCTTGCCAACGGCCTGAATCTCCCTTACCGAGAATGGCGCATCGGGACCGGGATCGTCTGGACCGTGTTCTATCCGAAATGGGATTTGATCGGGGCATTGGTCCTGCACTTGAGCCTGTTTTCCGTGGCGATCATGCTCATCGCCACGGAGTCAGAGCGATTGAAGTTTCCCAAAACGCCGCTGCTGGTGATTTTGGGGATCTATATCGCGGGTTTCATCTCGAATCGAGTCGTGGCTCGCGTCCGCTGGACCGAGCCTTGGGGGGAACGCTTCCCCAGTTATGGAAATCCATTGACCGATGGATCCCTGGCGACGGCACATGCCATGAGCTCAGGAATCGGACTTGTAGTCGGCGCGATTCTCGGCGTACTCAGTGGCCTGCTCCTGTGCCGTCTGTGCTGGCCCAGCCCTCAAGCCACTGGTGTCCCCGAAGATGCTGGCGTCCCCGAAGATGCTGCTTCCCCCGAAGAAACTACCGAGCCCGAAGACACTGGCGGGCCCGAATACACTGGCGGGCCCGAAGAAACTGGCGAACCTCAAGACCTCTTGGCTCGGCAGGGGCAGGGCAGGGGAGCGTTCCTTTGGCATTGGAGCATCTTGCATGCCCTCTCAGGAGCCTTGCTCGGCTGGCAAGCCATCGGCTTGACTAGCCTCGTAGCGAGCTTGATCGCGATGATTCTCTGCGGATGGCTCGCTCGAAACTGGAACGATGGCCGCATCCAATTCCGAGGTCCGGTTATTGCATTGGGAATCTGGACCTGTACTCTATTGATTCACCATTGCGGGTGGAGATGGATCGCGATGGCTTGGTACGGGTTCTAGCCCGCAGCACGCAACTCCACTTGACCCTCCTTGATTTCCTCCCTGTTGTTCTAGCCTCTTTGAAAGGTCTTTGATTCCCATGACCCAACTTGTATCTACCCCTTTGAATCGAATTCGATGGTCTCGGCGCGGATTGTTTTCAATCGCGTTGCTAGCCGGAACTTTTGCAGCCGACTGGGCCATGGCCGAGGTCAAGCTCCCGAATATCTTCACCGACTCGATGGTGCTTCAGCAGAAGCAAGAGAATCGGATCTGGGGCAAGGACAACCCTGGCCAAGTCGTCACGATCAGCGTTGGAGAAACAAAGCTATCTGCGACAAGCGATGCGGCAGGAAATTGGGAAGCACGATTGCCTGCTATGGAGGTCGGCGCACCGCTGACAATCACGGTGGCTGGAAGCTCGACCAAGACGATTTCGGATGTGTTGGTCGGAGAGGTATGGGTCTGTTCAGGCCAGTCCAACATGCAATGGTCGGTGGCCCAGTCAAACGATCCGGATTTAGAGCGACTGGCGGCGAACTATCCGAACATCCGAATGATCAATTTCCCACAGACCGGCTCGCAGGAGCCGATCTGGAGCCATGACGATCGGAAGTGGAAAGTGTGCACTCCGGAGAACGTTCCTCAGTTTTCCGCAGTGGGCTATTTCTTTGCCAGACAGATCCATCAGACGACTGGGGTTCCGATCGGGATGGTCAACAACGCTTGGGGTGGCTCGGCCTGCGAGGCTTGGGTCAACCCCGAATTGCTCAAAACCGATGGTCGCTTCAACAAAATGATGAACAACTGGTCTGCCAATGCAGAGCGATTCAAGACGTTGAGCGAGAAAAAAGATCGGACCAAAGAGGAAGAGGACCAACTGAAGAACCTCGGAAACCAAATGCGAGGGAATCAGCGTCCTGCGAATATTTACAATGGGGTCCTCAAGTCCCACCTCGGTTACGGTATCAAGGGAGCGATTTGGTACCAAGGGGAATCCAACGCAGGTAGAGCGTATCAGTACCGCGACTTGTTCCCGTTGATGATCGACAACTGGCGCAAGGAGTGGGGCCAAGGGGACTTCCCTTTCTATTGGGTCCAATTGGCCGACTTTAAGGCCGAGTCGAAAGAGCCCGCAGAGAGCGATTGGGCAGAGCTACGAGAGGCCCAGACAATGACCCTCGATCGCCTACCCCACACGGGCCAAGCGGTCATCATCGATATCGGAGAGGGCAAAGACATTCACCCGAAGAACAAGGTCGATGTCGGACGACGCTTGGCTCGCTTGGCCTTGGCCAACGAGTATGGAATCCAAGTCGATCCGCAAAGTCCTCGGTATGCATCGATGCAAGCCGACGCCGATGCGATTGTCCTTAGTTTCAATCATCTATCGAGTGGATGGCGTCCGTTTGACGTCAACGAACCGATCGGCTTTACGATTGCAGGCGAGGACAAGAAGTTCTATCCCGCAGTGGCAAAAATCGTCGAGGGGAACAAGATTCGCGTCTCGAGTCCGAGTGTCCCCAAGCCGGTTTCGGTGCGGTATGCTTGGGCCGACAATCCGGTTTGCAACATGTTCAGCGCCAGCGGGTTGCCATTGACCCCGTTCCGGACCGACGACTGGCCCGGAGTGACCGCCGGCCGCGAGTGATTTCGGCTTTTGGTCGCTCTGATGCTCCCCTTGCGCCTGTTTGGGGAAAACCGGGTCTGCATACTTTCTGCAACTCCCCCTCGCCCGCAGGCGGGAGAGGGGGCCGGGGGGTGAGGGTGAGCCCCCTGAAGCCCGGCCAACTCGCTGGTGTCTTTCCTTAGAAGATTTCTTTTGCACCAAAGAGTCCAATCCAGGTCCTCTCGTAAATGCAAGAGGCAATCAGTTCTGCTGGTGTCTCTTAGAAGCCTTCTCGCTTACCATGGTTCATCGAACCGGTTCCAGGAGGGGTTGCATGAAGAAAAGCAGATCGCGATCGATGGCGAGCATTGAGTTCGCAAGATTGCAGCGTCGCATGTCGGACGAATCAGTGCTGATTGTCTGGCATTGGATCCGCAATCGGCACTGTTTCAAGCAGAAGTTTCGGCGCGAGCACCCAATTGCGCCCTACACGGTGGATTTCTGTTGCGTAGAGTTACGCTTGGTCATTGAGATAGACGGTGCTCATCATTGGACACCTGAAGGGATTGAACACGATCAAATTCGCGATCGGTTTTTGAATTCGCTAGGATACCAAGTGCTTCGTATCCCTGGGTTTGAGATTCTCCGAGATCCTCCAGCGGTGCAGTTGAGAATCAGAGAGTTTATAAAAGCGGCCTTGGATCGCTTACGAGAATCGTCAGGAGGTTCGGATTCTGGCGCTTTGTAAAGCAAAGAGTTGGTTGGGGAAGGCACGAGGTTGGATGGGTAGAGAGTGCTAAGACCCTCACCCCCCAGCCCCCTCTCCCGCCTGCGGGCGAGGGGGAGCAGCAACGCAAGCCGCCCTATCTTTCACTTGCGAGTGGAGCGGGAGCAGCAACGCAAGCCGCCCTATCTTTCACTTGCGAGTGGAGCGGGAGCAGCAATGCAAGCCGCCCATCTTTCACTTGCGGGTGGAGCGGGAGCAGCAATGCAAGCCGCCCTATCTTTCACTTGCGGGCCAGGGAGCCCGAGGAGGTGGGGTCCTAGGGATGTTGGTGCATCGTACGAGAATCAATGGTCTTCTTGCCCCAACGGGGCGCAAGGTGACAGCCCAGGGCAAAGCGAAGCGCCGCCCTGGGTTCGCTCCATCGCGTTATGAAATGTAGCCAGGCGATTTCGTTTAACCCGTAGCCAACGGCGAGGGATTTAACCAAGCCCGCTAGCAAACTGCATAGGGGCTTTGATCAGACAAAGATCGCTTCACCTCCCGAAAAACGGGTCTGCGACCCGTTTGGGGATGATCGCGATCGATTCGTCCCGTACACGCACGGCCTCGGAGGGCCATGCTACGCCCCCAAACCGACTTACGAATCGCCGTATTCGCGGGTCGTTAGGATCCCTGGCTGAGGCACCGGATAGATACCTTGTGCGTTGGCTCGAACCGGTGCTGGGCTATCGAAGGTCATCGTCTCGAGACCCGGTGCAAACTCATGCTCGCAATTGAGCATTTCGTCATAAGTCACCTTAACACCGGTGTGAGCCGCCATTCGTCCCATGCTGGTTACCAAGCTGGCTTTGACCCCTCGCTCGACTTCGTTGTAAGGCATATCCTTGCGGATCGCGTTGATCAGATCGTTCCATTCGAGTTGATAAGGGTTCGGCTCAGACTTTGGCCCTTCCCAGAGGATATTGTTGCGGGTCATGTTCTGACCTTGGTAAATCCTGCACTTGGCCGGCGAGTGCCCCGAGGCCGAGATCACCGCGCTCCCCTTGGTTCCGTGGGCATAACTGGCAAACTCGTTGTGGCAACCTGGGATGGTGCGCCCGTTGACGAACATCTTGGTGCCGTCTGCGAACGTGTACTCGATCGAATAGGTATCGAAGTTCTGGTCGACGCAATCGTTTCGATAGTGCCTTCCTCCGGAAGCCACCGCGTTGACCGGCCAGTCTTCCTTCATCCAGCAGCATTCGTCGATGTTGTGGATCAAGAAGTCGCTGACAGCACCGCCACTGGCCCAAAGGAATCCGTGGAATCGGCTCAATTGGTAGAGCAGTTCGCTCTTCATGTCTTCGGGTTGTTTGGTCGCTGCGGCCGAACCGGTCGGACCGGCCATTCGGTAGGCTCTGAGCATGAGCAGATCGCCGATCTCGCCGTTGCGAATCCTGTCGAGCAACTCTCCGCGGACGATGCAGTGTCGGCACATGAGGCCAACGCCGACTTTCAAGTTCCGTTCGACCGAGAGCTTGCCCAACTCGAACATCTTGCGGCTCGCAGGACCGTCGACCGTCACGGGCTTTTCCATAAAGACGTTGAGCCCCTTCTCGATGGCGTACTTGAACATCACCCAGCGAAACGCAGGGGGAGTGGTCAAGATCGCCACGTCGCCAGGACGCAGGGTATCCATCGCTTGCTTGTAGCCATCGAAGCTCACGAACTGCCGTTCCTTGGGCACATCGACCTTCTTGGGATGATTCTCTTTGAGTCGCGAGTAGCTGCTCGAGAGTCGATTTTCAAAGACATCGGCCATGGCGACGAGCTCGATTTCGCCGTTGTCGACTTGGAGGGCGTTTTCAGCCGCCCCGGTGCCACGCCCACCGCATCCGATCAGCGCCACGCGAATCTTGTTGTCTTCGGCCGCATGGACCGAGCGAGAGAGGGTCGAGGTCAAGCCTGCGGCGGCAGCCAAGCTTGTGGAGGTCTTCATAAAGTTTCTTCGGCTAGCCGAAGACGCAGCAGGGTTGTTTTCAAGGTTCATAGCAAGACTCCGAATTGGGAAGGATTCAATCCCCTGAGGGATTCAAGAGTAGGAATGGAGAAAGTGGTGGGAAGGTAACGATTAGCGTTCGAGGGGTACTGCGCGTTCCTTTTGGATCGGTTCGGAGTACTCCCAGAATTTGTTTTTTTCTTCTTCGGTCGGTTCGTTCAGAGGTCGAACGATCCGGAACCCGACATGCAGTGCGTCAGTCAAATACCAAATGCTCACCGGTGACTGTGGGTCTTGTGCGATCCAATCTTCGGTGGAGCCTTCGCGCGATCCGCTTCGCAATGCCTGGGCATCCTGGTTCCATCCACCCCCCCGAACGACTCGAGGATACAGGGTCTTGGGGACCAGCAACGGGTTCTCCTTGGGCAAATCGGCAGGGAAGCCTTCGGGCAAGTGCTGATCGAGCACCCACTCGGCGACGTTCCCGTGCATGTCGTGCAAACCCCATGGATTAGGCTTCTTGAGCCCGACCTTGTGGTAGCCTTCGCCTGCGTTGTCGAGAAACCAAGCGTAGTTTTCCAGTTCGGCCGGATCCGATCCGAACGAATAAGCGTCCTTGGTACCGGCTCGGCAAGCGTACTCCCACTCGGCTTCGGTGGGCAAGCGGTAGTACCGTCCGGTCTTGCGAGAGAGCCACTTGCAAAAGGTTCGAGCCGCGTGCTGGGTCATGCAGATGGCTGGATATCCGTGCTTGCCCATCCCGAAGGTCATATCGGTATAGGGCTTGGTCGGCTGGCTTTTTTGGAATTCGTCGGCCAGTTCGTCCCGCTTGGTGGCTTGGACTTTATTGACCTCACGGTAAAAGACGTCCAGATCCGACATCCAAACGTCGTAGGCATCCCAAGTGACTTCGAATTTGGCCATCCAAAATGGACCGACCTGAACTTCGTGCACCGGGCCTTCGTCGCCCTTGCGGCCTGCCTCGGACGGGTCGGTGCCCATCGCGAAGCTTCCGCCGGGGATCGGCAGCATCTCGATTTTCGCTGGCGAGTGTTCGATGCGTTCGACGTACGGACGCATCTGCTCCTGGGATGTAGCGACCGATTCGGGGACCAGGAGTTGGAGTTCCTCGGCCGAAGCCTTGGTCTCCTGGGAACGAGCCGACTGCAAAGAGCAAACGACCAGCGAGACGACCAAGCAGCCGATAGCCGCATGGAGTCTTAGGGTTCTGCGATTCAAGACGAAACCTTTCGTAACGAGTAAATAAGCAACCGACATCGGGGCGGTGAGACTCAGCGAGGTTGGTTTTCGAATCAGTTGCCCAGGGGCAAAACTTCGATGCTGCGGAACTTCACAGGATCGGAGTGGCCTGCAAAGCCGATGTGGCCGCTGGCTCGATCCTTGCCCGGATGTGGGGTGTTGGCCATGAATTCGCTGATGGTTGCCAAGTCGGTGTCGAGGATTCGCGTACCGTTGAGTTCGACGACAATCTTCGATCCGGTGACTTCGATCCGTTCGTGGTTCCATTTTCCGGTGGGGCGCAAATAGCCTCGCTTGGCCGCTGCCATGCCGTAGGCGCTGCCGTGGGCTTGTCGCGGGTCGATGGTTTTGTAATTTGCGTGCCCATCATCGAGGACTTGCAGTTCGGTCATGCCGACATAGGCGGCATCGCCGTGCCGAAGGTCTTTGGGGAGCTGTTCGATTTCCTCGACGCTTGGGTAGCGGATCGCGATTCCGTTGTTTCCAGCAGGTGGCAATTGGAAATCGAAGCGGAAGACGAAGTCGCCGTAGCTTTTTTCGGTGTACAAAACACCTCCCTTGCCTTGCATGCACTGGATGGCACCTTCGCTGACGGTGTAGTTTCCAGTGGCACCTTTCCAGCCGGCCAAGTCCGTGCCGTTGAAAAGAACATTGAACTTCGATGCATTCTTCTGGAGCACTTCGGATTCGGCTTTGTAGAGAACCTCGTTGGCTTCGGTGTCGGAGTATTCTTGGATCGTGATGTTGCGGAAACGGATTTCGCCTCCATGGGTCTGGAGTTGGATCGGTCCGCGTTGGATCAAGGGTTGGCCTGGGGCGAAGAAATCGTGCAGTCGGGCATCGGCGACGACCGCTTTGCCGTTGAGCCAAACCCAGCAACGTTCTCCGACCAAACGCATCTTCATCGTGTTCCATTGGCCGATGGCGTTATCGGCCCGGACCATCGGGTCCTTGCCGGTCCAACCCGCTGGGTTATTCCACAGGCCACCGCTCCCTTTTTCGTTTCCGTTCCTGCGATTGTTCTCTGCATCGGGATCCCAGATTTGGACTTGGGGGATGCCTCGAAGGTAGATACCCGAGTCACAATCCTTGGCGATTTTGTAATCGAGCGAGAGCTCAAAATCTCCGTAGTCGGCGTTGGTCGAGAGGTAAGCCCCTTTACCATCGTTGATGATTTCGTTGCCTTCGATTTTCCAATGGTCTGCAATTTCCTGGTTCCATTTGGCTTTTTCGGCTTCGGGAGTCGATTCCCATTTGCGAGGGTCAAGCGTGGGGCGACCGTGCCAGCCGCTTAGGTCTTTGCCATTAAAAAGAGCCACAGGTTCTGAGGCTTGGACCAGCGAGACGGCGAGCAATGCTGGGAAAACCCAAGCAAATACATGGCGGAGAGAGTGAAGCATAGCGGATAGCAAGGTGGGGTTAGAAGGACCGATGGAGCAACAAGTGCGAGTGCACCGACTGGGCGTGGACGCAATTTTACCAAGAAAATCCTAGTCGGTCGATTTTGAAGTTCGATTTTGAGGGTTGAAATTGCGCCTAGAAACCAAGATAAATTACCGAACCTGTACTCTGTCGTCTCCCAAGATGTAAAGTATTGGAACGAATTCCATCGATCAGGTCATTCCAGCAAAGCACCCGGTATGCTCAAGATCGCTCTGGAGTGTCTGGAGTGTTCTTAGGCAAATCCCCGGAATTTAGAAACACCTCAACGATTCTTGCATCTTATGGTCCCCACGTCGTCCAATCTCTTGGCGATTGATGTTCAACAACTCTCCAAAACTTACCGCGAAGGTATCGTCTTTCCTCGGCTGCACCCTGCGCTCAAGGATGTCTCGTTGCAGGTTCGCAGCGGCGAAGTCTTCGGATTGCTCGGCCCAAACGGTGCTGGCAAAACGACGCTGATCAAAGTCCTGCTTGGGATCCTGCACCCGACCCAAGGGGTCGCCGAGGTCTTGACGCAACCAGCCGGAAGCAAAGCCGCCCGCCGAAAGATCGGGTACTTGCCGGAGAACCTGGTCTTCCCGAGACACCACACAGGTCGAAGCGCCCTGTACTTCTACGGTCGCTTGAGCGAGATGAGCGACGCACAAATCGCGGCTCGTGAAAACGAGCTTTTTGATTTGGTCAGTTTGCAAGGGCGTCAGAATGAAGCCGTGCGTCGCTACTCCAAAGGGATGCGTCAGAGGCTCGGACTGGCCCAAGCGATGTTGCACGACCCGGACTTGCTAATCCTCGACGAACCGACCGACGGCCTCGATCCCATGGGCCGATCGCAAATCCGCGATGTGCTCGACAAACTCAAGCAGCGTGGCAAGACAGTCTTTCTCAACAGCCATATCCTCCAGGAAGTCGAGCTGATCTGCGACCGTGTTGCGATCATGGCCCTGGGCCGACTGCGCGGCATCGGAACGATCGATGAACTGATACGAAGCCACAGCGATGAACAAGCCGGGAGTCTCAAACTGGAAGTTTTCGCATCACCCGATCGAATCCGTGCGTTGTCGATCGTCCCGGCCGGTGGACTGGTCGAAACGATCGACTTCGGTGGACTCAACGATCAGAGCTTAAGTCGCATCGCCGTCGCGAGCATCGACCAAGCCGGTGTAGACCGATTGGTCGATGGGCTTCGAAACGCCGAGCTGAGTATCCTGCGGATGGAGCGAGCCCGCCCTAGTCTCGAACAGGTCTTTATGAACATCGTCGGAGCAGCCAAGTCATGAAGCCCTACATTGCCGTTCTCTACGATAGCTTGATCGAATCGGTCCGATCGCGCGTGCTATGGATTCTCATGGCCGGCTGGCTATTGATCCTCATCGCGCTGTTTCCACTTTCGATGTCTGAAGAGGAAACGTATCGGATCAGTTCCTCAGACCTTACCAACGCCCGAGCAATACTCGATCAGCTAGCCCAAGCTACCGCAGGGCGTGGGACCCGAGCCCAACGCGCCGTGTACGAGAAGCTCGACGAAGACCTCCAAGGGACCTTGAAAGATCGGTTGCGAACGCAAAAACGAGTCCCAGTCGGGCAGCTTGTCGCTTCGCTCAACGAATTGCTCGGCCGAGAGGATCTGTACGAAAAAGAAGCTTGGCCTACGGCCGAGCGTCGCGAGGAACTCAAGGAACTCATCGAGGACAAGTCAAAGAACCCAGCGGAACTCCAAAAACTCAACCGCAGGCTCATCGACTTGGCTTTCCCAGGCTCGATCCGATCGGCGAGCGGACAAGCCACCTGGATCACGTACGCGGGCATGAAGTTCATGGATCCATTGCCTTTTACCTTGAGGCAAATACGCCCCTTCATCGAAGCGACTTTGTTTCCGTTCATCATGTGGCTCGGCCTAGGCCAAATCGCCATGATGGTCGCCATCGTCGTGACCGCACCGATGATCCCCGATATGTTCCAAACCGGTTCGCTCCACCTGCTCTTGAGCAAGCCCCTGTCTCGAAGCTTGCTGTTTTTGAGCAAATACCTCGGCGGCTGTATCTTTGTCGCGATGAACGTCGGGGTCTTTTTGGTCGGCCTGTACTTCTACGCCGGAATTCAACTGGGAATCTGGAACCGAGGGATCCTCTGGTGCATCCCGCTCTTTATTTTTTCCTTCATGATCTTCTATTCGGTCTCTGCCTTGGTAGGACTCATCTGGAAAAACCCCATCATCTGCGTCGTGCTCACGGCACTGTTCTGGGGACTCTGCTTTACCATCGGTGTAGTCCGCGGATTTGCAGAAGGCTTCCTCAAAGGCCCACCGACAATCCAATCGATCGTCGCCGTGGGCGATACCCCCATCGCGGCCAACCAACAAGGTCGATTGCTGTTCTGGAACGCACCGCTCAATACGTGGCAAGTCGGCTTCGGTGAAGTCAACGGCGATCGGGTCATCGGGCCGATCATCAATACCCAGCAAGGCGTCCTCTACTTCGGACGCACTCGCTTTGTCCCCTTCGGGTTAGGCGGTAACGACTCGCCTCGACTCTACATCGTTAAACTTCCCGAGCTGAAGCTTCCGGAACCATCGAGCCAGGCGTCCGAAGCGATCGACAAAAGCCTCGATATCCCAGCGACGGATATCCCAGCGACGGATATCCCAGCGACGGATATCCCAGCGACTAGCGAGACCGAAACGGCCAAGAAAAAAACTCGCAACCTTTGGGACGACTCCAGACTCGATACGGCCCCGGAGTTGCCCAACGGCACCTCCGAGATCCTCCCCTGGCGAGATTCGTTTTTAGCCCTGACGCCTGATGGACTTTTTTGGTTCGATCGAGAGTCGGCCTTGAAAGCCGAGCAACAAAAGATCTCGGTGTTGGGATTCGATCTGAAATTGCCTCAAGCGACCGAAGCGCATAAGAAAATCACCGATGCCGATTGGGACTACCGCCGACCGATCGCTGCGAACATCGTCCCGGGGAGCGACTCGGTCGTTCTGTTTTCCAAAGGGAAATTGGTGCGATTTGATTTCGACGGCAAGAAACTGCAAAAACAAAACAGCATCGATCTGGATATCCCCGCCGAGACCGTCGTGAACCTTGTCGTATGCGGTCGCATCGCGATCGTATGCCCCGATACGATGCCCCCTGTATTGGTCGACATCGATCGGATGGAAAAGGTCGGTACCCTCGAGGCCATCGGCCAAAAGACGATCAAGCGCACCGCCCAATGCGACGACGGCAGAGTCGCACTCTTGGAACGCGACGGCCGCCTGTGGGTCCTGAGCAGCAACCCAAATGGTCCGCTGCCTCTAAACATCACCTCACCGAACCTAGTTGGCCAAGGAAACATCTCTTCGATGGCTTTCGACAAGACAGGCCGATTGTGGGTAGCTCACCATGTCAAACAACTCGATGTTTGGGATAACCAAATGACGCGCTCCGAAAAAGCTTTTCGCCCGAGCCGAACGACTCCTGAGTTCCTCTACGACTACCTGATCAATCCGTTCTACTTGGTCAATCCCAAGCCCTCGGCGATCCAAGAGACGATCCAATACGTTCTGAGAAATCCCGAAAACAAAATCAGCGCCATCGATCGCGCCGACTTGGATATGCCCCAGGTCGTCTCGGACCCTTGGCAGCCCATCTGGAGCAACGGCATTTTTATCGCTGTGATGCTTTCGGTAAGCTGCTGGCTGCTGTACCGCCAGGACTTGTAGAGCCCACTTGGCTGGCTCACAATGAGCAGCGAATCGATCGCGCGACATTTGCTTGTCCGATGTTTACTTGCCCCGATATTTACTTGCCCGAGATCCATCCGCATCCACTCCAATCCCCTCTCGAAAGCACACTGATTCCATGAGCAAATTCAGCATCACACCCGACGCCCAATCGCTTCAAGCCATGGGTCGGGACCTGAACTTTTATCCGGTCGAGAACAACGCCCCGAAGACCTTAACGAGCCAGCAGATCGATCACTACAATACCCAGGGATTCATCGCTCCGCTGGACGTCTACTCCCCGAGCGAGATCCAATCGATCCGCAAGTACTTTGACGAACTGCTTGAGAAGGTTGTGGCCGAGGGTGGCAACAGCTACTCGATCTCTTCGGCCCACCTCAAGTACGGGCCGGTCTACGATATCCTCACCGACCGCAGAATCGTCGATTATGTCTCGGATCTTTTGGGCCAAGACGTCATCGCTTGGGGCTCGCACTTCTTTTGCAAAATGCCTCACGATGGAAAAATGGTCGCTTGGCACCAAGACGCCAGCTACTGGCCTTTGTCTCCCTCCAAAGCCGCCACCGTGTGGCTTGCCGTCGACGATGCCGACCACGAAAACGCCTGCATGAAGTTCATCGCGGGTTCCCATCATTTCGGACACATGACCTACCGCGAAAGCGACAGTGCCGAACACAACGTGTTGAACCAATCGATCGACAACGCCGAGCAATACGGCCAAGTCGTCTACGATGTGCTCAAGGCCGGCCAGGTCTCGATCCACAGCGATCTGCTGCTCCATGGATCCGAAGCGAACCTCTCGCCGCGCAGAAGGTGCGGATTGACCCTGCGGTTCTGTGCTGCGAGCGTTCGAGCCGGGATGCAATGGAACGAGAAGGGGATCCACGTGCGGGGCAGCGATCCGAGCCAACACTGGTCGAACAATGCGCGACCCGATCGGGTCTTCTAGGGTTTTGACGCAACTCGTTATGAGATCCTAGCGTGAAAGAGCAAGCAACCACCGAACACTCCGAACACACGAAAGCAAGGCTTAACCGTGCGACGATTCCTTTCCGTGTGTTCCGTGTATTCCGTGGTTAAGAAAAACGGGATAGCGGCTCGAGCCCCAGGATCACTTGCCAAGCGGGGTTGGCTTTCTCGACTCATGCCATGAACTCTGGTAACATGAGCCCTGAGAGTTAGTCCATGTCGGTTGAATCGGTGAAAACACTATGACCGCACATCCATTGAACGCTGAAGGCGACTTCTATGTCGAGCACGGATGTTGCACTGCTTGCGACGTGCCGATGCGTTCCGCACCGTCATTGTTCGCATACGATGAGACATCGCACTGCTTCGTAAAACGTCAGCCTTCAACCCAAACTGAGTGCGACATGATGTTTGAGGCAATTCGAGGCGCAGAGTTGCGATGCATCCGCTATCGCGGGAGAGACAACGATTGGTATCGACGTCTGGTGTCATCGGGCGATTTCGACGTATGCGATTACCCACCAAATGAACCTGTCGAACCACGGATTCGCTCGATTGTCGAATGCGATACTAAATACGAATCCCTTGACGCTCTGGCTGATGCTTTTGAACAGTATCTAAAATCGACCGAAATGGAACATTTCTACTTCGACTTCAAGCGAAGCGAATCAAGCGATAGCCTCTTGCACTTTCATCGATGTTCGGTGACTGCCGGTTCCTATCGCCACGTCGGAGCATTCGAGGAGATTGCGATAAAGTTCGTTGACGACAAAAGAGTCCGGATTGTCCATCAGCACGATATGGCGCTTGGCCCGACTCCAATCATCGCGAAATGGATAATTTCAGATGATAAAATGCATTCGCCGATGTGGTTCACGCGCGAACGCGAAACTCGGCCCGATGTTCCGGGCTTTGACCATCCATGGTAAAGCCGATTAGCCCGCACGGCAGAGAACCACCGAACAAACCGAACACACGGAAAGATGACCTAACGGTGGGAGGATTCTTTTCCGTGTGTTCCGTGTATTCCGTGGTTCAGAAAAACGGGATAGCGACCAATCTAGCAGTCGGTATCGGAACAACCGGCCGAGGCACATTTGCGCCCCCGGAGATTCAACCGGAGATTCAATCCGTGGGCAAACATCAAAAACACCCCCCCTAGAGGCGTCATCCAAGGCTGAAAGGATCCGATCCCTGCGAGTTGCATCGTTGGGCTGTGGTCGTGGTCGTGGTCGTGGTCGTGGTCGTGGTCGTGCTCGTGCTCGTGCTCGTGCTCGTGCTCGTGCTCGTGGTCGTGCTCGTGCTCGTGCCCGTGCCCGTGCTTCAAGGCGACTTGGACCTCTTTCTTGCAGCAGCTTTCACTGCAACAATCAGCCGAATCGCCGGTCTCGGAGACACTTGCAGCGGATGCAAGGGCTAAAGACTGGCCGCTTGGGAGTCCCTTCGAGCAGCACTCGTCAGGAAGCACGAACGCGGCGCTGAGGATAAGCCCTAGCCCCAAGCTCGAGAGGGACAGGATCCGGTAGTCTCGGAACTTGACAAACGATGGCCAAATCGCAACCGCGACGATACTGCAGCAAGCCACTGCGGCAAGCTGATGAAAAAGCGGGCTTGCCATCCACTCGGTGAATTTCAAAGCAGGAAGGGTCGCAAGCAGCACCGGTGTCGCAGCGCAGTGGACGGCACAAGTTGCCGAAGCGAAAATTCCCAATCGATCCTTCCAATTACCCATCGACCTTGGTCCAATGCACTCTAGGGGTATCTCTCGCGGTATTCTATGGCCGTCTCGATCCTTGGATCGACGTTCGGATTGTACACAAACCAGTTCTATTTGCAATCGGATTGCGGAAAGATCCTCTTTGAGGAACCAACATGGCCTTAAATCCGGACTTTGAGGAATCTTTAGACCCCGATCGCCTCGCAAAAAACCTGGAAATGGTTCGCCAGCAGATCGATCAAGCTTGCCAAAAAGCTGGCCGTGAGTCGACCGACGTGACGCTCGTGGCCGTGACCAAAACGGTCGGGGTCCAGACCTGCAACGAGCTGATTCGGCTCGGATGCTCGGATTTGGCCGAGAATCGACCGCAGGTTCTTTGGGAGAAATCGACCAAGGTCGACCCTAGCGTGCGTTGGCACATGATCGGCCATCTGCAGCGGAACAAATCGCCTCGGACAATCCCGTTGCTCTGGATGATGCACGCGATGGACTCCGAGCGGCTCGGCGAGCAGATGGCCAAGGATGTGGTTTTCGAATCCGAAGGGCAGGGCCAACGACTTCGGATCCTCCTGGAACTCAACGTGACCGAGGACAGCACCAAGACCGGTTTGAGCCCCGAGGAGGCTCAGCAGGTGTTGCACAAATACCTATCGACTCCGCTTTGGCAGCAGCGGCTGGATCTTTGCGGTCTTATGGGGATGAGTTCCCTGCAAGGAGACGTCGACCAGACGCATCGGGAGTTCGAGCGGCTGAGGCAACTGCGGGACCGTTGGCAGGTGGACTTTGGTATTCCGTTGCCAGTTTTATCGATGGGGATGAGTGACGATTTTCAGATCGCCATTGAGCAGGGTTCGACGATGGTCCGAATCGGTTCGTTGCTCTACCGATGATGGGTTGTTTTGGGTCTCGAAACGGGTCAATCGTTTGAGCCGATCGGAAAATTGTAGATATCCGTCGTAACGATCTTGGGAAGGAGAGGCATCTTGGAGAAAAGCTGGCCCAGTGCCCTACTTAAGTTTGCACAGCTTAAGATTGCCCCGCTTAAGCTTGCGCTGCGAGGTACTGGCGAAAAGCAGCCGGAAGAGCATCGATCAGGTCGGTGCCCAGGGTGCTCGGGGTACCGAGTTGTCGATGCGCAATATCTCCTGCCAATCCATGAAGGTACACGGCCAGCACGGACGCATCGTAGGCCGTAAGTCCTTGGCAGACCAACGCGACGATCATCCCGGTGAGCACATCGCCGCTCCCTCCGACGGCAAGACTAGGGTTGCCAGTGCTGTTGCGATATTGGAGTTGTCCGTCGGTCACAAGGGTTTGATGTCCCTTCAAAACAACGATCGATTGAGATTTGTTGGCCATCTCAACGGCCAAGCGGCGTTGTTCATCGGGCTCATCGGCTTGGATGTTCGACAGGCGAGCCCATTCGCCCGGGTGCGGGGTAAGGATCCGAGAGCCGCAGGGAGTCGCAGTCGAGCTCCACCCGAAGGTGCTCTCGGAGATCGCATTGAGGGCATCGGCATCGAAAACAGCGGTTCCTGGCCAGCTTTTGAATAGTTCGACGACCATTCGGTCCTGGCTTGATTCACGCCCCAAGCCCGGACCGATGCCCAGGACGGTCCCTGGCGAATATTTGCCGAGCAAGATTTTCGCTGAGGATTCGGCTAGGTAGCCTTGGGAAACCTCCTCGAGGGGCATGGTCATGGCACAAGGAGTGGTCGTTTGGACGATTTGGCGTGTGTGAGAACGGGCAGCAACGGTGGTCCGTCCTGCGCCGCATCGCAGGGCGGCTAGGGTTGCAAGGCAGATCGCACCGGACATACCAGGTCCACCGCCGACGAGGAGTGCGTGGCCGAAGTCCCCTTTGTGGGCATGTGCCTCGCGAGGTTTGAGGAAGGGCAGGGGGACGCTGGAGACTGGCATGCACGGCACCTGGGTACTGGGAAATGCAACGAATGTTCCCGAAGCTAATTACGCTCACGGACCTGTTGACGAAGTTCGGTCGTGATCGCTTGCAACTGATCAAGCGATCGGTCATGGAACGTCGATGCATCGCTCACCGGTAATCCTAGAATCTCCTGGAGGGTTTGGATCAGTTGGATCTGGCCCTCCTTGAGTCCCTCCTTGAGCCCCTCCTGCTTGCCTTCCTGGCGACCTTCCTGGCGACCTTCCTGAATCCCCTCCAATCGACCTTTCTTCATATACTCGTCAGCGATCGAACCTGGCTCGATTTGCGTTGGAAATATCTTTTGGATCGTCATCGCAAGGGTCTCCATGGGAATCGAAGGACTCACGGTCGAAACATAGACCAACACCGCATCCAAATGCTCTGTCTGCAACTCCGCCGTACCGATTTCAAGCAAACACCGCAAAAAGATCTCAAGCTTATCCTCAAAATTCCTCTTGCGACTGTATTTTAGCAGACCAAGCACACTTTGCAAAAAGGGGTCGGTCGCTAGCAATTCATCCGGTATCTGTCCAATATCCACGACCGGATAAGCCATGCGAACACCGTGCTCAAAGAGTACATCCGGACCACCGATCAACTCTTCGAGACGAACGGGTGCCGACCAAGCCTCCTGGCCATGATAGATCACAAGCGGGAACACAGGGCACAACGACTGGCCCTTGCGCAGTCGCTGCTCCCATATCCGGACGATGTAGCGGAGCAACTGAAAACAGGTCATCGGATCCGACTGGCTCTTGTGCTCCAAAAGCAAATAAACCTGTCCCTCGACCGGCTCACCGTCTTGGCCCGAGAGGTCTTGGCCCGAGAGCCGGATCGAATAGAGCATATCCGAGTAGCTATCCCGCAATTCGTCATCGACAAACGAATCTTTTTGAAGCTCGAGCGAATCAAGATCCAGGATCTGGACCAAATCAGCAGGCAGGTGCATTTCGATCAGATTCCTGGCCGCGGCAGGATGCGAAAGCGCATACTGGAAAAAGTTGTTGTGCGGCGTGGGTAGCTTGGATTGGTCCATAGCCCCCAATTTTAAGTCTAAGCGGGATTTACACCCGATTTTGGTCGGATTTTTTATTCAGGTGTCCTCTGCCTTCCTCGTTCGGATCGTTCCAGAGATCGCTCCGAGACCTTACAATAACTCCGTCGGGTTCGGTTCCCGATGCCAAAACTTGCCCCCCCCAGAAACCAACACGCTGTGTCTGACTCCTCGACCAAAGGCAAAATCGTACTCCTCGCGCTGACTTGGCTGGTCCTGCTTGCCATAGGGGTGGGGATTTGGCGATGGATCATCGTTCCGAAAAAGAACCAGCAGCAGGAGCAAGCGACCAGGCAGCAGGCCGACCAGACCCTGGCGGCCACCTCGGGCACGAGCCGCTATCGCTACGAGCTAAACCTCGGACTCGACAACTTCTCGGGCTATGCGGTCCTTCGGTCCGATGAGTTCCGCAAGCAACTTGCCGATCGAGGCATCCGGATCAACAACGTCGACGACGGTGCCAACTACACCCAGCGAGCCGCGGAACTCGAAAACGGCAAACTCCAACTCGCGGCCTTCCCGGCCGATGCGCTGTTAAAACAGTTCTCTGGCAAAGAATATCCAGCCGGAACGATCGTCGGAATCATCGACGAGACGCGCGGTGCCGATGCGATGCTGGCTTACAAAACCAAATTCCCCGACGTCGATAAACTCAATCGGCCCGAGGTCCGGTTCGTCCTAGTCGGGGACTCTCCGAGCGAGACCCTCGCCCGCGTCGTGATGCAAGACTTTGGCCTCGATCAATCGAACACTGCGAGCATCCAAAACGTAGCTTCGCCCGAAGCCGTCTTGGCCAAGTACCGGGCAGCAACCCCTCAGACCGACGAGGTCTATGTCACCTGGGAACCTTACGTCTCCCAGATGCTGGCCAACGACCAACTCCACGTGCTGGTCGACTCGTCACGCTTCACCGGATACATCGTCGATACGTTGGTCGTCAGTCGCGACTTCCTTCTGAAAAACGGGCCGGCCGTCGAGTCGATTCTCGAAGCCTACTTCACCGCGCTTTATAACTTCCGCGAAGAAGAGGCCATGATCAAACTCCTGCTTCAGGATGCCAAAGAGACCAAGCAGGAACTGACCGAGGCGCAGGCCAAGCGGCTCGTTCAGGGGATCCAATGGAAAAACACCCAGGAGAACCTCGCTCACTTTGGAAAACGCGCAGGCGCCCTGGTACACATCGAAGACATCCTCGGGCGAATCTCGAATGTACTGGTCAAAGCCGGCACGATCGACGAACCGAACAACGCCAACCGATTCACCAAGTACTTCTACGATCGCCCCCTGGAGAGCTTGCTCAACAAGAGCTTCCACCCTGGGCTTGCCAACGAAACGATCCGCGAGGAAAACAAACTCAAAGCTCTTACGGATGCCCAATGGGGGAAACTGACCACCGTCGGAACCTTAAGCGTCCCGGAGTTGGTCTTTGTACGGGGAAGCCCAAACCTGACCGATGCGAGCAAACGCACCTTGGATGATCTTGGCCAAAAACTACAAGCTTGGCCGCAGTATTACCTGATCATCCGAGGCAATGCTTCCCAAGCCGGAGACATGCAAGCGAACCTCAAGCTCGCCGCTCAACGCGGCGATGCAGCCATGAAGTATCTGCTCGGGCTCGGGATCCCAACCGAGAGAATGCAAGTCAGCACCGAGGGCATCACCGGCCAGACGCGCGTGACATTCGTCGTAGGACAAGTCCCTTACTGAGTTGCCGTGGAAGCGTTAAGAAAAAGAATTCTCCGTGAGATTTTCATCGCACCCTCGGTGGTATTGCCCGTCGTCGGCGGAGCGAGTGCTTGGCTACTGTCCTGGGCTGGCGGGGGGAACGATTGGCTCAATCTAGCGGGCCTTGTAGGGGTCCTAGGCGGAGTCGGCTGGTTTGCCACCCGATTCATCTTTCAGCTCGACGGAATTTCGGAAAAAGCGATGCAGGATCTGGCCGAGGAAGCCCTCCAAAAGGAGGAAAAACACCTCAACGAACTCCAGAAACGCCTGGCCAACGATCGAGACCCTCGGACCGAGCAGTATTTGATTTTGCTCCGTGAAAACCGCACCGATCTCGAACGGATCGCCCGAACCCCAGGAATCGAGCTTCGAAGCCTAGAAATTGTCAAGCAGGCTCGGCAGTTGTTCTGGGCAGCTAGCGACCAACTCGACCAATCGATGAAAATGTACGAGCTTGCCCAAAAGCTAACCGGTTCCGAAAAACAAGGAGTTTTGGCCCAGCGAGAACGGTGTTTAGAGGAGGCCCGCGAAAGCTCCGAGCACCTCCGCGATGCGATCGCAACATTCCGTCAGTTTGCCGACAAGACCCTCGAACGCGACATGGATACCCTCCAGCTCGAACTTGCCGAATCGATTCGGGCGGCCAAGCGGTCCGAGGAGCGAATGCGCGAACTGCAAAACCGACCCGACTACGAAAGATATTTCAATCCTGAAAACTAAATTGGCCAACGCGAATTTAGCCAAAGTTTGTACACTGTAGTCTGTGGCGAGATTCGCCCTAGACTTCACTACCCATTGAAACCTCTAACTTTTCCTTTCTTGTATCAGGAGCTACCCTGCGATGTTCAGTGCCCTCAGCCGTTTGTTCCGCGCTGTGAAATACCTCTTCACCGGCAAGGTAGACGCTGCCGCCGATTCCTTGAGCACCAACCCGACGGTTATCTCGGCCAACTACGATCGGATCGTCGAGGAGAAGCGCAAGCGGCTCAATCAGTACGTCGATGCCGTCGGTGCGATGATCGCTCAAGAGGAGAACAAGAAGGCCAAGCTAACGCAGTTGACCGAGGAAGTCCAGAAACTCGAAAAGCTTAAAGCCGGCGCCGCAGCACGAGCCAAGCAACTCGTCGATAAGTACAACGGGGATGTCACCGCGGTCAAAAATGACCCCGAGTATGCCAAGTGCCAAGCGGCCTTCAAGGACTTCTCGAGCACCCTGGCTGAGAAGCAACAACGAGCACTAGAGCTCGAAGAAGACATGAAGCAATTGGTCGGCAACGTGACGAATCACAAGAACCAAATCCAGTCGCTCATGCGCGAACTCGAGAAGCTCAAGGAAGAAAAGCACGATGCGGTTGCCGATGTGCTTTCTGCCAAAGAAGAAAAGCAAATCGCCGATATGGTCAACGGAATCACCAACGACAAGACGGCAGCCGATCTACAACGCTTGAGAGAACTGCGACAAAAAGCAGCCGCAAGCGCCCGCGTCTCGCGCGAAGTGGCCGGCTTGGATTCCAAGCGAGCCGAGTCGGAGTTCTTGGAGTACGCCCAACAAGTAGCCACGGATGACGAATTCGATGCCTTGATCGGACTGTCCAAAGATCAAAAAGCCAACGATGCACCGGCTCGCGATACGAAGATTCCCGAGGCCTGATCCGAGCCATCGGCTCTTGGCCTGACCCCTACGCCCTTATTCCCCCCCCACGGAAACAACTCCACGGAGCTTTACCATGAAGATGCGGTTTGACACGGTGAAATCTTGCTCGCTAGCCCTTTGCACGGTGGCTTGGTTCGGTACGTTCCAAGGCTGCACAGATTCGAAGCCTGCGGCCAGCAACGCAGCGGGCTCGACGGCCAGCCCGACGCCAGTCAACAGCCCGGCGGCAGTCAACAGCCCGGGGCCTGTCTCCGCAGGAAACTCGACCAGCAAACCGGCCACCTTCACACTGGCCTGGAGCGAGTACCCCTCGTGGAGCATTTTCGGTGTGGCCGATGAAGTCGGCTTGATCGATGGCAAAGAAGGGCAGATGGGGTCGATCGAAAAGAAATACAACGTCGACATCAAGCTGGTTTTGGCCAGCTACGACAGTTGCATTACCCTCTACGGCAACTCCCAAGCCGACGGTGTGTGCATCACCAATATCGACATTCTCGGAGCTGCCGGTTCACGCAACTCCGTCGCGATCCTACCGACCTCGACCAGCGCTGGTGCCGATGCATGCATCGTCGCCGGGGTCAACTCCATAGAGGAGCTCGCCGGTAAGCCCACGCGGGGATTGGAAAAGAGCGTCTCGCAGTACTGCTTCGACCGCTGCTTGGAAAAACTCGGCAAGAACCCTGCCGACTTCCCATTCTCGCAGATGGATCCCGAGCAAGCCGCTCTGGCGTTCCAAGGCAAGAACGATGGGATCAACTCGATCATGGTTTGGAACCCGTTTGTTATGCAATCGATCCGTAGCCGATCGGATGCAAAAGTCCTCTTCAGTTCCGAGACCATTCCCGAAGAGATCATCGATATGGTCGTCCTCGGCAAAGACTCCCTTTCCAAACCCGGAGGAGATGCTTTCGCCAAAGCTCTCGTCGAGACCTTCTACACCATGACCCAAAGGATGGCCAATCCGAAAACCTCCGACGAAACACTCATCGGGATCGGGGCTCGCTTCGCCAAACTTGAGCTCGAGGACATGAAAACGATCGTCCAACAGACAAAATTCTTCAGCGACCCCAACGATGCGAAGCGATTGTTTGCCGACGAACGGTTCCAAAAAGAAACCATGCCCTTGGTCAGCAAGTTCTGCGTCAAGTACGGGCTAACAACCACACCAGTGGAACTTTCCTATGGAGACGCCAAGGGACTCATGGACTTTAGCACCAAGTACATCTCGGGCTATGCCGAAAGCCAAACCAAATAGGGACTAGCCCCTCAAGATAGGCCCAAAAGACCCGAGCCTAGAACCTCGGTAAACCGACTATGATTCGACGCGTCATTCCGACATGGCTCTTTTTTGCCCTAGCGATCGCCGGAGTGAGCGTCCTGCTTGTCAGCTACGAGTTCCTCTCGCAGCGGCAAACTCGTATCAACCCCAAGCAGACGACGATCCCGTCGTTTGAAAAACTCGGGGAAGGTGTCAAGCGAATGTTTGCTAAACAAGGAACCCAAGAGAATCCCAAGCCGCCGATGTTTTGGAACGACATGCGAGCCACTCTCTGGAGGCTGTTTATCGGCATGGGGATCGGCGTTTTGGCTTCGGTGCTCGTCGGCGTCCTGATGGGAGCTTACCGCTGGATCGAAGCTCCCTTGAGTCCCATCGTGATGTTTCTCTCGAAAATCCCCCCGACGGGGATGATGCCCATCTATTTCGCGATTGCAGGCACCGATCAACGCATGTTCACCTCCATGGTCGCCTTGGGAATCTTCTTTTCCATGACCCAGTCGATCTACCAATCGGTCCGCGACAACGTGACCGATGAGGCCATCAACAAGGCTTATACACTTGGAGCTTCGGAATCCGAGGTTATTTTCGAGGTGATATGGAAGCAGATTTTGCCGAATGTCATCGATTGCATCCGGGCCCAGATCGGACCTGCGATGATCTTTTTGATCGCCGCAGAGATGGTCGTCAGCGATGCAGGCTTGGGGTATCAGATCCGCATGCAATCTCGAGTCTTGAACATGAACATCGTCTTTGTCTACCTGCTGGTTCTCGGGCTCATCGGCGTCGTCGCCGAGTATTCCCTGCTGTGGGTCCGCCGCCGTTTGTGCCCGTGGTTCGAGGGAACCTGAGGCTTGCATCCCCTGGCTAACATTCTTTGGAGGTTCTTTTGAAAGCTACGATCGTCCTGCTCCCTGGAGATGGCATTGGACCTGAGGTCATCCGTTCGGCCCATCAGGTATTGGTACAAGTCGCCCAAAGCCATGGGCACACGCTGGAGTTTCAGGAGCACACGATCGGAGGCATCGCAATCGATCAGTATGGGGATCCACTTCCAGATCAGACCACCGAAGCCTGCAAGCGATCCGATGCGGTCTTGCTCGGAGCCGTCGGTGGTCCAAAATGGGACGATCCAAACGCCAAAACAAGGCCCGAGGCCGGGTTGCTCAAGATCCGCAAGGAACTTGGACTCTTCGCCAATCTAAGGCCCATTGTCACGTTCCCCGAATTGCTCGATTCCTCGCCGCTGAAGCGATCGATCATCGAAGGGACCGACATCCTGTTCTTCCGCGAACTGACCGGTGGACTGTATTTTGGACCCTCGGGCTGCGAGACCCTCCCCGACGGCCAGCAAAGAGCTTACAGCACCGCAGTCTACACCACCCATGAAGTCGAGCGGATTGTCCGCATGGCTGCCGATGCGGCAAGGACACGCCGCAAAAAGCTCACCATGGTCGACAAAGCCAATGTCTTGGAAGCGTCCCGATTGTGGCGTCGCGTCAGCGGCAAAATCATGCAGGAGCAGTACCCAGACCTAGACTACGAAGTCGTCTTGGTCGATTCGATGGCCATGCATCTGCTCAGCCGACCGACCTCATTCGATGTCGTCGTGACGAGCAACATGTTCGGTGATATTCTGACCGATGAAGCCTCGATGCTCCCAGGATCGCTGGGAATGCTCCCGAGCGCTTCGATCGGCAGTTCGGGTCCGGGCTTGTACGAACCGATCCACGGCTCAGCACCCGACATCGCGGGCAAAGGGATCGCCAATCCACTCGCGACAATCCTGGCAGCAGCGATGCTCTGCCGCCACTCGCTCGGGTTGCATACCGAGGCCGATCAGATCGAACGGGCGGTTCGCAAGGTGTTGGCCCAAGGCCATCGAACAGCGGACTTAGTCCCCCGTGGCCAACCCTCGATCGGAACCGAAGCGATGACTCAGAAAGTGCTTGAGAACCTATAAGTTCCCAGCAGTAAGGTCTATAGAGGTCCATAGAGGTCCATAGAGGTCCAACCCCGTGCCAACGATGGACGAGTTCAATCCAAAACCTAAGGTCTGCTCGTTCTGCTCCCTGGTGTGCGAGATACCGGATCTGGACGATCGTTCCGAGGATCCAACCGGTGCTGCCGATGGCGCTGTTGTTGCCCGTGACGCTGTTGTTGCCCGTGGCGCTGAACATGATTCCTGGTGCATCAAGCGATCGAGCCAGCGCAAGCTCGTCCCGCTGCGACTCGCACGCATGGCCAGCGCCCAGAGCTCCTTTTTCACTTCCGACGCCGCAGGCACTTCAGACGCACAAGAGTCCTTTTTCGAGTCCTCTTCGCGAATCGTAAGCCAACAGCTTCGTCGCGCAAGCTCGATTTTGGTGACTGGCCGGATCCACTGCGTCGAATCAGCCCGGGGATCCATCGAGCTAGCGCGGCGGTTCGACGCTGCAATCGATCCCTGGGATAGCGACCCGGCATCGGATGCGATTTCGGCGATGCAGCGAGGCGGCGGGTATAGTGTCTCGTTGGGAGAAGCGCGAGATCACGCCGATCTATGGGTCGTCGTCGGCCAAGATTCCTTGCTAGAACAAACACCCAGGCTCGCAAATGCAATGCACCGAGGCGAATCGGTTCCACTGCTGCTCCTGGGACGCTGGAGCGATGCGAGCATTCAAAAATTCAAAAGCTCTGGATTCGATGTGATCTGCATCGAATGCGAACTTGAGGATCTGCCCAAGCGGCTCGGACAATGCACGCGAGTCGGCCAGACGCACTCTGAGAGCCAAGTCGGACAATGGCTCTTGGAGGCTAAGTACACCGTGTTGCTTTACGCTCCATCGGCACTGGATGTCGAGGGTCGGGACCTATGGATCGAAGCGCTCGATCGATGGGTGCTCCAACGCAACGAAACCACTCGTGCTGCGACCCTGTCTTGGGGGACTTTGCAATCTTCGTTCCATCAAACCTGCACGTGGCTGACGGGCTTTCCTGGCAGGATAAAATTTCGTGGAGGTAAACCCCACTACGATCCCCATGGGTATCGAGCCAAGGACTGGGTGGATCGGCAAACGGCCAGTGCGCAAGCCAAGTCAAGATCGTTGCTCGTCTGGGTCGACGATTCACTCGAGGAGTTGCCCCGCGAATTGCTGGAACTCGATCTTCCCAAGTTGATCATCGGTCCGAATCCAGGCTCGTCGAACTATCAGGCGGATCGATGGTTGCCTGCGGGAATCGTCGGAGTGACCCATACGGTCAACATGTTTCGGGGCGATCAGACGGTTCTTGCAAACGTGCATTGCGATTGCCACCCGGGCTCTGAGATGCCTTCGCAATGGCTCAAGAGGTTTATCTCATGAGGGTGACGCGTCTAAAGAACGTCCGGATTGTCGATGGGATCCACGCTTCTTCCAAGCCCACCGATTTGTACCTAGTCGGACCGTCGCTTGCCAGGCAGTTGCCCCCCGAGACTCGCATCGATGCGACCTATGATCTTGAGGATCATATTGCGATGGCAGGTGGCATCGATATCCATACGCACATCGGGGGTGGCAAGGTGAACTTGGCCCGCTTGATGTGGCCCGAGAGGTCGACCAAAGAGGCCAACGAAAAGCCTTGGCTCGGTCCCTTGAGCGCTCCGGTCCCTGGGACCTGGGAGACCGGCCAACGCTACTTGCAGATGGGCTATACAACCTGTTTTGAGCCGGCGATGCTGCCGGCCAACGCAAGGCAATCGCACATGGAGATGCGCGATACTCCTTGGCTTGATACAGGGGGATACGTCGTCTTGGGCAACGATCGGATGCTCTTGAACATGATCGCCTTAGGAGCCGGCCAAGAGGCCATCAACGACTATGTCGCCTGGATGGTCGCATCGAGCGCAGCGATGGCCATCAAGGTGGTCAATGCGGGTGGAATCGACGCATTCAAGTTCAATCAGAGGCAGTTGAATGTCGACGAGGTCCACCCCGCTTTACCGGTAAGACCTCGGGACATTCTATGGTCGCTTTCCACAGCGGCAGAGGAACTCGGGTTGGCCCACCCACTGCACGTCCACTGCAGCAACTTGGGCACACCCGGAAACATCGCCTCGACCCTCGCGACCCTCGATGCAGTCGAGGGACGACGGATCCACCTGACCCATGCCCAGTACCACTGCTACGGAAGCGATGGTCCCCATGGATTCAGTTCCGAAGCATCGAAACTCGCCGATCGTGTGAATCGGACCAACCATATCTCCATCGATGTCGGTCAGATCCTTTTCGGTCAGACGATCACCCTTTCGGCTGACACCATGCATCAATTCGCAAATCGAAAGTTCGCGAGTCCTCGCAAGGTGATTTTTCAGGACCTCGAATGCCAAGCGGGCTGTGGCTTGCTCCCGTTTCGATACAAAGAAAGCCAGTTTGTCCATGGACTCCAATGGTCGATCGGCTTGGAATTGTTCCTGCGAATCCAGGATCCAACGCGGGTTTTTCTGACCACCGACCATCCCAATGGAGGTCCCTTTACGGGCTATCCCCACTTGATTCGATTGCTGATGGATTACGATTTCCGAATGTCGATCTTCGATCGATTGCATCCGGATGTTCGGTCCGTTTCAACCCTGCCGAGTCTCAAGCGGGAGTACCGGCTCGATGAGATTGCCTCGATCACGCGACTCGGACCGGCTCGGGCGCTGGGTCTGCAAAACCGAGGCAACTTGAATCCAGGTTCGATTTCCGATGTGGCGATCTACCGAAATGATGACAATCCAGAGACGATGTTTTCGAGTCCAACGATGGTTTTTCGATGTGGGGAATTGGTCCTGCGCGACGGGCTGATCCTTGGAGATTGCCAAAAAACAGTGCTCATCAGCGATTTTCAAACCCGTCAGGACGCGTTGCGGTGGGGAGCACGGCCTGAGCACTCGGCGCGTTGGCAGAAGCTCTACGGATACTCCCCTTGGCTCACCGCTCTGAGAACCGATGAATTCGCCGAGGAAGGCTTGAGAGTCGAACACGCCCATTGGCACCGGTGATTCGATTTCTTATCGATGGTGTTTTGGGGTAAACTAGGGTTGCGGGCTCAACGTCTCGTCCATGACCCCTTACGACACGCATCGAATCTTTATGCTCCAAACGACCCTCCGAAAAGACCAGGATCTCTCAGCCATCGATCCGCAGATGGCTTGGTCGGCCTGGGAGCCAACCCCCGAGGAACCCTGGGACGCAAAGCGAGTCAGGCACTTGATGCGCAGGGGTGGCTTTGGCGCAAAAGCCTCAGAGGTCAAGCAACTGGTCGATGCCGGTCCGTCCAAGGCCATCGATGTTCTGATGGGCAAGCAGAGCACTCAAGCCACCGAGGCTTTTGAGCTGGAGTCTGGGCAAATCGTATCGGCGGTCCGATCGGGCGGGAATGTGCAGAGCATTGCCGCTTGGTGGCTCCATCGCATGATCCATTCTCCGAGCCCCTTGGTCGAAAAGATGACCCTGTTTTGGCACGGCCACTTTGCGACCGGAGCGGACAAAGTCAACGATACCGAGCTGATGGTCGAACAAAACCGGATGCTTCGCGAACATGCCTTGGGCGATTACCGAAGCCTAGTCCATGCGGTCTCCAAAGACCCCGCGATGCTCTTGTACTTGGACTCCGCGACGAATCGCAAGACGCATCCGAACGAAAACTACGCACGCGAGCTGATGGAACTGTTCTGTCTCGGGGAAGGCAACTACACCGAACAAGACGTCCAGCAGTTGGCACGGTGCTTTACCGGTTGGGAGATCCGGAGAAAATCCTTCCGATTCAACCCCTATCAACATGATTCAGGGTTCAAGAAACTGTTTGATAACGACAAAATCGAATCGGGCGAGGAGGCCGTCGAGGCGGTCGTGACCCATCGATCGATGCCGACGTTTATCGCCGGCAAACTGGTCCGTTTTTTTGTGTTCGACGAGCCAGACTGTCCAACCGAATTTCTTGCCCCCTTGGCCGACGAATTCCAAAAGGGGGAATTTGCGATCGAACCGCTCGTGCGAAAGATCCTCTCGAGCGAACTGCTGCTCTCGGATTGGAGTCGCGGTAAAAAGGTTCGTTCGCCCGTTGAGTTCATCGTCGAATCAATGCGATGTCTCCAGATGACCACTAATTTGGATCGATTGGCCAAGGGGCTCGAAGGGGTCGGCCAAGCCTTGTTCAATCCGCCGAACGTCAAAGGCTGGGACGGAGGTCGCGCTTGGATCAATTCATCGACACTGATTGGCAGATCCAATCTGCTTGTCGATCTGCTCAGGGAGCCTGCCACTCGCTTTGCTCGCGGTTCGCTCGACGCTTGGCTCAAGTCCGAAAAAATCTTGAACCAGAGCCAATGGCTCGAGTGGCTAGAAGATTCCCTTGTGTCGATTCCCTTAAGCCCATCGGATAAAGAGCTATTGCAAAGTAGCGTTGCAAAATCCGATGGAGGCTTCGACCCATGGCGAAAGATGCTCGTGGCTCTTTCCCAGAATCCGAAATTCCATTTGTCTTAACAGGGCACGGTCCCGGTCCATGAGCAATACGATGAAACGAAGAAGTTTTGGTCGACGGAGTCTAGGACTCTCAGCGGGTCTTGCGATCGGCTCGGTACAACCGGGCGGATGGTTGCAAGCTCTCGCAGGCCAACTGCATGAGCAAGAGGAGATGGCATCGGACTCCGAGCGCGTCTTGGTGGTCATTCAGCTATCGGGCGGAAATGACGGCCTGAATACCGTGATCCCTTATGGGGATGAAAACTATGCGAAAGCAAGACCTAAGCTTGCGATTCCTTCGAGCCAGCTCATCAAATTCAACGATCTCCTAGGGTTCCATCCGTCTCTAAAGTCTCTTGAGACAAGCTGGTCGGCGAACCGTTTCTCGATCGTTCAAGGGGTAGGGTATGCCAAGCCCAACCGGTCCCATTTCGAATCGATGGATATCTGGCACACCTGCCATGAGAAAAAAGATCGAACGCAGTCGGGTTGGATAGGACGCTGGGTTTCTGGGGAGTCGGATTCCGAATCGCGCGATTCGGCTGCGATCCACTTGGGGTCCGAACCTCTGCCATTGTCATGCCAGCACCGTGGTGTCCAGATCCCATCGCTCGCGTCGTTGGAGCAGATGCGGTTGAAGTCCAAGCTTCAGCAGGGGCCAGCCGAGTCGATGGACCAGGCCGGCAGTCTGCTCGACTTTGTATCGACTAGCACTCAGGCGGCTTTGCAAGTCAGCGAGCGGCTTGAGAAGATACTGGCCAAACCCGATACCTCAGGTGACTTTCCCAAAACGTTGCTGGGCGAAAAACTTCGAGCCGTCTCGAGGCTCATTCTCGCTGGCGTAAAGACACGGGTCTATTACGTCACGCTCGATGGTTTCGATACCCACGCCAATCAACCCGACATCCATGCGGCCCTTCTTAGGCAATGGTCCGAGGCTCTCTCGGCGTTTCTTTCGCGGCTTGAGCAATCCGGCCATCAGGACCGAGTCCTGGTAATGACCTTCAGCGAGTTCGGTCGCCGGGTGGCCGAGAACGCAAGCCAAGGGACCGATCATGGAGCCGCAGCGCCGCTTTTTTTGGCCGGCCCGCGACTCACAAAGCTCGTCAAAGGGCTTCATCCAGAACTCGAAGATCTGGACGATGGAGATCTGCGTTTCGGGATCGACTTTCGAGCCGTCTATGCCGCAGTCTTGGACGGATGGCTCCAGGCCGATAGTCGCAAGTCGCTCGAGGGCGACTATCGATCCGCAGGAAGCGATTTGGGACTCTTTACTTAGTATTAGGATTCATTGATGGATGAGGAATCAGCTCTGGCCTTTGCGCTCCGAGCGACGGCTTATCACGAAGCTGGCCATGCCGTCATGGCGATGTTTTTGGGCCGTGCAATTCAAAAGGTGACGATCGCCCCGGGGCAATCGCACTTGGGAACCCAACGCCTTGGTGCCTGCCATCTGCAAAAAGGAAAGGCCCGAGGATCCCACGACTACTTGGAGGACGAGATCATGATCTTCTTGGCCGGCATGGTCGCCGAATCCCAGATCACAGGTCGGTATTGCCATCAGGGAGCGGCTCAGGATTTAAGGTTTGTACGCAGGATGCTTCAGAGCCGAAACGATGGCGAAAAGCAAATCGAAAGGCTCGAAAAACGACTGCTCTCCAAGACCGAACACCATTTGCTCGACGCCGAGCAATGGCAAGCCGTCGAATCGATTGCTGCGGAATTGATTCGGACTGAGACAATCAGCGGTCGAGCAGCAAAACATCTCTACGAGCTGGCCCATCGAGACACCCCGCGATGAACGCCACGCAAGCCCGACACGTTGTGATCTCTGCGAATCCAAAATCCGGGGCCAAGAGCGGGTTGGAAAAAGCACAACGGCTTAAGGAACTTCTGGCCAACGAGGGCTGGCAGGTCGATTTGACAACCGACTTGGACCAAATGCAGCGAATCGTCGAGGGATCGGACCTGCGAGGCGAATTGAGAACCGTCATTTCCGCCGGGGGCGATGGGACCGCAACTGCGATCCTCAATCGCATTCCGAGCCGAGTCCCATTGACGATTTTCCCGCTGGGCTCCGAAAACCTCTTGGCTCAAGAACTCAAACTACCCCGGGAGCCAAGCGGTGTTCTACCGATGGTCCAACAGATGGCCACTCGGCAACTCGATTTGTTTCGGGCCAATGGAAGTTTGTTTTTGCTCATGGCCAGCGTCGGTTTCGATGCCCAGGTCGTTCGCATCGTTCATGAATCGCGACGCTCGCATATCACGCGCTGGGCCTACCGCTTTGCGATCCTCAAAGCGATCCAATCCTACCGTTGGCCGAGCCTGAGCATCGAGGGCAATCGACAAGGACGCTGGGAGTCGCTCGGTACGTGCCATTGGCTCTTTGCTTTCAATGTCCCAAGGTACGCTGCGGGAATTCACATCATCGACGACGCGCTTGGCGATGATGGATTGCTCGACGTCGGAATGCTCACAGGAGGCAACGCGATCGTCGGCTTGTGGAACTACCTAAGGGTCGCACTCGGGACCCACCGCACGAGCCCTCGCTGGAAGGAGTGCCGAGTCTCGGCATTGCGCGTCGTCAGTTCGCAAGGGCAGGGGGGGTATCAGCTCGATGGGGACTGGGGAGGCGTTTTGCCTCTGGAAATCGCCCACACGGGAACCAAGGCGACGCTGGTCGTACCAGGTTAAACGTTCGCAAGAAGCTTTCTGTCGCGATTCGCCGCTGCTGCGTTAGCGGTTGATAGATTAGCGGTTGACCCGGGAGAAAGGCTCAAGGCTTAAGCGAACCGTTGGCAGGTAGTCTTGAGTCTCGTCTTTGATTTCCTCGACCGTCTCGTTGAATCGGTCGAAGTCTTTTTCACTGAATTGGATTTCGGTCGATGGGTCTTTGAATTCGATCCGGGACATCAATTCGAATGGAGACTTCGAAGTGCTCGACTTCGCTGCCCGCTGAAAGTACTCCACGATGAACGGAAAATAAGGTAGTTTGGTCGAACGACTGAGCGTCAAGCGAGCCTCGGTCGGCAGATTCGGCGATGGGCTACCGATGTCGCTGTTCATGTTATCGATCGGAGCGTTGCCAGCGATTCGCGTCGGCTCGGTCCTAAGTCGACCGACGAGTTGCCAAACGTCGGCCCCGCCGATCTTGCCGCTGACGGCCTTATACCAGTTGTATCGGTGATAAAGCCCTCGGAGCAGTTCGGCTTGCCCCCCGACGGCCAAGAGCAGATGGACTTCAGGACGCGTGTCGGGGTACTGCATGCTGCTGGGGATGCTCTGAAGCACTTGGTCGAGGATGATACGTTTAGGGGGGGAGTTGGGGCTCGATTTAGTCCACATCATCCGACCATCGGAGACTTGGAGCAGATCGAAGGCAGTTTCTCCGACAGCGACGCGCGCGGTATATCGAAGCCGGCGCATCGGGGAGTTCGAGAGCGCCTCGGATTTAAGCTCGCCGATCAGCAGCGCGCGCTGACCGTAGATATTCGTCGTTTGTTGAACACGGCAGTAAATCGATGGGCCCCAGACGGCTTGGCGAACGGCCGAGAGGACCAATTGGTTCGGATCGGTCGTCACCGGGGTGATGGCATCAGACGAACCGCCGGTTGAGCCAACCAAGGGACTCGGACTCGGACTCGGTAGGCGGTTCGTTGGATCGTTGGGTAGAGGGGTTGGGGCGGATTGCTTTGGGGGCAATGGCGTTCCGGCGGCATCGGGGAAAGTAGCAGCAGGGAAAGTGGAAGCAGGAAAGGTGAGGGCAGGGGAGGCCAAAAGTCGGTCGGAACGGTTCCACAGGATCCCTGCGGCTAGAAGCAGTGCCAGCAGGAGGACCGGGGGTGATCCGGCCAGCTTGAAAATGCTAGCAAGTGAAAACCTGGTTTCCATGGTCGAGTAGTACCGATTTTATCAAAGAAAACGAAAGCGTAGTGCCGAACATAGATTCCAGACGCGCCTCGAATTCCGCTTTTGAGGCTCCTGACGGATCTGCAAGCCATAGCAATGTTGCGTGGGATTGTAGGTTTCAAGGAGGGTTCGCGTCCAGGTGGAAACAATCGGTCGTAACTGCCTAGCGCGAAGCTGGCTTGACCCAAGTCATTCCTAGGGGAATCGCATGAAAAAGATTAGGTTTTTAAGCGTGATAGCCGCGCTGGGTTTGGCTGCACCAAGCTTCGGGGGAGAACCCGCAATTCGACACAATATGCCGCCTGCTGCACGTCTGGCCGAACCCGGCCCGATGGTAGGCGGACCTGGTCCTGGTGTTTTGACACCGGAGACAATCCCAGTACCTGGGTACGGTGCAGGGGTACCGACCCCCACGACTCAGATTCTGTTCAATCAACCCCAGTCGATGAAGATTTCGTACGACGTCGTTGGCGATGGTTCCTTTACCAGCGATTGCTTGATCGTCCCAGGACGATTGGAATTCGCCCAGGGAGGCATCTATCGGCTCAAACTGACCGATGTCTCCGGACGTGAAGGTGTCGAGTTGTACCCTACTGTTGAGGTCGGTCACTCGAATCCTCGCACGGCAGCCTACCTTGCTCACAACGCGATCTCGATTCAGTTTACCGAGGAAGACCTCGATCAAGCTTTGTCGGGGAACTTCGTGACCAAGGTCATTTACTTGCCCGACCCTGAGTTTCAGGGTGAGGTGATCTCGGGCATCGACACGTTGGTCAGCACACGTTTGGAGCCAGGTTTGGATCCGATCATCGAAGCCGACCGCCGAGGTTCCATTTTAGCGATTGTTCGCTTAGGTAACAAGGACATCGAGCTTACGGCTGCAGTCTACGCCAACGGCGGAGCACCTGGCATGATGGGTCCCGGTGGCATGATGGGTCCCGGTGGCATGGGTCCCGGTGGCTTGTGCGGACCAGACGGCCGTCCGATCGATCCGATGAGTGTTCCACCGAACATGGTCGCCGGCGTGACGGCTCCACAGTACGGGATGACTTACACAGGCACCCCGATTGGGTTACCTGGTCCTCCGCACATTCCATTGGGGCATCCAGCCGGTTTGCAACAGCATGTGATGAAGAACAAGACACACATGCACATTCCCGATCCTGTCGACAAGATGAAGATGACGGTTCGTCAGCAGCCTGGATATAGCTATCCGACGCCACCGAGCCACATCCGTATCCATGAGCAGAACATCCACCCTGGATATCCCTCGGGTCGGCCCGGATTCTACCATGCGAGTCGCCCAGTTCCATCGAACCAATACGGTGGGGCTCAAGGTCCTGGACCTGGCGGTGCTGGTGGTGCTGGTGGAGTCGGTCCAAACGGCGAATACTGCCCACCAGGCAGTCCGCAAATTCGCTAATGCCGATTCGCTAGCGACTCGTTAGCGAATCCTTGGATGAGCAATGATGAATAGTCCCGGGTCGTCTGGGACTATTTTTTTACCGATGCGAACCGGTGGGATCCAGCATGTTCCGACACATTTCCTTCCCGACGATGGTACTAGGATGGGTCGCCCTGATCGTGATCTGTACCCTTGCGGTGCTCTTTAGCAATGTCGCTTTGGGCCAGGCACCCTACGCTGCCGTATCGACGGCGGGATTGCCCAGCGGCTCTCGAGCGTTGATCGACGACGAGATGGTTCCCGGCGCGATCGGTTCGATCCAGTTGCAGCGCAAGCCGCAACTGCGGGGAGCTTGGCAAGCCGTCGAGGTGCGGGGCCCCAAGGGCGTCCGATTCAATCTGGCCGAAGCCGGTCAGTTCGCCCCGGATATTCCTTCTCCAGCACGCCTGGGTTTGCTCGTCGGAGCGGTCTATCGTTTGCGACTCACCGGAATCGAGGGCGATCCGGATCTGGAGCTCTTCCCGACGATCGAAGTGATCGACAAGACTTGTCCACCTGCCGAGCGAGAGCATCGTTTCCCGATTCCGATCGAGATCGACGAGAGCGACATCATGGATGCGGCTCGCGGTGAACTGGTCATGCGGGTGATCTACCTGGAAGACTCCGAAGTGGCCGAACCGGTCGATACGTCTGGAAAGCCCCAACGGGTCCTCGATATACGTCCGACCCAAAACGCACTTCGTACGGCCGACCAACTCGGACGTCCTGTCGCGATCCTTCGGATGGGCTCCCGAGTTCCCAATGTGACCCAGGGGCAAGATTGGTTGGAGTTTCTCTACCACTGCCCGCCATGGACGACCCTTAAGCCGATCCCGACCAAACAAATGCTCATCGATGAAGGCCGGTGGCCAATCATCGAGTACCCGAACGCTGCACCAAACGCAGCCCCAAACGCTACCTCGGGTTCGATCAGCGATTCAAGGTAGTCCTTCGCCGATGACGAACACACGAGACGGCCTAGCCCCTGATGATCCGCATAGCCCCGAATGATCTGCTCTGAATAAGGTCCGCTTCATGACACAACGGCCAAATGCATCGACACTCGGTATCCTGCTCCTCCTGAGCGTCGGGGGAGCCCTCGGATGTGCTACGGGCACGTCGATGCTCAAGCCGAAGTTCTTCACTTCGGAAATCGAACAAGAGCGACGCTTACCCCGGGAAACTGTGCAAGTCGCATCCGATCCGATGCTCGCCCCGGCGACCAACACCGCGACCGACACGGCGACCGACTCAGCGACCGAATCTCGGGACGCTTCGGGTTCGATGGCCGGAGTCGATCCAGCGTCCCATATTCGGCCGATTCGACAATCGGCCGGGCGGCCTGGTAGTTACTCTGAGAGCTACTCTGAGAGTTACTCGGTCGCTCGCACTCCGTCGATGGTCGGCCCTCAGTTTGTCGATCCATCGAGCCAAACGACTCACACCGAGGGTGCGTGTTGCGGCAATACGCACGGACCTTACCGTCCGATGTTTCCAAACCGAATTGGAGGGCGATTGATGGCCTGCAAGGGGGGCTGTCAGGTACCTCATGCGGGACCCTGTCCCCAAGGCCCTTGCGAACCGCAGTGCGAGGAACAATCCCGCTGCATGGATCCCCAGGAATACATCTACGACGGTGGGGATCGCGATCCACCGGTCCGGCTCCGAGAGGATCTCTCTCAGGTGGGCTTGGACCCCGAGGACACCGTGATCCAGTACACGACCAAGACCGGCCTGACCGAAGTGCAAGCAGGTTGCCGAGTTGCGATCTATGCGCCGAGGTTCGGCAGCGTCAGGAAGCGAACTGGGGTGCTCGAATCAGAACTTGCTCTGCGACCTCAAACGGCCGATGTGCCTGCCGGTCCAGGGATGATCAAGGAGAAGTTGCCACCGATCCAGGTTTCGGCACCATTGAAGGCCAATACCAAAGATACGGTGCGTGTGGTCGAAGCGTTCTTGGATCGCCAGCGTCCGATGCCTGCTGAGTTGGTCTTGCCCATGGGCGAAATCAGCGATGCGTTCAAGCCTTACGAAGACCTGGACATCATTCGAAATGGGAACGTCAAGAACACCGACCCGGCCAAGCTAGCGATTGCCGCAGCCGCGGCCAGGATATGGTCAAACATCGACGCCCTTGCGGTGTTGATCGACGGACAAGAAGCAGCGGTGATTGTCGATCAGAAGCAAGCTCGCGAGTTTACCTTGTACGAGTACAAGGGAGCTCGGGTACGGATCTGTAAGGTTGCATCCGAGCAGATCGCCAATCCTGGGGACATCGTCTCCTTTACGATCCGCTACGACAACATCGGCGAGCAGCCGGTCTCAAGCTTGGTCGTGACCGATTCGTTGGCTCCGCGGCTAGAGTACATCGAGTCCTCGCAGCAGTCGAGTATCGAAGCCCGATTCTCGACGAGCCCCAACGACGCCGGCTCATCGGTCTTGCGATGGGAGATCGACAAGGAGCTCAAGCCAGGCGAGGGTGGATTCGTCCGCTTCGACGCCAAAGTCCGCTAGTCGATCCGCGTTGGAACACAACGCGTCGGATTCATGTGTAGATGCCTGTCGTACTGACCAAGGCGGGGGCTCCCTTGGTAGAGCCATTGTCCCCAATGGCTCTCGCACGACGCGCCAGCGGCGGCATCTTCGGTTCTACGGCTATTTCTCCCACCGGCCACGGTGACTTCAAACTCCGATCGATTGGGGACAATCGATCTACACTACCCAACGCGCCAGCGGCGGGGTCTTCCATGGTAGAGCCATTGTCCCCAATGGCTCTACCACGAC
>QWPJ01000092.1 GCA_003671195.1 Planctomycetota bacterium
CTTCGGCAAGGTCCTTTTGGATCGAGGGGATCAGGGCTTCGAAATAGCTTGGGACGGGAAAGAAGTTGTCTTGGGCCAGCTCCGACAATCGTCGTTCTTGGTTGACCATCTTTTGAAGTTCGGACTGGCATCGATCGAGTTCGTCGTTGACGCCTGTCAGAGAGTAGTCGATGACCTTGAGCGTTTCGCTGGCTCGTTTGCGCTTGCCCTGGATGGCTTGAAAGATTTCGTCGAAGGTCATCACCACTTCGTCGGGGACTTCTTTGGGTGGCTCTTCTCCGGTTTCGAGTGCCCTCTCGCGCAGGATTTCCATGGCGATGGTTGGAATCCCTGTCGACTTGTTGAATTTCAGAGGTTTGCCTGACAATTGACGGATCGATTCTTCATACGGGCCGGCGCTGAAGTTATTGATAATTTTTTCCCAAACGCCGGGCGGGTAGACCAGCTCCTTGGCCTGTCCGATCACGCGTCTTGCTTCCTTGGACATGATGAATAGATCATCGATATCACCGAGTGTACCTTCGCCAAGGGATTTGGTTTTCCCGGTGTAGCCGCGTTCTTTGATCCGTTCGCGGGAGCCGAGCAAATCGCCGCTTTGGGTAAAGAGCTGATCGAGTCCCTCGGTTTCCTTGGCGACGGATTCCTCGCGCTGCTTGAGGTTCTCGACGGCTTGGTCCATCGCGGGTTTGCGTTTGCGATGGAAGAACCACAGGATTCCGGCGAGCAAGAGCCCGAAGAGGCTCGAGATGGTCGCTATGACCTGTCTTACCATGCGACGGAATTTGGTCTGCTCTTCGATTCGTTTTTTCTCCGCGTCGATCAACTGGTCTGCTTCGCGAAGCATGGGTTCAAAGCCACGCATCTGCTCGATAAGGTCCAAGTCCCCGTTGCGGAATTTCACATCGGCGAATTCGAGCTCTTTGCGAGCTTTGGTCACGACCCCACTGGCCACCGAATTCGGAGCCCGCACCAGCTCGGCCACCTGGCCTTCGAGCTCCTTGCGATGCTCTGGGTAACCTCGCACTGCGGCATATCCGTTGAGGTATTGATCGAGCTCGGTTGCCAAGAGACGCAACTGGGGCAGAGTGTTGCTTGCGGTTTCTAGCTTGGTTTGACTTGCGAGCTCATCGAGGCGAGCTTTCCATTCGGGCAAGGGAGGATTGGCGAGCTGACCGGTCGCTGCGGTGTTGCTTTCGCGAAAGGCCTTGGCATCTTCCTGGACTTGATCGTAGACCTCGCGCAGGTGCAAGGCGGCTTCGGTCGCGGTTTGAAAGTCTCGTTGTTGTTCGAGCTCTGCGTTTCGGGCCGTCTCGGTCTCGGCCTGGACAATACGCTCGAGCCTTTGATTGATCGACTTGACGGTGTCTCGAACCGCATCGAGGACCCGGCCCCCGGACCGCATGGCCCGCACGGCGGGTTGGTCCAGCTCGCCAAACCAATGGGATTCGCCTAGTCCACGGCGATCCTGAGCCTCGGAACCGAAGTAACTGAATTTGCGGTTCTTGAGCATCAATACAAAAATCGCGCCGTCGGTCTCGTGCGTCAGCGGGTGGACCAACTCGCCGAACTTGGTCTGATTGCTAAGCCCCATTCCTAGGGCGACTTCGACCGCATCGATTCCGAACAAGGGACGTCCATCGGCTGCGACGAAGTACTCGCCGTCTGCATTGTCGACCAAAACAACCGTCCAGTGCGGACCGTTTTGGGCCAACCAAGCCTCGAGCTCGCCGAGCTGACTGGCACTTGCACCGACATTCCCTTTGACATACAGGTGCCGCTCAGGAGACCACGCACTGAGCACGTCCTGGATCTTCTGGATCTGGGTGAATCCCTGCTGGGCATAACTCGTCGATGAGGCTCGGTCTTGGGCTTCGACGCGTCGTGTGACATCGGGATCGAAGGCCAGAAGAACTCCAATCGCTAGGAGCCAAGGAGCGGATCGAGGGGACCTGCAAGGAAGGAGCGTTTTTTTAGGCGACTTCGAAATCATCTTGAACCTGAAAATGCTGGGACGATTTCCACTCGGGTATTGGCCCGAATTGGAAAGGAAGGAGTCGAAAACAATCGCGGCTAGGTTGCGTACTGCTCGATGCTCGTGCGGAGCAACATGGCCCACTGGTCGAGCCAAAGCGCGTCGACGCTATCTCGCGGAGCATATAAGATACACACGATCCGCGAAACCGTCTTATCAATCTTACCGGCCATCGAGTCCTTGACGGGAGTGCCTAAGGGTTTTTGCTCATCGGAACCGCCGCATACTACGATCAGGTTTTCCAGGTCTAGCTCCTGGCCGACGGAGTTAAAAACGTAGCTTTCGCTGGGTTTTCCTAGGCGAATGAGCATCCGGTCCGAAAACGCATCTCGGTCGAGCATCGAAATCGGGATACCGCTTCGGACCGAAATCGCATTGAGGCAATCGACGGCCGGATGGACTCTGGGAAACTTAGACTCATCCAAGCATCGCGCTAGGTATTCCTGTGCCGGTTTGCTTCGCCCCGAGGGCTTGAACCCACCCTTGCGCAACAAGGCTCGAACCGCTTCGCGGCGAGCCTCCCAAGCCTCGGTGGCTTTCTCTCGGATCGCCTCTTGGCACTGCTGCTCGATCCATTGATCGAACTGCGGGGTACTCGGCTGATGGCTCAAGCCGTCGACTTCAAATACTGCGACTTGTAGGTAATCGAGCTGGTTTTCGATCGCGATCACTTCATCTCTCCGGCGATTGGGGCAACCAGAGTAGATTAACCGCGATGAAGCAATTCGCCAAGCAATTCGATAGTCAATCGCAAGCGGGATGGGACCGAGTCTGTTTTTCTGGCTGACGAGACCACAGGATCCCATCGTGCTCGTGCTCGATGGCGTATCTTCGAGTACGAGTACGGAGTACTGCTAACGCGGAGTACGAGTACGAAAAGCCAGGGAAAACATCGATTGAAACTCCGAAACATGCGGATATCGCAACTTCAAAGCCGTGGCGGACGGTGCACGAGCACGAAAAACAGCCAGAACAAAACCATGCGCTGAAGTGGCCGGTCGCTCATTGACTTGGAGGACTTGGCGGACTTGGCGTCTTTGCGGTGAGTTTCTGAGGTGAGTTTCTGCGGCTTTCCGACGGGCGTGTCGACGCTGAAATTTATGTTCTGGCCTACGCGGCCACAGGATCCCATCGTGCTCGTGCTCAGTCCGCCGTAGCGGACGGTGCTCGTGCTCGTAATCGAACTCTTCGCGCGCATGGCATCAACGCGACTTGCGTTACGGCCCACAAACCGCCGTTCCCCGACTCGCGGATCATGCTCCCTATCTTCATTATCCTATCCATTACTAAATTCCCGCCCGAGCAGCGCGTTGACCAGGATGGAATGATACGATCGCTTGATCGATCGAGCACGAGCACGAGCACGAGCACGAAAAACAGCCAGGAAATGGTACTCGTACTCGATGCCGTATCTTCGAGTACGAGGAAATCCGATGCGATGCGCGAACATCGGACGGACAGGGCGACCTGTTGGCTACTCGAGCGACCCGTAGCACAGGTAGAGGGCAAGCATGATTTGGCAGAGGCTAACCCCCATCCCGATGGGATGCCCGAGCCGGGCTCGGCGTCGGGTGATCCAGAAGATCACCAGGAGAACAATCGCCGTCCCGAACGCTTTGGCAAGCAAAAACAGCGACACGTCTGGGATGCTGTTTTTGGGGATGTGATCCAATTGCATGAGCCATCTGCCGATAGGGTTCATTTCGAGTTGCTTGAGACTCTCGGCGTATCGGACCGTCAGGACCATGTCGTAGAAAGAGATCGCCCCGATGACTCCTAGATAAAAAAACAACAGCGTGTTGGAAACCCCACGGACGATAGTTCCATGCGATGGCAGGGCTCGAAGATGCTCTTGATGTTTTGCTTGGAGCTTGGGTTGATGCTCAGGGTGCTGCGATGGAAGGTGCGATGAAAGGTACGATTCAAGGGGGTAGTGCATGACTCAGAATCCTCGTAGTTGTGATTTGCTTGCCAGGGCAAGAACGACTTGGGATTCCTAACAATGCGTTTTGCGTGCCAAACAAGAAGCCTTCTGGGAACCTTCGAACAAAATAAAAACAGTGGGAATTGCACCCCCCTTGTGGGGCGAACTAGGTTCTGGATTTTCCAGGTGATTTTTTGAGGTCCCATTGAGGTCCCAAACGCATGTTGGGGAGCGATTGGCAGTGTGCGGGAGATTTAGGCACACTTGCGTTTGAAAGTTGGGCAGGGCCAGAAAAATAGCCGCTGGGCTGGGGCGGCTTAATGTTGTTCAAACAACTATTGTTTGTACAATAAAACGCATGAATAACCTACAGCTAGCCGTACAATTCTTTCTCCAAATCGCCATCATCCTAGGTTTCTGCCGCATCGTTGGGGTACTTGCCAAGCGGTTCGGGCAGCCTCAGGTCGTTGCCGAGATGATCGCAGGGGTGCTTCTGGGACCCTCCCTGTTCGGGTTCCTGGCACCTGAATTGCAGCAGTCGCTGTTTCCATGGGATCCCAAGCAATCGACGCGCGACACTTCGTCGTACTTGTTTCCGGCCTCCCAACTGGGCCTTGCGCTCTACATGTTCATCGTCGGCTTGGAATTCCGGGTCGACATCGTCCGCAAGCACTTCAAGAGCTCACTGGCCGTATCGAGTGCGGGGATGATTGCTCCTTTCGTACTCGGGGCTGGCCTGGGTTATTGGTTTCATTCCTGGGGTGGATTGTTTCCCGAACGGACAACGGCTACCGAAGCGATGCTGTTTCTGGGAGCCTCGATGTGCATTACGGCTTTTCCCATGCTGGCTCGGATCATCCATTTCAAGGGACTCCATGGGACGTTGATGGGGACCGTTGCGATCGGAGCCGGTGCGATCGACGATGCTGTCGCCTGGTGTTTGTTGGCCATGGTTTTGGCAAGTTTCGATAGCGATCCGTCGCAAGCCATCCGGAGCATCGGGGGAGGACTGGCGTTTGGGGTGTTCGTGACGATGATCGTACGTCCAACGCTCGGACGGCTTGAACGGTTCTTTTTGGACTCAGCGGGCAAACTCAGCGAGTCGGGATTGGTCCTGGCCTTGATCCTCATGGCCTTGGGGGCGTGGTTTACCGATTCGATCCATCTTCACGCTGTTTTCGGCGCGTTTCTCATGGGCACAGCGATCCCGCGAGGGGAAGTCCACTCGGGGGTCGTCGAGAAGATCCAGCCGTTGACCGTGGCGTTGCTCTTGCCGTTGTTTTTTACCTATTCAGGCCTTAACACTCGGATAGGCTTGCTCAACGCGTGGTGGCTCCTGGGGGCCTGCTTGGCGATCCTCATCGCGGCCATCGTGGGCAAGTGGGCAGCATGCACTCTGGCGGCGAGGCTTTCGGGTTTGAGCCTTCGCGATGCGATGGGGATCGGTGTGCTGATGAATGCGAGGGGACTCATGGAGCTGATCATCATCAACAAGGGGCTCGAACGGGGCATTATCTCGCCTGAGCTTTTCGCGTGCCTTGTCATTATGGCCATCGTAACGACCTTGATGGCTTCCCCTCTTTTCGATCGGATGATTGGAAAGAGGGAGGCTGTTTAACTGGCAAGGAGCGAGCAAATCGTGCTCCGTGCTCGTGCTCGTGCTCCTGCTCGTAATCGTGCTCGTAATCGTGCTCGTAATCGAGGCAATTCGAGCGAGTTCTATTCATCTTTCGATTACGAGCACGAGCACCGTCCGCCACGGCGGACTGAGCACGAGCACGACGAAGAGCATGGACAAAATCATGCACCGAATTCTACATCCAAGTGCCTTTGAGGAATTCCTCATCGATGTCCGCCGATGGCTCCTTATCCGATTGGCGATCGGCGAGGCTCGCCCAGAATTCCAACGACTCGTAATCGAATCGAGGCAATTCGAGCGAGTGCTATTCATCTTTCGATTACGAGCACGAGCACCGTCCGCCACGGCGGACTGAGCACGAGCACGACGAAGAGCCAGAACGAAATCATGCACCGAATTCTACATCCAGGTGCCTTTGAGGAATTCCTCATCGATGTCCGCCGACGGCTCCTTATCGGATTGGCGATCGGCAAGGCTCGCCCAGAATTCCAACGACTCATCTTCCTGACTTTCGATCGGGAAGATCGCCGGGCCGTAGAAGTCCGGTTCACGGGTCATGGCTGCCCAAGCGTTTGCTTGGTTCCCGGCGGTATTGAACAAGACCGCTTGTTCGACCACACGAGGTTCTGGGGCAGCAAGGAGTCCGATCGCCAAACGGCTCGTGGATTTCAAGGCTTCGTCTGGACCTTCGCCTGATCCGCTGTTGCCCGAGGAGTTGATGAAGTCGATCAGGCTGAGCACGTCGGTCGCATCGATGAAACCATTTCCGTTGACGTCGTAGAACGGTGGCGGAGGTGGAAGTTGCTCGACGGGAATCGATGCACCTTGGGAGTTCAGCAGGTTGATCACCAACAACACATCGATCGGGGATACGAACGAATCGTTGTTGACGTCGAACCTGTTGGTGGGATTCTGATAGAGCGACGCTACGACTTGGACCGTTACGTTGGCGATGTTGCTCGAGAGCCCATCGTTGTCCGAGACGGCATAAGCGAAGGTGGCGGTCCCTGTGAATCCAGCTTGTGGGATAAACAGGATTCGTCCATCGCTCTGCGCCACAGCGGTACCGAAGTTCGGAGGTGTGACGATGTTGACCGTGCTGCGGTTGATCGTGCCATCGGTATCGAAATCGTTGGCGAGAACATCGATAACGATCTGGGTATCGCGCTTGGTGATCGCAGAATCCGCGATGGCCACCGGAGCGGTGTTGACGTTCACGGTGACGGTCGCTTCTTGGGAGTACTTCCCAAGCGAATCGCGAACGCGGTAGGTGAAGGTGTCTTGTCCGCGGAAACCGGTATTGGGGGTATAGCGGATGGTCCCTGAGGACGTCGGGGCGACGGTTCCGTTGACGGGAAGTCGTCCGATTTCGATCGATCCGATATCCAATGGCGTATCGACATCGGTGTCGTTTGCCAGGACAGGGAGGAGTTCCGAGACGTTGAATGGCACGGTGAACGTGTCATTGTTGGCCACGGGCGCGTCATTGATACCGGCGACAGTGATCGAGACGGTCGCGACGTTGCTGAGCAACCCCGCAGCATCTCGTGCACGGTAAGTGAACGTGTCGACAAGGCTTTGGCCGTCGACCATCGCACGCAGAACCGCCGAGACCGTCGGATTGTAGATGACCGAACCGTCGTTGCGAACCGTCACCGCGGCTCCGAATTGCGAGCTGGCTTGGAACGACGCAATGCTCAAAGTATCGTTCGGAAGGTCTGGATCGGTATCGTTTGCAAGGACACCTGGAGCCGTCACATTGAGGATGGTTTGCTCGTTGGTGCTGTAGCTGTTATCCAGGGCGATCGGTGCATCGTTGATCGGATTGATCGTTATCGAGAACGTCTTGGCTTGCGAACGATTGATGTTCGGCAGAGTGCTAGGTCCGTTGTCCGTGGCGATCACCGAAACGATTGCAACACCCGATGCGTTCGGAGCCGGGGTAAATCGCAGCACACCGTTGGCATCGATCGTCGGTTGCGAGGTAAACAGAGCCGGACGGTCGGCGGTTGCCGAGATCGTGACGGTTTGGTTCGCCTCGTCGAGGGCCGTCGGCGGGTTGCTGTTCATTCCTTCGGCCGGAACGATATCGGCAAGGATGATGCCGGTAAAGGCACCGGAGTCTTCGTCGACGGTAAGGTTCCTGGTGGTGTTGAATCCTGGTGGATCGTTGACCGGTGTGACCGTCAGGGTGAAGGTAGCCGCTTGGGAGCGGTTGTTGTTCGGCGGAGGAGCCGATGGACCACTATCGACGGCGACAACCACGATGCTCACCGCACCGTTGGCATCTTTGGCCAAGGTGAAGCTCAGTTGACCGGCCGCGTCGACTGCCGGACGGACTGCGAACATCGCATCGTTGCTGGTCGTGACTTCGAAGGAAACGCTCTGGGCGTTCGGGCCGGTGTTTTCATCGGTCGCTGCCGGTGGGCCTGCCAAGATGTTTGTGGCCCAAGGAGCCAAGTACGCAGCGGAATCCTCGAGGACCGTCAGGCTGCCACCTGCGGTGAACTGCGGCGGATCGTTGATCGCTCCGACGCTCATGGTGATCGTCCCAGTGGCGCTTTGCTGACCAGGCTTGTAAGTCGCATCGTCGGTAACGACGTAGCGGATAAAGTCTTGGCCGACGAAGTTCAATGGTGGAATGTAATCGAATCGAACGATGCGACCGTTGCTAAAGACCGGCAGGACAACACCACCTCTGGAGGTAAGTTGTTCGATATTGGTCATACGAATGGTTTGGCCTTCGGCGACCTCATCGGCAGGACCAGGCAAATCGTTCGCTAGAACATCTGCGGTTTGGACCGTGACTCGGGTGTCTTCGGGGGTGGTTGTCAGGTAACCGGCCGAGATCGGCGGATCGTTTACAGGAACGATGTTGATCGTGAAAACACTTTGGACCGAGACATTGGTGTTCGGCGGCGGAGCCGTCGGGCCGTTGTCCCTCAAGGTCACCCGAACTTGGGTGTTCTTGCCTGAGTTGCTGTTGATGTCCTTGGCCGTTTGATAGACCAGCGTACCATCGACACCAATGGTGGGTTGCACCACAAACGCAGTGGGGTCCAACGCGACGACTTCGAAAGTCAGCTCTTGATTGGATTCATCGGCTGCGGTGATTGGACCTGGGCGGATGCCGGTTGCAAAACCAGGAACCGATACGACACCTTGGTCTTCGTCGGCCGTCGTCGAAGTCGGAATCGTGAATTCCGGAGCGTCATTGACTGGTCGAACGATGATCGAGAACGTCGCATTCGGGCCGATGTTGTCGTTGGGGAACGGACCTGTGCGACCGTTGTCGACCAAGTTGACGATGATGATGGCCGTCCCGTTTTGGTTCGGAGCCGTCACGAAGGTCAACTCACCGGTCGAGGAGATTCGCGGCTGGGTGCTGAACAGCCCGGTATTGGAGTTGAACGTCACATTGAACGTCAACGTTTGGGAAACCTCATCGATAGCCGTCGCAGGCCCGGGTCGCACATTGGTTGCAAAACCGACGATACGAGTGGGGGTTACTCCGGTGACCGATTCGTTGTCTTCCAGGACCGAAACGAGCGTCGTGGGAATGGTGTACTGAGGCTCGTCGTTGATATCAGCCACATTGAGGGTCAAGAGTTTTTCGGTGGTCTCGGATGGAACCCCATTGTCGGTGGCGATCAATCGGATTCGAGTGTCCTTGAACAAACTGTTGACGTCCGGGGCCAATTGGAATGTCAGATCCCCGGTGCCCGTTACCAAAGGCTGAATGGTAAAGGCAGTCGGATCGACAGCCACAGCGATGATCGAGGTCGTTTGGTTCGATTCATCCGTCGCGGTCAATGGGCCTGGACCGAGGTTCGTGATGAAGCCCGGAAGATTCAGGAACCCATCGTCTTCCCGCATGTTGAACGTATTGAACGCCATATCGAAGATCGGTGGATCGTTGATCTCTTTAACCCGGATGGTGAAGGTCTGGGTTGTCGAACGGTTGACGTTAGGCAACGTGTTCGAACCATCATCGACAAGGCTGACGCGGACCAAGATCGGTCCGGAGTTGAGGATATTGACATCTGGAGCAAGGTCATAGGTCAAAGTACCTGTAGGCGAGATGCGCGGCTGACCGGCAAGCCCGTTGAATTTGCTCGTGTCGATGGCTTGGACGTCAAACTGGAGGACCTGTGCAGGAACACCCGCAACGAGTCCGAGTTCGTCGATCGCCGTCAGGGGACCTGCGGTGATGTTGGTCGCAAAATTCACAATCGGTGAATTTTCGAGGTCTTCATCGATGCTGATGATCGGATTGGGGATCGTAAACAACGGAGCGTCGTTGACCGCATTGACCAGCAAGGTCACGGTGATCTCCGCCGATGAGTTCACATCGGGGATTCCGGGACGAGAGCCTGGAGCAGGGCCATTGTCTACGGCTCGGACCCTGATCAAGATCGGGCCGGAGTTGACGACGTTGACATCTGGAGCAAGATCGTAGGTCAGCACGCCCGTTGGGCTGATTTGCGGTTGTCCCGCCAATCCATTGAATCGTGTTGGATCGACAGCGCTGACCGTGAAGGAAACGGTTTGCGAGGCGAGTTCATCGACCGCGGAGCTTGGCCCTGGCTGGATGCCAGCAAGGAAACCGTTCGTTGGCGAGTTTTCAAGATCTTCGTTGATGGTGATCGTCGAGTTCGGGACGTTGAACTCCGGCGCATCGTTGACGTCTTGGACGCCGATCGTGAAGGTCTGAGGAGCCGACCGATGGACATCGGGGATACCTGGGCGGGAGCCGGTCGCGGGCCCATCGTCTTGGGCGATGACTTCGACCAAGATCGGTCCGGAGTTGATCAGGTTGACGTTGGGAGCCAAGTCGTACGAGAGCGTTCCGTCGGAGGTGATCTGCGGTTGAACGCTAAATCGCGATGGATCGAGCGCTCTTACGATGAAGCTGACGGCTTGTCCCGGAGGGCCAATTTCATCGGTCGCCGTTGGAGGTCCAGCGACGATGTTGGTCAAGAAGCCTGGCAGCGGAGAGCTCTCGAGGTCTTCTTGGATCGAGATGATCGGGCTCGGAATACTGAATCCTGGAGCGTCGTTGACGTCTTGGACGAGGATCGTGAATGTTTGCTCGATCGAACGATTGACGTCAGGTATACCGGCTCGATCGCCTGCAGCAGGACCATTGTCGACGGCTATGACGCGGACGAGGATCGGTCCGGAGTTCAGGAGATTGACATCGGGGGCGAGGTCATAGGTCAACTGACCGGCTGGGTTGATGCGAGGTTGACCAGCCAGTCCATTGAATCGAGTTGGGTCCAACGCGGTGACTTCGAACGAAACGGTCTGCCCCAGAGTTGGTGGGTTCAATCCGAGTTCATCGGTCGCCGTAGGCGGACCGGCGACGATGTTCGTTACGAAGCTAACGACCGGCGAGACCTCGAGGTCCTCTTGGATGTTGATCACCGGATTAGGAATCGTAAAGAGCGGAGCATCGTTGACTTCGACCGGCAGGATCGTGAAGGTCCTGGGTGCCGAGCGATTGTCATCTGGACGTCCAGGACGCGAGCCAGCCGCATTGCCGTTATCGATCGCGATGACTTCGACCAAGATCGGCGAAGAGTTCAACGCGTTGACATCGGTATTGAGGGTGTAGGTCAAGGTTCCGTCGGGAGCGATCGCCGGTTGGCCAGCGGCGGTGAAGCGGGTTGAATCCAGCGCCGTAACTTGGAAGCGGACCGTTTGAGCCGGTATCCCTGCGACCAGCCCCAACTCATCGTCGGTGGTGGATTTGCCTGGGAAAATCAGGTTCAAGAATCCAGGTGCGCTGACGCTTGCATCCTCGAGAGGCGCTTGCGTCGGGCGAGGGATGTTGAACAATGGCGGATCGTTCACATCGTTGACGTTGATCGTCAGGGTGCTGTAGATCAAGGTCGGAGGCATATCGTCCATTCCTGGACGCTTGGGCTGTTCATCGCCACCGGCAACACCGGAATCCTCGATCAGGATACGGACCAATACCGGTCCGTTGATCAGGTTGTTGTAGTCGGTCGGTGGGGTGTAGGTGATGCGGTTGTTGATGAGGGTCAGCGTTTCACCCAGACCGCGGTCCGTGACGAGTTCGGCATCGACGATTCGGAGCGTTTGCCCCGACTCGTTGGTGTCGTAGATATCCCCGTCGGTTCCGGTTGGACGATCCGGTTGGGTCCGATCGTTGGCCGTAAAGAGCGATCCATCCCAAGTGATGGTCTGGTCTTCGTTGATGGTTGCCTCATCGTCGACGGCGACCGGTGCATCGTTGACCGGCGTGACGGTGATCGTCACGGTTGCAGCCCTGTTGCTGGTCATGCGAGGATCGGTAGCTAGGTAGACGAAGGTATCGGTTCCGAAGAAGTCTTGTTTCGGTAGATACACAAAGGAGCCGTCGGCAGAAAGCGTCAGGTACCCATGCTCTGGGCCACGGACTGGCTGGACACCCGGTTGGGTTAGATCCGAGTCAAACACGCGAATCGGCTGAGCATCGACATCGGTGTCGTTGGTCAAAACGCCTGCGGCAGGGATGATCAGAACATTGTCTTCTGCGACGATGAAGCTATCGGCATTGGCTACGGGCGGTGAGCCGGCAAGGACCTCGATCAGATGGTCTTCGACTTCGCCGCCGATTCCCAATCCGTAGGTAAAGAGTCCACCTGTGCTGCTGATCCGGAACCTTGCGGTCGTAAAGCCGATCGCAGCGCTCGCTGGGGTCGTGACGTAGAAGGTGTTCGAACCTGCGATCACCGGTTGAGCACTCAGGATCCGTTCGCCTGGATCTTCGAAATCGTTGTCTTGGTTCCAGTCGAACCAAGCGTCGATGAAACCGCTGGTCGAAGCGGTGATGCTCACGGGGGTCGACAGGGATTGCGAATTGAACCAGCTACCGAACTCTACGCCGTCTTCATCGTCTGCCGAGACCGTCAGTGCATTGTTGACCACACTTACGGTAGGAAGCTTGAGCTTCGAATCGTTGATCGCTTTATTGATCGCAGCGGCAAGTGCCGTCGCGAAACTGTTCGGGGTGACCGTCGCGAGGTTGACCGAGACGGCGACGTTACCGACTCCGAGCACCGTCGGTGTGGCCAGTGGGTTGGTGTCGATGACTTGGAACCCTACGGAATTCCCAAAGCCATCGGACAAGAACATCGTGTTGCCGGCCGCGAGGCCTGTGAGGTCCGATTGCACGAGGACTTCGTTGGTCCCGGATTGAACCCGAGCCACAGCGCCTAGTGCGTTCGTCAAATCGAATCGATGGCCGCTGGTTCCACCGAGTGAGAGAACATCACCGGTGACATTTGCGTGAATGCCGGTGATGCTGCCATCGAGGATCGAGGCTAGGACCACCGATTGCAAAGTAGCTGCAACATCGGCACCGGTCAGTGCACCGTTAAGGTCCACGGCGCGGGCCCCGGGGATCGACGCAGGTGCTCCGTTGGTGAACTCGTAAGTCACCGACTTGGAGACCGTATCGGAGATCGTCAGCGACTTGCCAACCATGGTCGGATCAAACGCCGAGGCGATCAATCGAGCGGGGCCTTTTGAGGAAATACTCAGGAAGTTCCCGAGGGTCCCGAAGTCGATTGCCGAATCGAAGTCATCGGCATCGGCCGCAGGGGAGGGTTGGCCATCGATTTCGCCGTCGGCGTAGACGCCTAGGACCAACAGGTCGGCATCGTCGGGATAAAGCCCGTGTCGAACGCCGTTATCGGCCAGCAGCGTGCTGCTGTTCGAACCGGTTCCGGGTCGTTGAACCGCATCGCCGTAGTCGACAGTGACTTCTGGCATGAGGATCGTAAACTGGGTCAGCGAGTTTGCTCGGTTGGCTTGGAGGTTGTTTCCGGCCAAGTCTTGGATCGCAGGGATCGAGAGCGACGCGGCCATGCCCGTGATCGAGTTGACCCCTTCGACGAAGATCAATCCGTTGGCAAGCGAGTAGGCCTTTACGCCTGAACCGACTTGGTTGAGGGCTTGGGTCAGTGCCGTGGACATCGCGATCGCATCGAAACCGGCCACTGGAAGGAACTTCACAGGGATCGCACCGGCAGCAACACCGGGGGCACCTGAGAGGACCAGCGAGGAGTTCGATACATTCATCGTATCGCCGACGTTCCCGCCGACGACGACTCGTCCACCAGGGATGGCTTGGACAGGCCATCCGTTTTGACGGATCAGCGGATTGACAACGGCTGCGATCTTGGCGGCGAGTTGATCCGGAGTGTCGGTGGCCAAGAACGTGATGACCTTCGAGGCGAAGATCGTTTGCGTGTTGCCTGCGAGGTTGAATTCGAACCGGATCGTCTCACCGCCGGCAGGGGTGTAGGTGAAGGTTTGGCCATCGGCCACACCACCGGCTGGAACCGTCAGGACGAATCCGCTATCGAGTTCTAGGGAACGAGTGCCACCGCTTGCAAGCGAAACGGTGAAGCGATCTCCGTCGATACGATTGGCCGCGTCGTCTGGGGCGATGACACGAACCGTCGGCTTGTTGATCATGGTCAGTTCGTAGACGCTGTCTTGGCGCCAGAAACCAGCCAAAGGTGTCAAGCGGATCGTGCGGCTGTTGAAGCTGTAGCCAAAGACATAGTCGACGCCGGGGCTGAGCATTCGCCCGTTCTCGGTCAGAACGACGTTATCCTGGGTGATTGTCAATGGATCCGGACCGGTTCCTTGGCGTTCATCGATGAGGATTTCGAAGTAGTCGATATTGCCGGACTGGAGTTGCACATACGTGTTCGAACCATCCCGATCGACCAATGCGGAGTCGTTATCCAATGGACGCTGGAGGATTGCCAAAGGCCCATCGTTATCGACGCGATCGAGGGCACCTCGGTCGGCAAAGACATTTGAGCCTAGGCCACCTGGGGTGCTGACCGTGGGATCGTCGCTGCGGAGAAGTCCATAGGCATCGAATTCAGGAGCGATGATCGGGCTCGTTGGCAGGCCGACGGCCGAACGGACTTGGTCGAGCAAGTTGCGGTCTTCGAGCGAGGCGATCGACGAGTCGATGGCTCGAGAGAACGCTCGCAGGTAGAACCGATCTCGGGTCGGGTCGGTAAAGAGCGGTTCCGAAGCCGTTAAAGTGATCGGGAACGACTGAGATCCATTGAGGGACGCGGGCACGATGTTTGCCGCGTTGCCTTGGTAGAGGTTCGCACCGATAACAATCGAGTTCAAAAGTGCAGGGTCATTGGCAACGTTGATCCCACGAGCCAGATTGGCCAGGATGTTGCTCAGGATCGTCGGGCTGGTGTTGGCCTCGACCTCGATCCCCGACTGGTTGGCTCCAGCGTTCAAGCCGTAGATCGTATTGTTGACGATCCGCGTGACGCTTACTGGCGAGCTTGCTTGGTTCACGAAGGCTGTATCGCCACCGACTCGGATACCGCCGCTGGAATTTCCGGCAAGGATATTGTTGACGATGACCGCACCTGGAGCCAACTGGCTGTTGTTCAGGGTGATCATGTTGCGCACCGATCCCGGATAAGGTCGGTTCCCCGCCTCGGTAGAGATCGGAACTTGCCGCGACTGGATCGGCTGCGTGGAGATCTGATCCATGTTGATAAATCGATCGCTCAGATCCCGAGGAGCTGGGATCAGATTGATACCGTACTGGGAAGATCGCGATACACCGACGCCCGAGATGATGAGTTGTCCTTGATCTCGCAAGGTGTTCGCATCACCGGAATCTTCGCCCCACTGGGTGTCCTGTCCGTACTTGATCGTGTTGAAGCCAACAGGAACTGGGTTGCCGTTGGCATCTAGGAATCCGAAGGTGGAGTTTCCGAAAAGATCCGAAGCGACCGCGCCGTTGAATTGCAGGGTCGTCGAGTGGGCAGCGTTGTAAAGGGACGTACCGAACATATCGCCGGTATTTTCGACCGTCAGTCCGAGCAATGCACGAACGGCAGGATCGTTGATGGCATTTCGAACTGCGAAAGCGATTTGGATGTCCGTCGCGTTGGGAGCCAAGGGGATGCGGATTCGTCCGGGAATGTCCGGACGGAATGCTGGATCGCTGACATTGGCCGTGGTAAACACGTTGAATTCGAAAGTAACGGCGTTGATACCGTTGCTGACGGTAAACGAGTAACCGTCAGCGATTTGACCGGCCAGCCCGGTCGTATCGATCGCCATGGCCTTGACCAAGCGGTCGTTGGTGTCGAAAGTCCGCCCCTTGGGTCCCACGAAGGGGACCGGTTCGATGGCCAAGTTTTGGCCTTCGGTTTTCCCGTAGTCCGGGGCGGTACGCATTTCGAGTTGGTAGGCACCGGTCTCGATTTCCGGAGCGCCTGCACCCCCTGGACCACCGTAGAGTTCGTACTGGAAGGTGTCGTTGAAAATCGGCTGCAACGATTGTCCGTTGGAGATCATCTCACCGCGTTCGGCAAAGCTGATGACGATGTCATCGATCGTCACGCTCATTGGCGCGACGGGATTTCCTTGGCTCGTTCCGTTGTTCAAAGCGCGGCGTGCTGCTTGGGTGACAGGGAAGGCAGTGTCATTTGGGCCGAAGCTATCTCCGAGGCGCGATCCGCTCAGGCGCAGGACCCCTGGGTCATCTACCGAGACACCGGTACCAAAGAACTTGATCGTGTCTCGATCGAATCGCCAAACATCAAGGTTGTTTTCCTGTCCGGCGACATTTAAGGCTCCGGCCAAGGCGATGATCATCTGATCCCGCACGTTCGGGTCAATGGGAGCCGTATCATCGAACGCAGCCATGGCGTTGTCGATAAAGACCGGAACGTTTCCGGCTTGAACCCCTGGTTTGCCGGTGATTATCGCGCGGTCAGGTCCCAGCAGATCGTAATCGGTTGCCAAGATCGACGCGGGCAGTCGTACACCGTTGAGTTCGGTGATGTTCAACACGTTGCCCGATGCGGTGCTGGCCACGACGGTATAACCAGCGGCGGTCAATACATTGGTGATGGCCGCAGCGATGTCGGCAGGCGAATCGGTGGGGGCAAACGGTATAAGGTTCGGACCTGCTGCGGTCGCGAAGGTATAGATATCGTTGCCGATCTTGAGTTGGTCGCCGACTTTGAAGCTTTGACCGCTACCGACGTTGAGGACAAGCCCGAGTTCGAATTCAAAGGTTACTGTTTCGGTTGGCGTAGTGACCGTGAACGTGTCGCCATCGGAAATCCTTTCGCCTGGAATTGCCGAAAGTTCGATTCCACCGCGCTCTGCGTCGTTGGTACGGAAATCTCCGCCGGAGTTGAACTCGAAGCGGATCTTGACGTCTCGCTTTCCGGCCAAAGAAGCGAGGTTGACGCGCGCTTGTCGCCAACCTTGGTTATCGAAGGCCGACGAGGAGATGAAGCTGCGACTGAAGGCGTCTTGGTTGCCGTTGCGAGGCACATCGTATTCGCTAAACGGAGGGAAAAGCGCACCGTCGGCATAGGATTGATCGACGTAGCCCGCTGAGTTGTTGGTTGTCAGCAGGATCCATTGTCCATCTTCACCTGCCCCGTAAACACGGAACGAGTCCAAGAATGGATTGTTGCCACCATCGCCGAAAATGTTCCCGTCGTTGTTGGCCGTCGCGTTCTCGGTCCTGAGGTTGTAATTGAAATACATCACCGGCTGATCGCTCGATGAGTAGCTAGTCAGGTCAAGTAGACGGCTTTCGAATGCTCCCGCTGCTCCACCTGGCATCGCATAGGTATTGACCGTATTGGCGAAGTTATCTATGCCGAAGCGGTTTAGGGGGTTGGTGAAAGCAAACCGCAGGGTGTTATTCCCGCCGGTTTGGGAGGAACCCGAGCGATTGAACGTTTGGGTTCGACCGTGACCGGCCGAAGCCGAATCCGGATCGGCCGAGGGAGTCGACACGTGCCAAAGGTTCGCATCCAAGGCACTGAAGTCGATGCCGGCGACCGATGCGACACCTAAGTCGATCGAGCTTGCACCGAACGGGAATACCGGTTGCAGTTCCCCAGCGGTGTTGAAGGCATACAAAGTTCCGGCGGTCGATACACCGAAGAGGACATCGGCGAAGAGTCCATTTTCAACGTTGGCAGGGCCGCGAGAGAGACCCGTAAAATTGATCGGGTTGCCAGTCGTCGGATCATTGATGACCACTCGCGATGGAAAACTCGGGACCCCGACGATTGTTGGGGTGACCAACTCGCCTTGATTCGTTACGCCGAAGACTTGATCACCCAGGGTCGTCACGCCATTGACGGTTCCGGTGGCGAGCAAGAAGTAGCCAGCTTCCTGAATGTTCGTCCCGGCCGTCGTGCCCATGTTGTAGACACCGTTCTCATAATCGGCATCGGTACGTGTCGCTTGGCCCAACCAGTTGATCGCGGCTCCGGTGTCCGGATTCAATTGATAGATGATGTTGCGGACCCGAGGCTGTGGAGCGCTCGGCGTTTCGTTGAAACTTCCAGTAAGCCGTCGTGTTGCTACTCCAAAGAAATTGGATCGGCCCGATGCACCCAAGCTTGTGTAGGTAAGGGCCGTAAAGACCATCCCATCGCCGATCGCATTTCCGTTGGCGTCTTGGGACTGTCGTACATCGAGGGCTCCGTTGGCATCGATGTATCGCCCCCAGGTGATGATTCCCGAGTCGGTAATTCCTGGAATGGCAAGACCGGTATCTCCAATATCGATGCCGAAGAATTGCCCTGCGTTGGTATCGGTGATCGGATTGTTTACATCGTGAATACGGAATCCCATAGCCGTACCGGCTGGCGATACGGCCATGTCACGCGTGTTAAAGCCGTTAGTGAAGACATCTTCGGAGTTTCCGCCTCGGCTCATGTGCGCTTCGACCGCACCGGTCATCGGATTGAGGAAGGAGACCTTACCGGCATCGATTGCCGTATCGGTTCGCGCCACGAAGAGCGTCACATCGGCAAGGGTGAAGGGAACTTGGCCACCCCTGAATAGTTCAGGCGATCCATTGGCGGTCGTGAGGACCGGTTGTGGCTCGAATCGGTCTTCGCCTAAGCGGGCTACCGAATCGAGAGGTTCGAGTCGGATCTCCGCAGCACCTGGAATGCCCGAGATGTCCGATTGGGTGAACTGTCGGAGTCCAAAGTAGCTGACCGCTTTGTTGGTCACAGCCACCGCGTAGTCGCCGGGGGGCAGTTCGATAGGTCCGATGTAGGCATCGCGTTTGCCGAGTGAGCCTCGGGACAGATCGGTCTGATCGGTTCCTTTGAGGATCGCAGGCTGATCGTCTTGGATGTTCGAGTCATCGCCGGTGAGCACGAGCGTCATGTTGCCGCCAGCTTCGCGTCTAAAGACCCACAACTGGGTGTTGGCACGTCCGATCCCATCTGCGTAATCCAGATCGAAGATCATCGATCCGTGCGCGTCGACTCTCAATGCCGTATTGGGCGTATTGCCCGGCAGTTGTTGGATGGAGTCCTCGTCGCGCCCAACCGAGAAATTGAACCAGTCGACATCGGCCGCCGTCGATAGGTTTCCAGCGATCGAGACACCGGCTCGGTCGTTGACCATGACATTCCCTACATCGATCGCTGTCGATGAGGCGCTGCCTAGGTCAAGAGCCGGTTCAGCGAACTCGCCGACCAATGGCGAGTGCATGGTGTTGCCGAAGATTTCGATGCCATTGGTTGCAAACCGAAGGTCTGCATAGCGAACCGTCGATCCGGCGATCTCTTGGCGTTCTTGGAGTCGCACGTGGAGTTTGTAAGCACCGATGGTGATCCCCGAGGTGGTATCGAACGGATCGGTTGCGACGCCGGGTTGCTTGTTGCTCGAACGGACTCGGATGTAATAGAGGTTCGAGGTTCCGGCGACCCCAGGCAATACGATGCGCATGCCTGCATCGCGCGGGTTGGTCGCTTGGAAGTCGACGTTGGAGCCTGCGGCTTGGGAGTTCTGAACTTCGGTAGCGAGTTGATCCATTGGGAAGGCACGGATCGCCGGGTTGTAGTTCGGATTTCCAAGAGCTTGATCGGCGAGCGATTCGGCGAGCGAATCATCGCTCAGAGCCATGACCTGGCCGCTTTCGTCGATGAGCTCAAGGATCGAATCGAGCGAACCGGAGGATTGATCGATATCGAGCCAAACGGTCGATCCTGCGACACCGGAGAATCGGTACACGTCCATGTCCTTGGGCGAGGCGATCGTACCGGTCAGGGTAACACCCAGTCGGAGGTTTTCGTCGCCGAGGCTCAAGTTCGCTGCAAGCTTGCCGACGTCTTCGGCTTGGAATGGATTGTCGTTGCTGCCGCTCGAGGCGATTCGATCCGATTCCTTCTCGTACGTCATATCGACGTTGCGATCGTTGCTAAACGGAGTAAAGCGGATGCTGCGCCAATCTCCGGGTTGGGGCGAGCTCGCCGAACCGTTGTTGTTGGTGTCTCGGAGCGATGCACCTTCGTCATCGAATCCAGCACCGATCGAATCATCGGCCAGGGAGGTAATCACGACCGGGAAACCTTGGGACCCAAGGATCTGGACGGTCCCACCGATGCGGTCTTTGATATCCAGAGGTCGGCCTGCAGCGGTGATTCCCGCGTTGTTGCTGGCTTTGATGACCAAGCTGGAGTCGACTTTGCTGACAAGTCGCAGGCCACCGAAAGTATGGAAATCCGGAACGATGATTTCGCTTTGAAGGATATGCACGATGTCGGTATCGTCCATGACCGTTTCGGTCAGGAGCGTACCGCCCCGGACACGCATCCCGTTGAGTCCATTTCCGCCCAAGCGGTTGTTGAAGACCAACGGGCCGTAGTTTCCGATACCCAGGTCGGTTTCGCGTTGGTTCAGACCGGTGGATCGACCGAAATCGCGGACTGGTTTGGTCGACAAGCTTGTGTGATCGACACTGATCGCGGCGGTATCGGCGGCCGTGTTGTCGCGGATAACATTGTTGATGATGACCGGTTGGCTCGAAAGGACAAAAATGGCCGACCCGTCGTTGTTCCCCTTGGCATCTCGGTTCGTTCCACTGGTGTTGGTGCGTCCCGAAGCATTTCGCTCGATGAGAGAATTCGCAACACGCGCGGTGGCTTGATGCACCTCGATCGCATTGAACGAAGCAAACCCGCCCGGAATACGCGACTCGCCACCGGCGAAAGTCACAACGGCATTGTCGAGGCTCAATTCGCTCATGTGGCGAGCAAGGATGCCCGACCAATTGCCTGCTGCTCCGGTGGTTGCCGATCCATCGTTGTTGGTATCAAAGGTTCCGCCTGCCCCGTAGCGATCGTCGAGCCGGGAGGTAAAGATCACCGGTTTGGCTTTGCTTCCTTCAGCGATCAGAGTCGCTCCGATGCCGACTTCGATGCGCGTGCCGAGCAATTTGGCCACGATCCCCGGATCGATCACCAGCGTGCTGTCTTGTCGGGAACGGTTCAGTTCCGTCAGACCGAGTGTTTGGATCGCACCGTTGAGGGTGATGTTGTTATCGACAAAGGAGGTATCGTCTTTGTTCAGAACCCCGGCCAGTTGGTACGCACCGGTGTTGTTAATCCGACGATAGATTTTTCGCGAAACGTAATCGCTAGTCGCGGCAGGAATGTTGGTCAGTCGGACGGATCGATTCGCAGGAACGACAATGTTCCTACCGGTGCTAGGCAGACTTTCCTGGCCATAGCGATCCATGTAGGTGACGATGTACTCGACGGCCGAGGCGCTGGTAAATCCGCTCCCGGAGGTGGGCGCAACGTCGGTCAAGAGGGTCAGCAACGTGTTGGGGCCTGCGATCTCGTTGAGAGCTCCCCCTGGGGTACCCGAAATCAGCAGGTTTTCGCCGAAGACGAGGGTGATTTCTGCGTCGTCGATCCTGCCATGGGTCGTGAGCGATTTGGTCGGTTGCCCCGGTAGGGTTTCGACGCGAACAAACAGTCCATTGATGGTATTGTTGCGAATGTCATTGTTGTAGATGACCGGCCCGACTCGACGGTAATCGGGGATGAACGCACCTGCATTTTGGTAGCGAGGCTCTGTGAAGAGAGTTTCCTCGAAGCTGTTCGGATCGGCGCTGATTGCCGAGTCGGCGCTGCGGGTGATCGAATTGCCTAGAATCAAAGGACGTGCTTCGCTCAGCTCGATTGGGCTGGTGACTTTGGCTTGGGCTCCGGAGCCTACGAGACCTCCGCCGAAGGTCATCCTGGCGTTGGAAATCGTATTGAGGAAGATCCCTTCGCGCTCGCGGTCAAAGCGGCCTTGAGAACGATCGACTTCGTTGCGAATTTCAATACCGCCCCAGTCACCGGCTTTCGGGGTGGTTTCCAATGGGTTCGTATCGATCCCCAAGGACTGGTCGGTGTAGGAAGTAAAGAACACGGGGAGGGTCGGTGTGCCGAGGACTTGGATCGCCGCGCCGGATCGATCGAGAACTCCATCGCTACCGACCATAATGCGGGCGTTGCCGAGCTTGAGAATCGCACCTGCGTCGATCATCAAGGTAACCCCTCGGGGGACTTCGAGGCGATCGCCATCGGAGAGGGTTGAACCGAAAGCACCCCTACCGATTTCGTAGGCTCGAACGCTGGTCAACGAGGGAATCGGGTTGGCTTCATCGAGTCCTGCCAAGCGGATGATATCCCCGGGAAGCGAGGCGCTGACGGCCGACGAGATCGTCTTGAAGGGTTGGTCCAAGGTACCGAGGGTCGTCAGGCCCGTGTAGGCTTTGTCGACGATGAGCGTCCGAGGGGAGCTTGCACTCGCCCCGTAGCTTCCAGCGGCGCGGAACCAGAAGTTGAAATCGCCACCTGCGATTCCATCGCCGTCCCCGTCGAGGGCCGAACCGACGGCCGTCGAGGTGAAGCTCTGCTCGGAGATATTGCTCGAGTCGGTCCCTTTGAAGTCGAATCGGAGTTGGTAGCGACCTTGGCTGGTCGCACCGCTACCGGTATCCAAAACCTGAGGATTGTTGTCTTCGTTACCCTTGCCGGTTACGGCGACAAAGTACTCGCCTGCGGTCAAAGGAACATCGATCAGAGAATCTTGGCTGATGTAATTGTTGTTGACCGAAACGATCGAGAGTTGTCCGGTGATCGAATCTCGCTTGAGCAGTGTCAGGTGGGTATCGAGGTTGCTCGAGTTGTTCAAACGTTCGGCGATGGTTTCCAATCGGACTTGTCCGTTGGTGACCAGTTCGAAGCGGTACAGGTCGACATCGCGGTTATCGGGTCGGAGAGCATGCTGACCGTGGGTTTGATCGATGACCCCTGGGAAAATTTGTTCGAGGGGATTCGCGTTGGAGTTCAAACGGGTTCCTACCACCGCTCCATTGGCGTTGGTTACCCCACCGTTGCTATCGCTGCCCATGATCGTCCCTGCGGGTAGATCGTAGGTATGGTCTAGGCCGAGCAGATGGCCAATTTCGTGCATGGCGGTCGTAAAGAAGCTAAACGGACCGGCTTGGGCGATGGGGTTATCTGGGACAACTTCGCCGCTGAGTGGCTTTTGCGAAACGCCAAAGCCAAAGGCGTTGTCCCAAGGTTCGCTACCGTCGAGGATCGCCATGTCCCAGGTGGTAAAAGGATCATCCGGATCGGTAGCTTGGCCAGCGACCCCGAGGAGATCCCCAGGGCCACTGATGGTCGCTCCGATCGGGGTCATATCGCCAACGATGATATTGAAAATTCCCGGTGCGGTCGGCCCGGAGTATTCTTGGAAATCAACCCCAAGGTATCGCGAATAGAATTCGAAGACTTCGCGAATGCGTTGTTTCTGTTCCGTGGAGATCGAGGTAAACAAACGACGCCCCGAGGTGTCGACCCCATAGGCTTGATTCTCCATGAAGTTGTACTTGATCGTACGGATCTCAGGATCAGCATCGGGAGCAAAGTTGGGTGGTCCCCAAATCACATCCGGCGATCGCAGCGAGCGGTCTTCTTGGATATCGCGGTGTCCAGGTTCTTGGCTGCTGCCGGGGAAATCCAATTGCAACGCGTTGGAGACCGTGCGGATCTCTTGCTCGAGGATCGAGGAGAAGCTTCCGTTGATCGGCAGCCCCGAATTGATGTTGTAGGCGCCGCTGAGGAAGCCTTGTGGGTCGACTCCTGGAACATCGAACGGAACGGTGCCTGGATTGGTCACCGACGAAATCGGTGAATCCGATCCGATCCTTAGGCGGTAGGTACCGCTGCCGCCGAGGGAATGAATCGGGCCGGCGAATTGAAGCGATGCCATCCGGGTTGCCGGATTGAAGGTCACTCGGATCGGATTGAAGACTCGATCGTCGAAGGGGCTTACCGAATCGGCCGTAGCGATCAGATTGTAAAAGCGAGGATCGACGACGGTCGGATCGGCAAGAGGCGCAAGATCCCCTGTGGATATTTGCCGATCGTAGAGTTCCGAGTCGTTGAAATAGACCTCGATCGTATCGAGATCTTGGGAGAGCGTACCGTTTGCCGCGCGATTGAGCGGTTGGGGAACGATCGCCGTGATCTTCGAGCCAAGCTCGAGATTGAATACGTAGCTATCGCGGTCGGTTCCATTCTTGCGGGGCTTGAGCGGATCGTTGGCGACGTTTCGAACCGCGTTGACACCCTGAGCAGGCAGATCCACTCCGAAAATTTCTACGTTGTAGAGATCGTCTGGAAGAGGTTGCGAGAACCTCGCGACAACGACGCGGCGGTTGGCCGCGTCGGCAAAGTCGAGGTATTCGGGCGTGACGATGATATCCGAGGAGACTCCTGCTGAGCCGAAGACACCATCACCTCCGGAACGCGAGATACGGATCCCGCTTCGAAGGGTCGATTGGCGAACGTCATCGCCACCAGCGAATCGGAAGATCAGCTCCCTTGGCGACTCACTGAGGGTGTTGGACCGAGTCGTCGAGAAAGTCTCGCCGGTATTCGGAGCGACCGACAGGAGACGGAAGTCTAGGTCGAGGATATCTCCTGCCATGACTTCGCGTCGCTCCAGATTCTCGCAAAGTATGTTGCGAAACCCGTTGCGTCGTTCTTGCTGCTTGGAACGATTGTTTGCTGATCTCGAAGCGTCAATTCCCATTTGAACGAACCTTGGAACCGTACGGTACAAAAATGGAAGGTAATGGAAGAGTCAATAGATCGAGCGGAACGTTGTTGCCAACGCTCCGCCGATCGTTTGGTGTGTATTGTTATTCGCCGAACATGTCCAAAAGGGCTTGATCGATCGAGGAGTTTTTGTCATTCAGCTCGCCTGTGTTCTTGGGTTGACTTCCCATCAGACCGGCTAGGTCATCGAAGTCATCGTCCCAAGAGTTGTTGGCGAACATGCTAGCGAGCGGCATTGCTGCAAGCTTTGCTGCATTGAGGTTTCGGGAACCCATCATACCAGCCCAAGCTGGGATTTGGGCTGAGGAACCTAGCCCCCTACCGACTTCGACGACCATCGAATCGACTCGTGGAGCGGTGTTGATACCGACGAATTGCTCGCCTTCTCCGCTACCGCTCATCGAGTTGATTTTGTCGACAACTGCCAGGACATCCAGCGGTGTGACGAAGTTGTCCCCGTTGACATCGACGTAATCAGGAGGTCCCGGTAGACCGGCGACCGGGATACTTGAGCCACGCGAGTTGAGGAGGTTGACGAGAATCAGAACATCGATCGGCGAGATAAACCCGTCAGCGTTGACGTCCCATTGCTGGCTAGGGTTTTGGTAAGCCGGAGCAGGAGCACGTCCGATGGTGATCGTGACGGTCGTCTGCGGGCTCGCAGCGCCGAAGGCGTCGATAGCTCGGTAGGTAAACGTGTCGGTCGATCCGAACAGAGCCGTCGGACCAGGGGTGTAAGTGAACGTTCCGTTCGGGTTGAGCATTACGGTACCACGGGTCGGACCGCTGACGATCGAAGCGGTCATCGCGTCGCCTTCGGGGTCTCGGTCGTTGGCCAAGACACCGTCATCGAGGGTTGTTGCCGTGAGGATACCGAGCGGATCGGTCGTCACGAGCGTGATCCCTTGCGGAGTCGCATACGAATCAGGCATCGCTACAGGAGCATCGTTGACCGGGCTGACCGTCAGGATGAACGAGTCGGAGACAAACCGACTGGTCGTATCGGTAGCAACCACGGTGATGGTGGTTTGACCCGAAGCGTTAGGAACCAAAGTCAATTGGATCTTATTGCCTAGGATCGACACGGTGGCAACGTTGCTGTTGCTGCTTGTGGCCGTAAAGGTCAGGAAGTCTCCGTTGATCACATCTGGGTCAAAGAAGAAGCCTGGGCTCAGGTCGAAGACCAGCGGCAAGGAATCTTCCGAGACGGTTCGATCCGGCAGTGGGCTGACCAAGCGTGGATCGTCATCGACCGGTGTCACGACCAACCGCAAGGTGTTGGTGGTCTTAAGTCCGGCCAAATCCATCGCTTCGACAACAATGGTCGCTTGACCGTTCTGATCGGCCTTGGGCCTCACGAACATCTTGCCGCCGGCAAAGGTCGGTTCGACGAGTCCTGTATTGCTGTTGCTTGCAATTCGGTAGGTCAGCACATCGCCGCTGTCGGCGTCGCTAAAGAACTCGGAGAGGATGTATTCCTGTTCTGGCGAATCTTCGAGAACCGTGACGGTGCCAAAGGGCTTGAGCACAAACGGTGGGTCGTTGACCGGCGCGACGTTGACCGTGACGGTTCCTTGGCTGGTTTGCGGATCGGGTTGGCCATTGCTCAATCCGTCATCGGTCACCAGGTAGCGGAACGTATCGACACCGTTGAAGTGGCTCGGTGGGTAGTAGACCACGCGATCGCCGACGATTTCGACTCGACCACCTTGAGCCGTTGGGTTGATCAAACCGCTGAAGCTCAGGCTCTGGATCAGTTGTTCATCGGCAGGACCGACGGTATCGCCTGCGATCAGATCGTCGATCGTGATGCTCACAGGGATGTCTTCGTCCGTATTGAGCGTTTTGTTGGTCGTCACCGGTGGATCGTTCTTGTCCAAGACCGATATGAAGACGGTTCCGACTGCGGTCAGAGGATCCGGGAGGTTTCCAGTGATCCCGTTGTCGATGATCGTGTAGGTAAACGAGTCGTTTCCGACGAAGTTCGCCAGGGGAACGTAGGTGATCAGGCCACCGATGAATCGAACGCTACCGCCTCGTGCCGAAAGGGCATCGACCGACAGAATCGCGAGCGTTTGATCGCTCTCGTTAGCAGGTCCTGGAACCGAAGCAGCGATGACCACCGAGCCTGGGATGTCCAAGCGTTGGTCTTCATTGATCGAGTAGGTAAGGTTTCCTGCGATCGGTGGATCGTTGACAGGACGGACATTGATCAAGGCCGTCGCTGGCAAGAGCGAATCGAGCACACCGTCGGTGACGATATACACGAAGGAGTCTTGTCCGAAGTAATCCGGGTTGGGGATGTAATCGAACGTTCCATCGGCGCGGAATTGGAAGACCAATGCATTCGTCGGTGGAGTGACCAAGCGAGCCGAAAGAGGCTTGCGATCGGGGTTGATATCGTTGGCTAGAACACCGTTGTTACCAGGGAACCCATCGGAATCAAACGGATCGTTGGTGACCAAGCCACCGAATTGATCCTCGTTCATCGTGTAGGTGTCGTTGACTCCTACGGGCGGAGTGCCTGGGACGATCGTCACTCGATAGTCTTCGACTTCTCCATCAAGGGCCAATCCAACAGGAGTTTGGGTTCCTTCCGTAGAGACTCGGAATCGTGCGAACGAGGTGGTTGCAACCGGGACGTTCGGGGCTGTCGCAGGGACACGAACCCGAAGGGTTTGGGTCAAGGTGGTTGCGGAAAAGACCACGCCGTCGAAGACATTTTCACCTGGGTCGGACCAGTCGCCGTCGAAGTTAAAGTCGATCCATCCATTGAGCAGGCCGGGGGCCGACAGCGTCACGGTCAACTCGGTATCGACGTTCTTGTTGAACATCGGAGCTTGGTTGGCCGTAAAGGTGTTGGCTTGGAATCGGAACGACACGCCGTCGTCGTTTTCATCTCCATCGCCTGCGGGTTGCGGCTTGCCTTCGCTCTCGGTCGAGACTCCAGGTCCGAGTTGCAAACCCGAGTTGCTCACGACGTGCCGAGCACCATCGTTTGCCTTGAGGGTTGGGTATCGGCCCAGAGTGGTTGTGAACGGATCCGGAGCGTCGCCGTAGTCGAGTTCGACTCCTGGCATAATGATCGTGAACTTCGTCTCGTTGTCGATGCGATTGCTCTCGAGGAAGTTTCCTGCGTTGTCTTGGACTCCTCGGAGGTAGAAGCTGCTGAGTTCAGGGCTGATGCTCACAGCATTCTCGACAAAGAGAGTCGAACCACCACGAACCTTAGCGACCAGCGACGTACCGCCGGTTGCCGAGAGTCCGTTGATCGCACGGATGATCGCATCGCGCATGTTGATCGAGCTGAACGATGGGTCCTGGATGAACATCACAGGAATCGCTCCGCCCGGAACACCCGTGCGACGCAGCGAAGGAGCGTTGTCGACGTTCGTCAGGTACCTGGCCGTGTCGAAGAGTTCGAGTCCCCGGCTGGTGATCTGGGAATCGAGGTTTAGGATCGACGATTTGATCGTCGCCTGCATCGCTTCGTAGACCCGTTGTACCGAGTCTTGGTTGGTATAGCGGATCGGGACGCGAGACGGATCGCGACCGTTCCCAAGGCTCAGGTTCTCAAACTCAAATGTGACGGTGTTTGTTCCATCGGTGATGCTGAAGTAATCGCCATCCTGAGCGTTTCCGCGCGCTGTAGTCAGATTGCTATCGAGCACGTTGACAGCCGAGTTTGCGAGCAGGCCGATATCGACTCGGCCGTTGCCAGCATCGCGAGCGTTGACCCCCAAGCCTGGGAAGGCGTTGATCGCCGCGATCATCGCACTGACCACATCGTTCTGAGTCGAGGTGCCGCCGAATCGAATCGTTCGGCTACCTGGGATGGTCGAACCGCTGAAGTTCCCATCGAATTCGAAGATCGCTGTGATGTTTCGGTTCGTGATGGTAAACGACGTGTTGTCCGTCAGATCCGCACCGCCTCGGGGTGGAACTTGCAGGAGCAAGGTTCCGAAGATTTCCAAGTTCGTGCGGCCTTGGACTCCTGGTTGACCGAACAGGCCGACCGTCGGGGCATTGGCGACCGAGATCGAGTATTCGGAGGAGCCACCGATGATCACATTCCCGTTGCCGACGTGCTGAGGTGCAAGCCCCAGACCGGCAGCGGCGATCGCAGCGGCCAGTGCTTGGCCGATTTGAGCTTGGGTATCCGTCGGGCCAAAGAGCACCGGGATATTGCCTGCGGCGACCGCAGCATCAGTAGTGAATTCGAAGGTCGTCGTCGTGATCGATCCTGCGATGTTTCGCGAAATCGTGATCGTCTGGCCGTCCTGAATGGTTCGGGCCACGCCGACAACGTCCAGTTCGGTGCTGACCACATCGACTCGGCCTGCGTTGGGCAACGCTAGGTGAACGACGTTTCCATTGACGACCGATGAGCTGATTGCAAGGCTCGAGCCATCGATAGCCACTTGGGTAGCCACAGCGACATCATTGTCCGAGTTGGCCTGAGAGATATCCACAAGCACATTTCCCGGTTGGGTTGTGCCATCGGAATCGTACTCGAAGACCACAGCGATTCTTCCGTCGGTGATGCTGAAGGTTTGTCCATCGGTGATACCACCGGGACGAGTACCCAGCGACGGCACTCGCAAGCCGATGGTCGAATTGGGTTGTTGAATCGATGGAGCGGATTCGGTATCGACCGTCGTACCGATTGGGGCACCGATGAAGATGTTCCCGTCGTCGGTGAGGCTTGCGACAACCCCAGGTATTTGCGGGTTGTTGATCGCAGCGAGCAACGACGAGACAACCTGTTGCTTGGTCGAGAGCGAGGTGAACTGAATCACTCTGGCCGCTGGGTTGATGATGTTCGAATTGCTATCGAACTCGAAGGCGTAGGTTGTTCCCCCGCTGAAGATCGAGAATCGGTCGCCATCGAGGATTCCGCCCGCACCGCCGCCTGCAAGGGGCAGGTTCAATTGCAGACCTTGTGGGATCTGCAGGCGATAACCGCTATCGTATTCGAACGTCACGTTTCCGCCGTTAGAGTCTTTGATGGTGAAACTATCCCCATCATTGATTTGATCGCCCGAGGCGGCGTCGACTACAAAACGGTCCTTGTTGTTGATATTGATATCATAGACCTTGTTGTTTCTCCAAACACCAGCCAGAGGCTTAAGTACGATCTCATTGGTGGTGGTGTTGTAGGAGAAGGCATAGTCGATCCCTTCGACCAAGAGCCGACCGTTTTCGGTGATGGTCACTACCGAACCTGGGAGGCGATTGCCACCGGTTCGGCCGACAACCGAATCGTCGTTGATGCCTGTTCCGCCGCCGAGGTTGGCCGTTTCAAAACCATCCTTGAGTTGGATTCTGAATTCAGGATAAACACCGCCGGTAAGCTGGATAATCGACTCGGTTTTGTCGCTGTCGACTTGCTGGGCATCGTTATCGATCGGCAAGAGCGACACGGCCGTCGGTCCGATGAAGTCCGCTCGGTCGACTGCACCACGGTCTTTGAACACGTTTGCACCCAGACCGCTCGGGGGAGCGATGTTCGGATCGTCGGCTCGGAAGATGCCGTAGAAGTCGCGATCGGGGGCTAGGATTGGGCTCGGTGCGACTCCAACTGCGGCTTTCACGCCGAGGAAGCCTTGTCGTTCTGGCAACGAGTTGATCGAGCTATCGATGATCTGAGAACCACTTCCGGGTAGGAAGTTGTTTCCTGGGAAGTCGACCAAAAGTCGCTCGTTGTTGGCGGCGATGAAGTTAAAGTCCGAGCTGGTATTCGGAACATTCGTCGGGACAGCTTCGATGTTGCCCCAAGTCAAGTTCGAATCAGGTTTCGCTGGCTCGAAGTATTGATAGGTGTTTCCGCCGACGATGACTGCCGAAGGACGGATCGACGCGACATCGCCAACAATCGTATTGGAGAAAGAGGGTGGTTCTTGTACGATCGGACTTTGGACATTGATGAAGGTATTGTTCATCAAGGTCGGCGTAGCGCCTGAGGAGACAGCGATGCCGCTCTCAGTAATGAGTTGGTTTGCGTTGTCTCCTCCGGTTTGGCCGTTGATGCGACGCGAGAAACTTGAAGTGATCGAGTAGGCATTTCGAACCACCACGAACTTCTCCGTCGTGCCATCACCTCGGGCGGTCCCGAACGGACCCGACATCGTACGGTCGTGACCAAAGCCCAGGGCCATGTGGTTGCCACTGGGTGTGATCCCTCGATCGAACGGCGAGCGGTCGTTGGTCCCATTGATGGTTCTGTTCAAACCAGCTTCGAGTTGTGCCCCACGGATGTTGCCAGAGTTGATCCCAAGATCCGGACCGGCGGTATTGCTTGCCGTTGGGTTGAATCCGTTGATACCTCCGAGAGCAATTGCAGAAACAGGAGCCAGAGGGTTGGCGAACCCAAAAGCGCCGTTTGCAAGGTTTTGGGCATTGCCCATACCGGCGTTATTGATGGCTGCTGCGATTGCGCGAGCCACGTCAGGAACGCGGTATTCAGGACCGATAAAGACAGGAATGTTGCTACCTGCGACGGCTCCGGATCGTGTGAACTCGAAGGTTCTCGCGTTGTTGGTGGTGCCAACGAAGTCGGCGACCTGGCGGATGGTGAACGTTTCCCCATCGGCGTAGGAATTCACTTCGTCAACCGTGATGACAAACTGTTCGGGGCGAAGGACCTCGAGGGTCATCGTGTAATCACCGCTGCTATCACCTCGGGATCGATCTGCGAAGGAAAGCGGATCGTACGAGGTATTTCCAGAAGCGCTAACCGCAGCGTAGTAGACACCCGCCGTAGTCGCAGTGAAATCGATGTACGGATCCGATCCGAGGGATTCCCCAGGGGCCGCTACATTATCGGCTGTGGTTGGATCGTTACCGTTGCTAACGATCTGAGCCACACCGTTTGCGTTGAAGATCTTCAAAGCGGCGTTCAGAGACCCGGAGGAGTTCACATTGATCTTCACCCGCTCACCGATCTCGAGTTGGAACTTGTAGAGATCCACATCGGAGGAACCGGTCGATAGCGGATCGGCAGTCAGCGTACCATCGACAGAGTACTGCTGTGGATTGATGCCTACACCTTGGAATGTCTCCACAGCACCGGCGAGGGTATCATTGGTTTCCGAATCGAGGCGAACACCAGCCGAAGCTGCTCGTCCATCGTTCCCGATGAAGGTATTGTTGACAACACGAGCAAATGGTGATGCAGGGAATTCGCCAGCACGTTGGATCAGCATCGGAGTGTTTAACCCTACGATGTATTGGGGGCCTCGCACTACGAGAGTCGCCGATGGGTAGGTCCACGTAAGCGGGTCATCCGGATCGCCCACGATCACAGGCGTTTGGGGTTCGATCCAGGTAGAAATTCGCTGGGTCGTACCGTTGGTAGTAAGCACACTTCCATAGAACGAATCGCGAATGGCCTTGATCACTTCATCGGCGGCATAGCCCGAAGGTTGAAGCGGGGGACGCAAGTAATCGAGACCGCCGTCCTCTCGATAGTAGATAGGGATAAAATCAGGCGCCCATCCGTTACCGCCAACGATGCCACTTCCGAAAAATGGCGCTCCAGTCGGCGCACCTGCGATGTCTTCAAATTCGAACCGAACCCGAGTGCGTGCCAAACCGACTTCTAGCCTACTGGGGATCGCATCATCGAAGAAGAAGCCGGCGTGGGTAGCTTCGGTATTGATTGCAGCCGTGTCTGCAGCGCCGGGTCGAACGGTTAGTCTCCAAGTCGGCGTTTCGCCTTGGAGGTTCACTCCGCCGAGTCCGGATTCGTCGAAGATGTTGTTCATCACGACGATGCCCGGGGTGACCCCGGCCCGTTCAGCGACCGATCCGGGAACCACTCCAAATGGAACCGTATTGGCCACTGGCAAGTTTCGTGTATAGGCACCACCGAGGGTCGGTGGCAGGGTCAGGTTCGTTGTCCCCAACGCGTTTAGCCGCGCTTGCTGCGCTCGTCCACTTGCGTAGTACTTGTCGGCTGGAGCCGTCCAGACGGCAAAGTCCCGGCTCTTGGTAATCACATTGTTCGAAACAATGAATTGCCCTTGGTTGCGAGCGATATTTTGATCGCTCGTACCATCGAAGCGTTGGATACCGGAGACACCCGCGACGGTAAAGACATTCGACGGATCGATGACTTCGACGTTTCCGAATAGATCGATAATCCCATTGCCGTTGCCGCTGACAACCCGATTGCTGTCCGACGCGCGAACATTGAGTTGCTTTTGTTGGAAAAGCTGATTGATGATGTCGCGGAATTTATCCCCGAGGCGAGCCGGGCTATCGGTGGCCGAGTAGAGAATTGGGATGTTGCCGAAGTTGACCGCACCGGTGCGGGTGAATTCCAACGTCACACGGTTGGCTCCGTCGGTCACATCGACGGTGCTTCGATCTGCGATGGTCAATCCAGGGAGGAATTCCACCGTGGTGCTGTAGGAACCACGGTAGTTTCTCGGAAGGGTTGTCAGTTGATCACCCCCGCGAATCTCCATTTGATAAACACCCGCCTTGGTCGAGAAGACTTCAGCGTCGGTCACAATGACTTCGTAAGTTCCTCGTCGGAGTTCATCGGCGCCTAGGAAGCTCAGGAACGGGTCACCCGTTCCGACCGACCCTCGGGTCAGATCCACCAAATCCGAACCGGACAATGGACCTGGCAGGTCATCGACAATTGCCGATCGGGTTCGGTTCGTCGGGTTGACAGGGATTCCAGGAGTGGTCGGGTCATTGTCGTCATCCAAGAGGACTTGGACGTTGAGCCGCTTGCGATTCAGACCATCGGCGTAATCGACATCGATGATGACGGGATAGGTCGCTGTGAAGCTTGGGGTTCGGACGTATTCACTCGTCAAATCCCCGACGGTGAATCGGAAGCGATTGCTTCCACCGGCGAGCGTTCCAGCGACACTGATTACACCTTTGTTGGTCAGGTGCAAAGGTCCAAGGTCGGTGATAAAATCGTTGGTCACGCCGTCGTACATCGCCGAGTTGGCTTCGCCCGTCAGTGGGGAGTTGTTCGGCATTCCGTTGATTTGGATGCCGTTGGTCGCATAGCGGATATCAGCGTACTGAACCGTCGAGCCACCGAACTCTTGTTGATCTCGCAAACGGATTTGGGCCGTGTAGGAACCGGAGGTGATCCCCGCGGCAGGATTGTCGATATTGGTGCTCTTGGAACGGACCCTAAAGAAGTAGGTGCTCGGTGCTCCTGGAAGACCTGGGAGCAAGACACGCAAACCCGCATCTTTCGAGTTGGTTGTCCCATCTTCCTTGAGCAATCCCGAGGCGTTTCGACGGGCTGTCGAACGAGTCCTTTGGACGATGGGATTGACGTGGTCAGGGTTGATCGACGGATCCTTGAACAGCAGCGATGGGTTGGTTTGCTCGGCGGTGCTATCATCGCTCCGAGCCAACAGGTCCCCATTGGCATTGAGGATCTCGATGACCGTATCGAGGCTCACTTGGGTGTAATCGATGTCGAACCAAACCTCGGTTCCAGCCGTTCCGCTGAAGCTGTAGAGGTCTTGGTCGGCCGATTCGCTCAATACACCTTGGATGGTAAACCCAAGGAAAAGATTCTCGTCCGTGGTGGAGGTATCTGGGGCCAGGGCACCGAGGAACTGTGCCGAGAGGACCGAGTCATTGATTCCGGGGGCGACTACCGTTCTGGATTCGGTTTCAATCGCCGTCGCGACATTGCGATCGTTGCTGAACGAATCGAAGAGCAAGCTGCGCCAATCCCCGGTTCTTGGGATACTTGCGATCCCATCGTTGTTCGTATCGGTTTGCGGACGACCATCGGGTTGCGTACCTGCGCCGACGCCATCGTCGCGAAGGCTCGTCAGAACGACAGGGAAACCTGGCATACCGAGGACTTGCACCGTACCACCGACCCGATCGCTGATGCTCGAGAAGTTACCCGTTGCGATCAGTCCTGTGCCGCGCTCTTGATCAAAGTTCGAACCTTGACCTTCCATTTTCACCACGAGCGACTCGTTGACAGCGCTCTGCAATCGGAGTCCTCCGACTTGCTGTAGGTTTCCAACGGTGACCGATTCGAACAGCACGTGCACGATATCGGTATCGTCCCAAACGCTATCGGTCGTCAGGTTATTGCGTTGGAGGTCTCGGACAGCCAAGTTATCTTCATCGCGGTCGTTGGTCGCGGCATCGGCTCGAATTTCCAAACCGTTGATGCTGTTGTTGAAGAGGCGATTTCCTCGGAACAGCGGTCCACGGTTCCAATCGACCGTCTTATCGCGATCCACGTTTCCAGTTTGGCGACCGAGGTCTCCTCGCAGTTGTGCATCCATCGAGTTTGCATCGATGGTGATGGCCGTCCCATTGTTGTTCTGGAACACGTTATTCAAAAAGATCGGCTGGGTACCGCGTGCAAAGACCGTCGAGCCTCGGCTGTTGTTGTTGCCGAAAGGATAGTTCTCATTCGCAGGTCGACCCAAGCGGTCGATGGGGCCTTGGCCTCCCATCCCGTTGCCATTGTTTTCAAAGACCGTGTTTGCGAACCGCGCCGTGGCTTGCTGCAACTCGACCGGGCTGAAGGCTTTGAAGGTACCTTCGAGCCGCGAGATGCCACCGGAGTAAGCGATGACCGAGTTATCAAAACTCAGGTTTGCACCTGGTGAGGCATAGATACCGCTCCAGTCCTGTTGACGAGCATCGCCCGCACCATTGAGACCATTGTTGTTGGTATCGAACGTTCCACCGGCGCCGAAGCGATCGTCCTGCTTGCTCGTAAGCACGATTCGACCACCATCGACACCTTCGGCCAACATCTGGGTGCTGTGCCCAAGCTCGATCCTGGAACCTTCAAGCTTGGCGATCAGGCCTGGGTCCATGACCAAGGATGCATCGAATCGCGGACGGACGTTTCCGGAGGTTTCCACGCTCAGGGTACCCGGCAGCGACGTGCCATTATCGACGAGGCTGCTGATGGCTGGATCGCGAAGATCCGCCACGAGGGTATAAGGTCCAACACCACCGACGCTGCTTCGGTAGATTCGACGTCCAGCGTATCCGGTCTGGACGCTTGGAAGCGAGGTTAGCCGGATCGAACGGTTCGCAGGAATCGCACCGACGGACGCGGTGGTCGTCGCCGATCCTGTCGCGTTCGATGCAAGACTTTCTCGACCCATCGCGTCGACCATCACCACTCGGTAGTTGAAAGAACCGATCGGCAGGGTGCCACCGGCGATCGCATTGACGCCGACGGAGCTGACGACTGGCCGATCTCGAAGCAATGTCGCAAGCGCATCGCTGGGGTCCGAGAGCAATCCACCCCGATCGGTGTAAGTCGTCGAGGTGCCATCGAGTTCGGCGACCAGGCGGTAAGGACCACCGACCGAATCGTTTCGGTAGAGTCGCCTGGAAACATAGTCTCCAGAGACGCCGGGCAATCCGATGAATCGCACTGCGGTTTGTCCGCCGCCTAGCGTCAGGCGCTGTGTGGCTTCCGAGGGAGGTGTTTCGTAGCCGTTCTTGTCGACAAAGGTCAACTTGTATTGGTAATCCCCTGGGGTCAAGTTCCCGCCCAAGGATGGGGCAAGGGAGATCAGATTCGAGGGCGCGATCGTGTTATCGAGCAGTCCGCCACCTGGGTTGCCCGATACGACGATGTTTTCCGAGATCACATGGACGATATCGGTGTCGTTGAAACGCCCCGGAACGGTCAGTTGCTTCAGTTCGCTTCCGGCCAGAGTCGAGACCTTGATGAACAAACCATTGATCGAATTATTGATCAACAAGTTATCGTGGATCTCAGGTCCTACGCGATCATAATCAGGGGTAAAGGATCCCTTGCGCTGAAACCGGTGATCGCTGAAGAGTGTTTCTTCAAAGCTATCGGGCGTGGCGCTCATGGCCGAGTCGGCCCCTAGGGTGATCCGGTTGAAGGTTACCGTGGGGCGCATGTCGGCAATCTGGATGCTATTGACGGTCTGCTGCACCGAATCGATCACGACCGAACTCGAACCGCCGTAGCGGATGTCTGCGTAATTGACGTACTGGCGGAAGACCCCTTCGTCCTCGAGGTCAAAGCGACCTACGGAGCGGTCCAGGTCCCTCTTGAAGACCAGTCCACCCCAATCGCCGGGGGCTGGAGTTGTGTTCGGTGCGTAGTTGTCCAAGCCGATCGACTGATCGAGCCAGGAGGTGAAAAAGACACTGCCTGAGAGGTCTGAGCCATCGGCGGCTCGGAGTGCATTGCCGCTACGGTCAAGCAACTTCGGTGTACCTAGGACCTGGAGTGCACCGCCGCTGCGATCGACACCCAGAGTCGAACTACCGACACCGATGCGGCTGCGTCGCATCTTGAAGACGCTCCCTGCATCGACCATGACGCTCACGCCCTTGGGCACGTCCATCGTCGATCCATCTGAGAGGACCGATCCGGCCAGGACGCCGAAGCCGATCTCGTAGGCAAAGTTATCCTCAACGGTTTCGAGTCGACCGTCGGCACCGCCATTTCCAACGATGCGAACGATATCTCCAGGAACGCTGGCTGAAAACGCGTTGGCAACCCCGATTCCCGAGATGTTATTGAAAGGTTTCGTCAGCGAACCATCTGCGTTGGGGCCTGCGGACTTGTCGACGAAAATCGTCTTGCCCGAAAGATCGATCGCCGTTAGTCCGTTGGAGAGTTGGACCAAGCGTTCGCCGCGCAGAGTGATGCGAGCTCCGTTGGCCACTGCGGTGACACCCAATTCGGTGCGGGAGTTAATCGCGTTGGCAAGCGAGTTTGCAAGATCCGCAGCGGTGCTGTTCGAATTGAAGATCACGGCAGTATTGCCGATGCCCACGAGCGGATCGAGGCTGAATTCAAACCGTCGGACAGTACCGTTTGCGCCGGTGATCGTCACGATACGGGTATCCAGAGACGCATTTCCTCCGGAGTTAAATCGCATGACACGATCGACCGGTCGGGTCTCAAACCAGAAGTTGTAAATACCGCCTGGGACTCCGTCTCCATCGCCGTCGAAAGCGACATTCAGATCGCTCGATCCATTGTCGACGTCTTGCAACGAGTCCGTACCATCGGTCTGAGCGCGGAAGGCAACCCTCAAGTCGTAGCGACCTTGGGTTCGTCCACCCGTACCCGTTCCGGGGGCCGAAGCATCGTATTTATCGTTGCCTGACGAGGAGATCCCGATGAAGTACACACCCGAATCGAGATTCATTCGAATCAGGGAATCTTTGCCGAAATAGTCATCGTTTTGGGCGATGAGATTGACGTTACCACCGGTAAGAATAATCGGCGAGTAAGTGATATCTCGATTGCCGATGCGTGTGGTCCGATCTCCCTTGAGCAAGTCGACCTTGACGAGGCTGCGAGCCGAAGGGTCGTTGTCCAGAGCTCGGAGGAATTCATCGAGAGTCGATTCGCTACCGACCGTTGCATTCAAGTCGATCGAGATCGCATTGGGGAATGTATTGACGATCGGTTGGGCGCCGACACCGCGGTTCGAGCGCGTGACGAAGACCAAAAGGTTGTTGCCTTGCTTGCCGGGCTTGACTGCGGTGAACTTGACTTCGATTCCGCCGCCGGCTCCCATGTTCGAAACAGCGCTGGCTTGGGTCTGTTTGTACAGAGCCAATCGGGTATCGAGTGGACTGCTGTTCTCGAGTCGCTCGGCCAGGGATTCGACGACCAGGGAACCTTGGCGGGATTGCCCGTTGGGTCCAAAGTCGATATCGAAGCGATACAGATCGATGTCGCTGCTTTCGGGTCGGTGCAGGTAGCTTGCGCGGAGCACATCGAGATTGCCTGGGAAGACAGGTTCGAAGTTTCGATTGGTGCTGGTCGGGAAGTTGATAAAGCCAGCGTTGAAGTTCATCAGAGTCGAGGGATCGGCATCGCCGGCTCGGGCCAGACCGAGCATCAGTCCGATGCTAGCCATCGCGGCCCGAGTGAAGTTCTCCCCGTAGTTATCGTTCCAGGTGTTGTCGGCCGAGAAGACCGCTAGGCTGTTTTGGTAAGCAGGATCGATACGTACGCCCCAACCACCGCTGGCGGCGTTTTCGACCGTAAGCCCACCCGAGGGCAAGGCTGCCAGTGCACCGAGGGCCATGGTAAAGCCGCTGTCGGGTGTCTCAACGAATTGGACACCGACGTACTCCGACCAAAGCGAGAAGGCTTCTCGCACACGGGCCCGTTGTTTTTCGCTGATCGCATTGGATTGCGCGGTACCGGCAACGGCACCATAGCCATCCTTAAAGTTGTAATAGATCGTTCGGATGCCTTGGAAATTATCCCCGGTAAAGGCCGGGTTGATGTAGTTCTCGAAGGCTTCTGGAACACTGCGAGTGCCTGGGTCATTGTTCGCGCCGATCAGGTCCAACGCGTGGACTTCCGGATCGATGCTCGAGGTCAGCAACAAGCTCGTCAGGGGTACATCCTTCGATCCGATCGTTCCGAGGTTCGTCGATGTATCGAACGAGGAACCCAGGCCGACCAGGGAGATCGGCGAGTAGTTGATCACACGGTTGCCCACGACGGTATTGCCGTTGCTACCGGGTTCGAGTGTGACGGTCATCAGAGGCGAAGAGACCGTTGAGACATTCATCGCATCGGCGATTTCGTTGGCCGTCACATCCGCACGGACCATGTCGACGACAATCACTCCGCCGACACTGGTGACCGTTGGAGTACCACCTGAGAGGGAGTTGACGAACGAGATCTGCAATCCCGAGCCGTTCTCACCGAGGGTCTTGGCGGTAAACCGAAGCTTGACGGCTCCGTTGGTGTTCAGGTCCGAGATGGCCGTTGCAGCGGTTTCATTCCGCACTGGTGCAAACGGTGTGGTCTCACGGGTTCCGATCCGGAGTCGGAAACTGCTTGCAGGAATAAATGGGCCTGGGAGCAGATCGATGTCCGAAGAGAACCGCAGTGTGGCGGTGTTGGCCGAGGCGTTATAAGTCACTCGCTCGGGCTTGAACGTGATGTCGTCGGTGTTGCGGACGGTGTTTGCCGTGTAGAGCAACTGATAGAAGTCAGGATTCTCAGCGCTGCCTACGGTGGGGTTGCCGAGCGCATCGTTTTCGACGAAGAGTTTTTCGTTATCGAAGTAAACGACAATCGTGTCGCGGCGTTGTTCGAGAACCCCCGCGACATTGCGAACTACAGGTTGCGGAACCACTGCAGTGACCTTGGAACCAAGATCGATGCGGAATTCAAGTGTGTCTTGACGCGTGTTTGCATCGCGAGGAACGAAAAGATCGCCGGTGGAATTGCGAAGCCCGGTGATGCCTCGGAGCGTGTCGTCAAATCCGTAGACTTCCAAGCGATAATTATCGTCGGGAAGGTTCTCGGCAAAGCGCAAGGTGACTTCGTTTTCGTTCGGACGATCCCCGATGATGACCGCACCTGGAACGATGATCACATCATTGCTCCGGGCGAGCAGGATCGGCGAGTAACCTACAGGGTCGACCGTTCCTAGAACCGTCGATGCAAAACCGCCGTTGATCTTCGCCGATAGTTTGGGCGCTACCGGAGAGGATGGGGAGTTGATCAGATCGACCAACTGCTGGGCGGTGATTGTCGAGCCGACACGGGAGTTGAGCACGAGGCTGATGGTGTTGCCCGTCAGGCTCAATTGCGGAGGAGCCCCGATCCCTAAATCAGCCCGGGCAACATCGATCCGAAGCGAATCGGTCGCGTTGCGCGAGGTCAATTGAATATCGACCTTTCCGGTGGTCCCGAAATCGCTCGAGATGCTCGGCAGACCGAACGATCCGTCGCTACCGGCTCGCGTGACGCGAATACCGCTGACGGTCGACGGGTCGATGATCTGTGCGTCATCGAATCGGAACGTCAACTCGCGAGGAGAAACCGTTCGGACCGAACCGTTTTCGATCAGCTCGCTATTGTTGGGTTGAACACCGATCAAGATCGGGCCCGTGGAGGTCGTCGCGTCGGCTTCGACTCTGAGGCTATACATCTGCGTTTCGCCAGCAGCGCCGGCCAAGACTCGCAGGAAGTAGGCTCCTGGGCTGAGGCTGGGGCTCTGTAGGATCTCAGGCAAACCGGCAGGGCTCGAATTGGCTACCGCGACGACTTCGCCGCTGATGCGTTCGATTTGAAACGAAAGATTCCTATTGATCAGCGTATTGACCGTCGAGATCTGTCCACCCTGCGGACCGACGTCGTACTGAAGGCCTTCAGGGATCAGCGTGACTCGCTTGAGCTTGGCGCTTCCGACTGTAAAGAGAAACACATCGGTGTCTTCGCTTCGGTCGATCGAAAGGCTATTGAATTGGTTGACCCCGTTGCCCAAAAGACCGAGATTGGAAGCTTGGCTCGTCGCGTCGTTTTGCTCGTAGGTATCCCCGTAGAGAGTTTGGGTCGCGAGGATATCGTCGTGCTGTGGCCCATAATAAGCGAATGAAACAAACGGCTCCATCAGCTTCGTCTGGTCGGTCGGAATCACGTGCCCTAAACCGATCCCGTGCCCGATCTCGTGCGAGAGTACATTGATCAAACCACGGTTTTCGCCCGTAGCGCCATCGGAACTGAGCTGGTAGAAATTATCCGACGTATCGATGACCATGTCACCATCGGTACCGGTGTTGCCACTGCCGGTAGGATAAAAGGCGAAACCTAGGATGCCCGAGTTGCCATCGATCGCGTTGCCACCGACGCGCATGTCACCACGCACGCCGATCACACCGCGCGAGGCTGCACCATAGGCCGCACCGTCGTCGATCGGTTCGTAGATGAAGTTGAGACCCGAGAGACTCGCCCAGTTGTCGTAGGTACGGCGAACGAGGTTGAACCATGGCCTATTGACCAATGACCCTGGCGCCGATCCGTAGATGCCGTCCATGAACGAGATGAAGTTCGATGGAGCCAAGCCGCCACCGACGGTGCTGACTTGCGTGCCATCGGGAACGATACTCCAGGAGACCGTGGCCGGATCGCCGTTGTTGGGACTCGAGCCCCCTACAGGATTGATCCATCGGTTCCCAGAAAGATTGATGTTGCCCCCGCCGTTGGCGCCACCTGCACCCCCGAGAAGATTGGCACCGCCACCGCCGCCACCACCGTTGGCACCACCTTGGTTCTGACCGCCGTCGCCAGAACCCAGGAGCCTGAGCTGATCGGTCATTCGTGCGAAGTACGCTGGATCGGTGCCTGCATCGAAGATGCCAGCAGCATCCATCACCTCCCGACGTTCCAGATGTTCGCATAGCAATGAGCGGAAGCTCAAGCGACGCGAAGACCTCTGCTGCGAAGGGTGACGGTTCTTGGACCTGGATTCATCAATTCCCATTTGCGGTAAACCTTCATACCAATTTGGATTGGCGGGTCACAACGGCAGGAAATCCGCCTTTGAAGCAGATTCCCCACAGAACATTTGCGTTTGAGTATAATTTGGCGGACTTCGGATGCAACTTTCGGTCCTCTAGACATTTACGACTCGAGCGTTTCGGCCCGCGTGTGCTAAATGTCCTAGAAGACTCCAAGGGTATTGGAAGCCATTTTCCCGAAATCCAACTCGGCAAAACTCTTTGCCAACATTGAATTCCTCGAAAAACTTCCTAGACCTACGGACACAACGGTCCTGAGGCCTGTAACGTGAATTTGGATGCCAGGATGTTCGAATAGTTCCCATTAGATCCCTGGAAAGGATTGATGGTGAGGGCAAAATTGTTGAATTCTCCCTTTGTAATCCTCCATCATACCTCGCATTTTTCCAAAGACCGTGGGGACCATTGGGACTGGTTGATCCGATTTCCAGAGAATTTCCTAGCAGAATTAGCGCCTCGGATGCAAGCCAAGCATGATGAGCAATCCCTTAGTTTACTCTCTTTTGCTAGCGAAACCGACCCCAGGGACTGGACCTGTGCGACCCAATTTTGGAGGTTGGCACCCCACCGGCTGAAGTATTTGAACTACCAGGGAGAGGTCTCCGGCCGACGCGGGTTTGTCAAGCGTGTTGCAACCGGAGAGTTGCAATGGACTTTTTTGAACGATTTTGAACTTCGGTTCCGCTTGTTCCGATTGGGTTGGATAGAGGATAGCCGACCAAGGCCTAGCTCTTGGTTTGCCCAAGTGCCACCCGACGCATCGGCCTTCGGGCCCTCGGTGGGGACTTCCATCGATTCCTCGATCGGACAATACTCTCTGAAATTGGACCCGACCGGGGCACCCGACCCTTTGCCCTGGAGCTCCCAAGCGCCGGACACGGGCCCATTTTGGCGACTTTCCTGACGCATTAGTTATCTTGATTTTACTGGATCTCCAGAGGATGAACCGCAACGCATGACCCTCTCGCCGATGATGAAGCAGTATGAGGAGGCCAAGGCGGCCAGTGGCGAAGCGATCCTGCTGTTTCGCATGGGAGATTTTTACGAGCTTTTTCATGACGATGCCAAGACGGCCGCCAGGGTCCTTGGGCTGACCCTCACGAGCCGCGACAAGGGGGAGAATCCGATCCCGATGGCTGGTTTCCCCCACCATCAGCTCGAGGGATATTTGGCGAGGCTCGTTCGGCAAGGATTTCGGGTAGCCGTCTGCGAGCAGGTCGAGGATCCGTCGGTGGCCAAGGGTTTGGTGCGTCGAGAGGTTCAGCGGATCGTCACGGCCGGGACTCTGACCGACGACGCGTTGCTCGATCCATCGACGAGCAATCTCTTGCTCTGCGTGTATTCACCCAAGCCAGGGGTAGCCACCGGGGATGCGTTGGTCGGACTGGCATGGGTGGAACTCTCGACGGGTCGATTCGAAGCGGCTTGTTATCGCGCCTCGCAGTTATCGGATCAGATCTCACGGCTCGAGCCGGCCGAGGTTTTGATTCGCGAGGATGATTCGGCTCTAGGATCGAACGCTTCGGAACGTTGGTCCCTTTCGCGTCGGCCAGTCTGGCAGTTTGGGATCGACGAAGCCAAGCGTGTCTTGCACGAGCACTTTGATGTGCTTGACCTAAGCGGCATGGGTTGGGAGTCGACTCCGGAGGATCGCATTGCGATCAGCGCTGCGGGAGCTGCGATAGCGTATCTTCGCGAAACGCAAAAGTCGCCGATGGACCACATTCAGCAATTGCTTCCGGCGAGGCTTTTTCAATGCATGGAGATCGACGCCTCGACGCGTCGTTCGCTCGAGTTGACTCAGACGATTCGCACTGCCTCACGCGAAGGTTCTTTGCTCGAAGTGATCGATCAGACGCAGACAGCTATGGGTGCAAGGCGACTGGGCCAATGGCTTCAGTCCCCCTTGATCGACATCGAGCAGATTCGCGAGCGCCTAGGGATGGTCGATTGCTTGGTCGGCAACACCAAGCTTCGAAACGCGTTGCGCGAGGCACTTCGCGATGTGTATGATTTGGAACGACTGCTGGCTCGCGTGGCTACGGGGCGATGCAGCCCTAGGGATTTGCAGCAGGTGGGCCGCTCGCTTCTGCAAATCCCCAGAATCCAATCGATCGTCGGCGAGCTTGATGTCCCTAGAGCCATTGCCTTGCGCCATTCTTTGGACCCTTGCGATGGGCTCTGTTCGAGGCTGCGATTGGCTCTGCAAGAAGAGTGCCCATTGGTCTCCAAGGCCGGTGGCTTCATTCGACCCGGCTATGATGCAAGACTCGATGAATTTCGTGGATTGGCGTCAGGCGGTAAGGAATGGATTGCGCGTTACCAGGCCGATCAAGCCCAAGCGACGGGGATCACGAGTCTGAAGGTCGGTTACACCTCGGTCTTTGGTTATTACATAGAGATCACCAATACCAACCGGGATCGAATCCCACCGAATTATGTTCGGAAACAAACGCTCAAGAACTGCGAGCGGTACATCACTCCGGAGCTCAAGGAGTACGAGGAGAAGGTCTTGACGGCCGACGACTCGGGCAAGCAGCTCGAGTACGAATTGTTTTTGGAATTGCGTGAGACGGTCCATCGAGCGACCAAGCAACTTCAGGGAAACGCGTCGGCTTTGGCTGAGCTCGATTGCCTTGCGTCGCTAGCCGAGCTGGCCGTCAAAAACAGTTACGTTTGTCCGACGCTCACCCAGGAGCCGATCCTGGAGATCTACGAAGGCCGTCATCCGGTGCTCGATAGCATCATGGCCAAGGGTAAGTTCGTGCCCAACGACTGCATGATTGGGTCCGAGCATGGGCGGATTCAATTGATCACTGGTCCGAACATGGCGGGCAAGAGTACTTACATTCGTCAATGTGCGACCATTCTAGTTCTAGCACAGATAGGGAGTTTCGTACCGGCTCGCAAAGCGACCATTGGGATTGCCGATAAGCTCTTTGCGAGGGTCGGAGCCAGCGACGAATTGTCCAAGGGTCAAAGTACGTTCATGGTCGAGATGGTCGAGACGGCCCGGATCCTCAATACCGCCACCGAGCGTTCGCTGGTGATCCTCGACGAGATCGGTCGTGGGACGAGCACCTACGATGGCTTGAGCTTGGCTTGGGCGATCGTCGAGCAACTGCACGATCGCAATGGGTCGCGGACTCTCTTTGCGACCCACTACCATGAGCTCATCGAGCTGCAAAGATCGTTGTCGAGCGTTCGGAATTGGAACGTATCGGTCAAGGAGTGGGATGATCAAGTCGTATTCCTGCACCGGATTGTTCCTGGCGGGGCCGACAAGAGCTATGGGATCCATGTGGCAAGATTGGCGGGGATTCCGCGTGGGGTCAACGAGCGGGCTAAGGAGATTTTAAGTCAACTCGAAGCCAATCAACTCAATCGCTACGGGCAGAGCAAAATCGCTCCGCCAGCGAAAAAGTCTGGTGCGATTCAACTGACACTTTTTCAATGGCAGGAAAACGAAATCGTCGACGAGATCAAATCGCTCGATTTGACGTCGATGACCCCGCTTCAAGCTTTGCAATTGTTAGAATCTATGCAAAGACGGGCCGCATCGATCCAGTGATATCGATTGGTTCGTGATTCGTAAGTGGTTCAGTGGGACTGCTTCGAATTCGACGGACGATCATCTTGTTCGTGCCCCGCATCGGATTTCCTCGTGCTCCGTGCTCGTGCTCGTGCTATCGCGGTAGGGACGGCCATTTCTGGCCGCCCCCCGCACAGATCCGTACGTGCAGAACTACTGCATACGGCTCCTACCTTTGATGCTGACGTGCGAAGCGTTCTTCAGGATACGGATGGAGAATACGTGGGTTGGGGAGCCATCGATTGCAGATCTTCGTGAACTTCTTCCAAGTGAGACGTTTCCCGCGCTGACTGCGTCGCCGCATCGTGCGGAGCCACATCACTTGGGTGGAACTTGAGATCCTTATCCTTCTTTGCCGCTTCTCGTATGCCAAGCAGTCCACGCGATCTGGGTCGAGACGGTTTCCCGTCCGTGTTCCGGTTCTGCGCCCGGTCCAGAGACTTGAGCTCGGCTTTCTCATTGGTCAAGTGCCTTTCCTCCATCGACTCCGAAGATGGTGGCAGACCATCTAAGTTCGCCGACTTCTCAGGTACTACGCACTTGTCTGACTTCCCAGAGGCGTGCATGTCAGGATTGTGGCATCTCGCCTTGCCTGACCGATCCAACTCCATGGAGGAGTTGGATACCGCTGGGATCTCTCTGCTTCCGTTTGGAAAGTTTCCAACCATGCTCGTGGTCTCAGACTCCGTGGGGTTCACGTCGGACTCGCCTTTAACGTACGACATGACTGCTGCCTTTCCCGTAGCACGAGAGGGTCGGCCACCACAGACGATGCGGTTTTCGGAGTTCTATACACGGCCTGGTTGTACCCCTGTGAACGCTTCGCCTGAACGGTCGCCCGTTCAAACGCATCACTTGGGGCCAAAGTTGATGGCTAATCTCTACTTTGTACGACTCTTTCATTCGCTACTTTCCAACGACTTTGCAGACGCTCCGTGCTCGTGCTCGAATCGAATCGAGGCAATCATGACGCAATAGTATTTCGGCTGTGAGCAACTTGACGTTTATCGAACTGAACTCCTAGCTGATGCGGATTGTCGAGTAGCTGAGCACGGCATGAGCGCAAAACAGCGACAGCTTCGACCATGTCGCCATCGCTGCGTTTGACCGTGATTGAGAATTTAGCCCATGTGGCTTGACCCGGTTCAGAAAGCCTCGAATGTCTACCCAAATGCAATAGAATAGTCCGTCATAGCATGATCTCTCAGCGGAGAGTCCCTTGTAAATCTGCGAAAATTGAATCAGGTCGGAAGAAAAGTGGTATGTGGAGATGCGTTTTATTAATACCTCGCGCGCCTTAACTGTTCTTATGTTACTTTGTGGAATGGAATATCTGTATTTATAAAAACATACGAAGTTCGTGCAAACGCTACAAGATGCAGTGCCTTTCCGTTGTTCGCAACAATGAACACGCCATGAGGCAGCAAGAGCCAGTTGTCTAAAATCAATATGCCTTGGCTAGCCTCACATTCGATCCCCTTCGAGTAGAAATCATCACTTAAGAATGTTATCCAATCTAAGTCCGTGAGCTGTCCGAGACGTAAAAATCTTCGAAAGTCGCTAATGATTCTGAAGTGCTGCTCCGAAGTCGACTCTAAAGTTGCCGAAACAAGCTCAGAGCCTATGGCCGATTTATTCCAATCTACATCTCCTTTACGATTCATTCGAGGCAATAGCGATGTAATCCTGGCAAATGCATGGTCGACGTTTTCAATAATTCTTGAAACAACACGCCCAGCTGATTCATTCAATTCACTAACAAGTTCGTACTGCTCTAAGTCTAGTTCGTTTTTCATGATTGATGACCCTAAAATAGTTGACGCAATATCGCTTCAACTTCTTCTAAATTTCCACCAAAGGTGAAATGTGGACCGATTGTCTTTCCGGAAAATACATTGATGTGGCCGCCAATCTTTGGATCCTATTCAATTCGGTACCCTACTTTGCCATCTTTTAGTCCATTTACGAGTCCTTTCATCCATTTGTCCGAGCTCCGAGATGCATAGGGCACGGCATTCTTTGCATTGAAGCCGTGTTATTGTAGCCACTGGAGTGCCTTGGTCATTTCGCTATTGAATACTGCGCACGCATTATGCACAAGCAGCCCAAGTTCACCGACTTGGTAGACGTGCTCGCCCTGGACTTCGGCATTGTAGACCGGCTGCGAGACTCGCGAAAGGGAAACGCTCAGAACTAGGCCAGAGGCTTTAGGCGTGAGGCTAGAGGGAAAACCCAATCCGAAAGACTCAGTATCGCAGCATAGCCTCTCACCGTCGGCTAGCTTAGCTATCGGTACCCATTCCTGGCGATCGACGGACCACACAGGGTGGATGGTAGTCCCAATGATGGTCTCCACAGTGCCGTCGGCACCCAGCACACCACGCTGGCTACGACGTGGACTTCGCGGGTGACAAACCGTGCGGCCACAGCCCAAATCGGTGCCAGGCACCCGGTAGGGCGCCAGGTCGGATGCTAACAAACAGGTGCCCCAAATCGGTGCCAGGCACCCGGTGGGGAGCCAGGTTGGATGCTAGCAAACAGGGTGCCCCAAATCGGTGCCAGGCACTCGGTGCAGCGCCAGGTTGGATGCTAGCAAATAGGTGCCCCAAATCGGTGCCAGGCACCCGGTGGGGAGCCAGGTCGGATGCTAGCAAACAGGTGCCCCAAATCGGTGCCAGGCACCCGGTACAGCGCCAGGTTGGATGCTAGCAAATAGGCTTCCCCAATCGGTGCCAGGCACCCGGTGGGGAGCCAGGTTGGATGCTAGCAAACAGGCTTCCCGAATCGGTGCCAGGCACCCGGTACGGCGCCAGGTTGGATGCTAGCAAATAGGTGCCCCAAATCGGTGCCAGGCACCCGGTACGGAACCAGGCCGATGCTAGCAAACAGGTGCCCCAAATCGGTGCCAGGCACCCGTGCCGCGCCAGGCCGGATGCTAGCAAACAGGCTTCCCAAATCGGTGCCAGGCACCCGGTGCGGAGCATCGAGACCTTGCAAGGTCTCGCCTTGGCCTAGCTCAGCGAGTGGCACCCATTCCTGGCGATCGACTGACCAGACGGGGTGAATGGTCGTTCCGGTGATGGTCTCTAAAGTGCCGTCAGCACCGAGCACATCCACGCTGGCCACCACGTGGACTTCGCGTGTGACAAAACGTGCGGTGACGACTGAGCCACTATGAAGTCCTGGGTTTGAAAGTGGCGGTCGCCACTGTTTGATGATTTTTGTTTGGACCACATTTTTCTTGGTCCGTGTCCTAGGTGCCGACTGCGGAGACGATCGTTGTTCGCTCACCTAACGTGGCGAACAACGACTCGGTGTAGCGGTTGGCATCGGTGATGATGGTTAGTGAACTTCGCGAGAGAGAGATCGCTTCTACCGAAACGCAATTTCTTGAGTCAAGGATGGTTGATTACCCGATCGATGGAAAGCGGCGCATCCCGAGGCGGTGCGCGAGTACCGCGAGCAAGAGCGACTCGATAAGGCCGACACGGCCGTTTTGGAAGCAGCAAGACGGCGCGTCCGCGCCGAGCTACGCCAGGGCAAATAGCAAAGCGAAAGGGTCGTGTTCGCAGGGCAATAGCCGTGGGCTCCTTGAGCTCTACGGTCCGAGCGGCCTACGAGGACGGAGCGAGTCTGTGGGGCATCGCTTGATACCAACATTCGGCCCGCTGGGTCACGAACCTAGTATGTGCTAGTTGACCGATCCGAGCTTCTCTGAGAGGCTTAGAAGGTCGAAGTTGCCGAGTCGCCTGCAGCGATTTTGTGACGCAGCCACGCAGATCGTATTGCCTAGGATGGGACAAAAGATGAAAAGTTACAAAAGAGTGATTGGGATCGATATCTCCACCGAAAGATTGGATATCGCAGACTCGAATTCAAAGATCACCCATGAGGTCGATTACTCGATCGATGCCATCAAATCAAAGATC
>QWPJ01000197.1 GCA_003671195.1 Planctomycetota bacterium
AAAAGAATGCGCCAAGCTTGACCTTTGCAACAATGCAGGTGATCATGGGAATATCTTACTTTATTAGCAGAAAGAAAACATGGATCACTCGACACAAATTGCAAACGATATCAAAAAAGAAGTCACTCAGCAGGCGGCCAGCCCTAAAGATGCAGTTGCCTACATAGTGTTCGATACCGAAAGCATCCCCGATGGTGAGTTAGTTGCAACGGTAAAATACCCATCCGAAAACCTTTCCCCCGATGCAGCGATCGAAAGGGCACAAGCCGAGGCGAAGGCGAAAAGCTTTTCTGGGTCGGATTTTCTTCCATTCACTTTTCAAAAACCCGTCGCTATCTGCACTCTTACCGTAGACAAAAATTTCATGCCCATCGGGCTCAATTGCCTGGATACACCCCAATATCGCACCAGCGAAATGGTCAAGCTATTTTGGCTGGGCATTGAAACCTACAAGCGTGCCAACCTAGTTAGCTTCAATGGCAGAGGGTTCGACCTCCCGCTTTTGGAACTCGCAGCCTACGATCAGGGAATCTCTGCAACCAGTTATTTCGCAAGCGACAAGCGCAGCAGATACCGGTCACCCTACATCGATTTACAAGATGTTTTATCAAACCAAGGTGCCTGCAAATTAGAAGGTGGTTTAAACCTGCTGGCACGTAGGCTAGGGTTGCCCGGAAAAATGGGCATCACTGGGCATGATGTCTACCCGATGCACAAGGCGGGCAAATTACAGGAAATCAACGACTACTGTGCCTGCGATACCATCGACACTTATTTCGTATTCCTGCGAACTAAAGTTCTCATGGGCCATGTAACAATTGAACAAGAGAAGAAAATCTTCGAAGATGCAATCGATTGGTTTAAAACCAAGGCGGAAGACTTCCCAGCATTAGGCAAATATCTCGCCAACATCCAACGGGGCAAACCGATTTGAACCGTAAAGAGGCAAAGAAATTGCAAAGGATGTTTCTACAATTAAGGAAACATGATGCGATATATTTTTTATTTTTTTAATTGTTTGCGTCTTTCGGGCCAAGTTTCTGAAGCTTCACCCTTCCAAACCTTCACATCATCAAACCATGCAAACTGCCCATAATTAATCAACACGAGCCTTGGTTTCTCGGTCTTGAGAGTTTCGTCCTCAAAGTAAAGGGGCGGATTATTATCTACCTGAGCAACCATTTCCGAACCATGAATTTCGACAAGAGCATGATGCCATTGATTGTCATCAAGCGTTAATTTTTGCTGGTCTTTCTTGCCACTCCATTTCATGATTTCAAAGCCATTTGGCGAGGCGATGGCCCTTGCGACATGACCCTTTGGGTTTTCAAGACCAATAGCGAGCATTTTTGCCCCATCAAGTTTAAAGGAGAACTGGATTACAAAATTTTGGGATTGAAGAGGGCCGGTAGAACCGGTGGAAAGTTCTGAGTGGTGATTGTCAGAAGGAAGTTCTGCACATTTCAGTTGGCCACTAGTCGCATCAAATTTCCCTGTGATACGAAACCACGCCTTACCAAACTTTCCTGATTCAAAGTCATCATCAACAAGAAGCTCGCCCGGCTTGCACATGATGGGTTTGGGTTTGACAACAACCTTAGGCTGAGGCTTTGCAGTGGGCTTGGCATTGGGGTCAAAAAGTTCTGAAAGAGCGCCCGAACTATCCCCAAGTTTTTCAACAGAAACATCCATTCGATTAAGCATGGAAACCCAAAGGTTGCTTAGGGGTGTTTCCTTTTTAAGTCTGATATGTCTGCCTTGGCTTAGTGTCCCACATCCTCCACCAGCCAGAATAATTGGCAGATCTTCGTGGTTGTGTGCGTTGCCATCATGAATCCCGCTGCCATATGCAATCATGGAGTGATCAAGAAGAGTTCCATCGCCTTCCTGAATGGATTCAAGTTTGTTTAACAGGTAGGCAAGTTGCTTGGTATGAAAAATATTGATTTGCTTGAGCTTGGCCTGTTTGGATGCATCACCGCCATGATGCGAAAGATCATGATGGCCCTCTGAAACCTGAAGAAAGGGATAAGGTTTGTTGCTTGCTTCGTTGGCAAGCACAAAAGTTGCAATGCGAGTGACATCAGATTGAAAAGAAAGCGCCAGCAAGTCGCACATAAGGCGCAGGTGCTCCTCGTAGTTTGCAGGAATGCCTGCGGGAATGGCATAGTCAGGAGTCTTTACCGGGGGAAGCTTTTGTGCCCTTTCAATCCTTAATTCGATGTCTCTGATTGATGAAAAATATTCATCAAGTTTACGAACATCATTGACCCCAAGCTTATTGGCAAGCGACTTGGAATCATCTCGAACAAAATCAAGGATGCTTTTCTGGATTGCATCACGACTGGCCTTCAACGGATCATTTGAAGAGGCAAACAACCTTTCGAATACCAGCTTTGGATTAACTTGCTTGGGTAACGGCTGGGTTGAAGAACGCCATGACATCGTCGAAGAATAAACACAACTATAACCTGAATCACAATTACCAGCCATTGCACCGGGTTCAGTACCAATTTCGAGGGAAGACAGGCGGGTCTTGCCGCCTAGTCTCGAAGCAGCCACTTGATCGATGGATACACCGTTTCGAATATCGTTACCATCGGTTTTTTTGGGATGAGCACCCGTGAGGAAAGCAGAAAGAGCCCGGGCATGATCACCACCACCATCGCCATGCGCTCTGGCACCATCGGCTGTAAGCCCGGTCAGCACCATGATTTTGTGTTTAACGGCGGCTAATGGTTCAAGGATGGGAGTGAGTTCAAAATTGTTTCCCTCAGTTTTCGGTGTCCAATCAGCCATGTTTTTGCCATTGGGGGTATATAAGAATGCCATGCGGTTAGGGGCCACAAACTTAGGATTGGAATTTTCAGCCCACGCAGTCAAAGGGCCCATGGCTTCAAGCCAGGGTAGGGCCATAAAAACTCCAGTGCCCTGCAAAGCTGCCCGTCGGGAGATCGGTCTGGGTCGAATATTCATGGCACTTTCCTTTCACTAGATTTTACCTGCGCTGGATCAATTTCTTTATCTGGCGCCCTTCGCTTCTTGAACGCATCACTATTAACAATTTCGGCAACTAAAGTTGAAAATTTATACTCGCCTGCTGGAAGAGCTTTTACAATTCGCTCTACAGTTGGCCGGTCGTAATATTGCAGCCCTCTTCCTGTGGCAAATACAAGGAGTTTTTCAGTCAAACATCGTGCAAATTCTTCTTTTCGCTGCAATATTATCGACTTTAATTCCTTAGGCCCCGTGAACTTCGTTCCATCAGGAAACTCGCCCACGCCATCAATCTCAAAGTTTCCATCCTTGGTCCGAAACACTCCAACAGCATTGAAATTTTCCATTGCAAACCCAATTGGGTCCATTTTCGCATGACAGTTTGCACATGCGGGATTACGACGATGCACCTCCATGCGCTGGCGCAGGGACAAAGCAGAAGCATCGGTCTCTTTTTCAGGTAATTCTGGAATATTGGGTGGAGGAGGGGGAGGGGGATTTCCCAGGATTTGCTCCAGAACCCATACGCCCCGTTTTACAGGCGAAGTACGGGTTGGATTTGATGTTACCGTAAGAATGCTAGCCTGAGTGAGCAGACCACCACGAATCCCATCCTGAAGCATCACTTTTATAAACTCATTACCCTTGATTGGTTTGCCACCTAGCTTGGCGGGTTTCTGTCCTACCTGGTTCCCGTTGGTATCTGATATGCCGTAATGTTTTGCCAACGGTTCGTTAAGGAAAGTGTAACTGGCATCAATAAGCTCGATGATACTCCGGTCTTCACGAAAGATGGAATCAACAAAGAGCTCAGTTTCTTTGATCATGGAATTGCGGAGATTGTCATTAAAAGTGGGGAATAGCTTTCCATCTGGTGAGATGAATTCAATTCGCTTGATCTGTAGCCATTGCATTGCAAAATTTTTGCTTAGTGAGGATGCGCGTGGATCCGCCAACATTCTTTTAACCTGTCCATCCAAGTTTTTCGACAACTGTTTTTTTGAAGCAAGATCAAGGAGGAGATCATCCGGCATGGTGCTCCAAAGGAAATAAGAAAGGCGGGATGCAAGATGAAACTCATCAATAGGCCTGATTTCTGCACTCGTGGGAAAATCATCAGATTCCACGCGGAAAAGAAATTTTGGCGAGCACAACACCGCCTGCATTGTAACCTGAATAGCCCTCTCCCATTTTTCCCCTGCAGCAACAAACGAATTCGCCATCCTTATTACCCGGGCCATCTCATCAGGTGATGGAGTTCTTCGATAAGCACGTAATAAAAATCGTGAAAGAACTTCCCGTGTCTGTTCCTCCACCGTTGCTTTTGAATTACAAGCCAGCAGGAGGGCCTGACTTACCGGCCTGGTATCGAGTGGGCCATCCAAGGCAAAATATTCGACATAAAGTTTTCCCGGGGGCTGACCCTGCAACGGTTTTTCAAGGGCGATCATCATTCGGTGCCTGCCGGGTATTGCAGGGACTTTAACTTCAAGGATCTCTGCATTTTTCTTATCGCCTGCCTTAACTGAAAATGTTTTCAAAATACGGGAAGGCTTCATTACATTACCACTTAATTGCGCTAGCTCTGCATCAGAGGAAGATTCAGGAAGATCCTTACCATGAACCAGAATTGAAACATTCACGGGGCCGCCATTACCATTTTGACCAAAGACCCGGGTGCGAAATATATATTCACCTTCATTGTCCCAAACATACGGAACATTCAAAGGCCCCAATTCTATAACCTCCTTGCCATCTGTAATCATCCTTCGCAGGCCATTCTCTATCACTTTTTTCGCAACCTCCCCAGAGGCAGGTTCAGTGTAAATTGCAGAAAGATGCCTTTTAGGAATTGGTGGCGGATTCGGAGTAATTGCCCTGCCCACGATGGTGTCTGCAGCCGCTAGATAACGCTCCATAAGCACGGGGGAAAGCGTAAGAACATCCCCGATGTTATCGAACCCATGGCCAATATCATCCGAGGGGAAATCCTCGGTTGGGTCAAAGTCAACCCCCATCAGGTCGCGAATGGTATTGCGATATTCAATACGGTTTAACCTTCGCATGGTGACGCGGCCTGAATCTGGTTTTGCATTTCGGTCGCTATAGTCAAAAATGGATTTAACCAGTTTATTAAAGTCTTCAACCTCTGTAACGGTGGGGCGGGCCCTATCTTTACCCTTTGGGGGCATTTCTCCGGAGGCGACCTGCTTTACAAGGGACTCCCAAATTTTCCGTTGGCTCACCATCGAACCAACATCACGGAAAGGCTCCAATGAAAGCTCACCCTTGGGCTTTGCACCACCATGACAACTAATGCAATATTTTTC
>QWPJ01000212.1 GCA_003671195.1 Planctomycetota bacterium
AGGACCTCTGGGCATCGGATAAAATCAGGTTGCTTCTTGGCTCTCTTGGGATACCGAGCAAGATCCCTGCAAACTGTAAGTCAATCTGTAGCTTGATTCAAACAGATAGCTCTGTGAAATGGCAAGATTTGCCGCATGCGTTTAGCGATATCCGTAATTCACTCGTTCATCCTGACGTCAAGAATCGAAGTGTTTACTCTCAGACTTATCTTGATGCTTGGAAAGCTGGTCTATGGATGGTCGAAATGGTAATCCTAAGGATTTGTGGATATCGCGACACCTACAGCAATCGTCTTACAACTCGCTACGTAGGGACAGTGGAATCAGTACCATGGACGCAAACAACCCCATAAGGCCCATAAGGGCACCACGACTTTAGTAAAAGGACTGCGACCACCAAGCTACGTATTCGGTCGCTTAACTTGGACAGAACGAAAGGCGATGAGAAAAGGAATCCGAATTCCCAAAAGTCTGAAGAACAAACCAGACACGCTTGCTTTTCATTTGCAGCACCCTGATGTGGACGCTATCACCTATACTCAAAAACGAAGGCGTGATTGGGGCAGGCAAGCGGCTAGCAAACGACGCATCTACTTGGATACTAAGTATTGGATCTACGTTCGGGATGTCTATTTGGGTAGGGAACAAAAACCAATTCACGTTCAGATCGCCAGTGAGTTGCGAAGGCTCCGAGAGTGCGGATCAACGATTTGCCCAATTAGCTATCCAGTCTTCGCGGAACTGCTGTATCAGACTGACAAAGCTACTCGCGGAGCTACCGCGAAGATGATTGACGAACTCAGTGGTGGCTTTGCAATCCAACCGCCCGACCCATTGTTTGGTTGCGAGTTTGTGTCTTTTTATCATCGCATAATTCATCCACACGTTGAACTTATCCCAATCGAGCAGATGGTCTGGACACGCGTGGGCTTCGTTCTCGGCGATACATTTATTTCCTTAGACGACAATTCAGTAGACCCTCTTGTTGCAAATGCAATTCAGAAGGCAATGGACGATGTGTTGTGGTCATGTTCATTCGAAGACATGGTCGAAGTCATGCCTCTAAGCGACGGAACAGATCAGCGTGTAAACCATGACCTAGCAAGCAAACTCACAAGCGGTAAGTTTGAGCACCAAAAAGCGAAAGATCAGTTTCATTCCCTTTTTTTAGACGAAGTCGACGGGGTCCTAGAGTCACATCACTTAGCCATTGGCGAATATCTTCAGCAACAGTCAGCTCTCGCTGGCAATACAGTTGGTGGCACTGGTAAATCTGAACTTTGTTTCGCCGGAAAAATGGTGAGCAGGATGATTCGTGAAGCATTTCGAAACAAGCGAATTACAACTGAAATGCCGAGCGTTAGCATACCTGCGGCACTACATGCACTTGTAAGACTGGATCGAACCCGAAACTACAAGAAAGGAGATTTTGAAGACTTTCGCCATGCAACTTCCGCGATTGGCTATTGCGACATGTTTCTGACCGAGGCTAGCTTGCGGCACTTAGTATACGACAGCAATTTTGGATGCGAGTCCAACTATCAATGCGTGGTACTTTCTGACTGTCAGCAGATTTACGAATCGCTTTCAAGATTGTCGTGATTCTGCATTTGCAGTTCGAATTTCTGGCTGAGTGCGTCGGTATTCAGGCTTTGGGTGCAGCAAGCAAGAAATTCGATCGTCTCTTTCGCACCCTAATCCGTCATTTCGAACCCGCACCGGGTATTCCTACAGATAGACGCGGCTGTTGTTGCTGCGAATGCCTGTCTTCGAGCCGCTAATCATGGCGGCGTTGAGCATGGAGGTGCGAGTTGCTATCGTCTGTTCCCCCTTCCTCATTGTCCGCGCCGGCTCGGCGATCGGAAATCGCTGCGATTCTGGCCGCCGGCATTGTGCGAATGAAATCGCGTGTGGCGATCCTGGATTCAGAAATCGACGACGATCCAGTGGAATTGCCAACAGCTTGCCTTGAGCTTTCGCCGGAAAGCGTGCTCTCTGTGACCAACGTGGTTAACGACCAGTGAGTCCGCTTTCTAAGGAGAAATCAATGCAAATCGACATCGACAAAGAGGTCGCTCTGCTCCAACGCATGACAGTGGGGCGGCTGCGAGAGAAATTCGAAGAGACGTGGGGCGAGCCGACCAACACTCGCAACAAGCAGTGGCTCGTCAAACGCATCGCTTGGAAGATGCAGGCCAACATCGAAGGTGACATTTCACAGCGGGCCAGGCGTCGCGCCGCTGAACTTGCTCGCGGCACCGACATCCGTACGACTGCCCCCAAAGCCATCAAGCCAGCCCTGAAGTCGACGGGCGACACCGTGACGGGATTCGTCCAGCCAGAAGAAGACAATCGTCTCCCGCCGCCGAGATCAGAGATCGAGCGAGTCTACAAAGGCGAGAAAATCGTGGTGCTCGTTCTGGAGAACGGCTTCGAATACGAGGGGGCGATCTACAAGACGCTAAGCGCTGTGGCCAAGAAGATTACGGGCCAGCACTGCAACGGATACCACTTCTTCAAGCTCAACAAAAAAGGCGGTGACAAATGAACAAGGCCAACATCAATCGCCAATTGAACTGTGCGATCTACACCCGCAAGTCCACAGACGAAGGGCTCGACAAGGAATTCAACTCGCTCGACGCCCAACGTGAATGCGCCGAGGCGTACATCAAAAGCCAAACGCAAGAGGGCTGGCATTGCGTGCCCGATCGCTACGACGATGGTGGATTCACCGGTGGCAACATGGATCGTCCGGCGCTCAAGCAATTGCTGGCGGACATCGAAGCCGGCAAGGTGAACTGCGTGGTCGTCTATAAGGTCGACCGACTGAGCCGCTCGCTTATGGACTTCGCTCGCATGCTCGAAGTCTTCGAACGCAACCAGGTCGCTTTCGTCAGCGTGACACAGCAGTTCAACACAACCAACTCGATGGGCCGGCTGATGCTCAACGTGCTGCTGTCGTTCGCGCAGTTCGAACGCGAGCTGATCTCGGAGCGAACCCGTGACAAGATCGCTGCGGCGCGACGTAAAGGCAAATGGTCTGGTGGCATGCCGCTGCTTGGATACGACATCGAGCCGCAAGGTGGCAAGCTTCGAATCAACGAGGTCGAGGCCAATAGGGTCAGGGCGATCTACAGCCTGTATTTAGAACGCGAATCGATCATGGCGACCATCGCTGAACTCGACAACCGTGGCTGGAACAACAAGTCATGGAAAACGAAGAAGGGAACCCTCCGGGGCGGCTCGCCGTTTACCAAGGCAACGCTGTTCCGACTCCTGACCAATGTGACCTACATCGGCAAGCTTGGCTACAAAGACGAAGTAAACGAAGGAGAGCATGATGCGATCATTTCTACAGAGGTCTGGCAGAAGGTCCAGTCGCTCCTTCGCCGCAACGGTCGAACTGGCGGTGTCGAAGCGAGAAACAAGTTCGGCGCGATGCTCAAAGGAATCCTGCGATGTGCTTGCTGCGACTGTTCGATGACGCCGACGCACACGACCAAGAACGGATCGAAACGCTACCGTTACTACGTTTGCATGAAGGCCCAGAAACGTGGCTGGAAGAACTGCAAGTCCAAGTCGGTGCCGGCCGCCGAGATCGAGAAGTTTGTCGTCGACAAGATACGCCACGTTGGCCACGACGCGGCGCTCGTCGACGAAGTGGTGGAACAAGCCAAGCTCCAATCCGAACGCGAACTGGGGGCGCTTGTGGCCGAACGGGACGAACTTGTGAAAGAGCTGGAATACTGGAACGAAGCAATCCGCGTTGCCGCCCCCAAGATTAAGCCAGCTTCGCCCGACGCAACTTCGCTGGAACAATTAGCCGACTGGCATGAGAGTCTTCGACGCGCCGAGCATCGACATACGATCGTCAGCGCAAAGCTGACGGCGATGCAGGCCCAGACGCTAACTCGCGACGATGTCGTAAACGCATTGGCTAGCTTCGAACCGATCTGGGAATCGCTCACAGTCCGCGAGCAGTCGCGGATCGTCCAGTTGATCGTCAAGCAGATCGATTACGACGGAGCGACCGGTCGCGTGACCATCACCTTTCATCCCGATGGCATCAAGACGATCGCTATCGAGAACCGTCCTGAACTCGTGGAGGCCGCATCATGAATAAGCCAGTTAGCGTCGACTTTCAGTTCTCAATCAAGCAACGCGGCCGTGGGGCCAAGAAGCAAATTGTCGAAGGGGCATCGCAATCGGACGAGTCCAAGCCAGCACTTGAACGCATCCCCCGCATCTCACGCTACATGGCTCTTGCGATCCATTTCGAGGATCTGATCCGGCAAGGCGTCGTCACCGACTACGCTGACCTAGCCCGTCTCGGGCATGTGACCAGAGCACGCGTGACGCAAATCATGAACTTGCGACTGCTTGCGCCGGAGATTCAGGAAGAACTACTTCAAAGAAGTATGGACGCCCATGAGAGCAATAGCGTGAGCCTGAAAGAACTTCAGGAATTGTCGATGGACTCAAGCTGGGAAAGCCAACGGAAGAAATGGATCAATTCAAGGCGTACAGATCGATGACGGAAATCACGAGTCCGATATATGGAATACTGTCTTCCAGCCTTTCTCCTCATCCAGGTAGACGATTGGCTCCCCGACGATGGCAAATAGCGAGGATAGTTTTTCACTAAGCTCTTGCTTCTGCTTCTTCAGTTTGGATGAGGCACTTTTGCTTCCCCAGTTGATCACCCCGTTATCGCGAGCGAATGAGTAAAGCAAGTCCCACTGCTTTGTCGGCTTCAGATTGGAGCGACCGTCCGCCATATTCATTTGCGTAAAGTGGAATCGCTGACTTTGCTCTCGAAAAGTGACTTGTACGTTGTGGGCGTCCAAGAATCTTATTGCGACTTCTGACCATTTGGCACCAGGAGGGATGGCAATCTGGGTACTTGAATTGGTAGTCGACTGTTGCGGCTCTTCTGTCTTTGCAATGTCGCTATCTGCCTTGATGGTGGCATCGTGCGGTTTCGTTTTTGCCATGTCGCCAAACATGCATTGCTGCGCTTTGCGCAAACGTCGATTGTAATTCGACGCCCGTTCAATCGCTGTCTCCACGCCGGGGCGGAATAGTTGCACCATGATCCACGCTGGTGAGCCCTCTTCTGGCTCGTAGGTGCCCTTCTTAACCACATATCGCTGAACCGCTGATAAGAAGCCATCAGCATGCGGCGCGACCATCAATTGCCACTCAACGTCTGCGATTGTCGTGGGGTACAGATCCTCAAAAATGGGTTCGAACTTTTCTGGGAAGTCGCGCAGATGCTTGTGGTTATTGAGTAGGTTAGTCAGGTTTTGAACGGTCCA
>QWPJ01000235.1 GCA_003671195.1 Planctomycetota bacterium
ACATCGAACTAGCCGATGGCACGCCCGACTGGTGGGCTCCCATGGAAGTGAGCGAGTGGCAGGGAAAACCCGTAACACTGCGAGTGGACAAGTTGCCGGAGGATTCCACTGCGCTGAGTTCTATCAGCCAAAGCGATACAGTGAACGACGCGGAGCACATGTATCGTGAATCCCTGCGTGGGCAGTTCCATTTCTCGCCGAAGCGAGGCTGGAACAACGACCCGAACGGCTGCGTCTTCTACAACGGAGAGTATCACCTTTTCTTCCAGCACAACCCTTACGGCTGGGGCTGGGGCAATATGCACTGGGGCCACGCCGTCAGCAAAGACCTCGTTCACTGGCAGGAACTCGGCGACAAGCTTCTGCCCGATGACATGGGCCCGATGTTCAGCGGCAGCGCCGTCGTCGATTGGAACAACACCAGCGGCTTAGGCAAGGATGGCAAGCCACCACTCGTGCTCTTCTACACAGCCTTCGGAAACCCAACCGTGCAGGGCATGGCCTACAGCACGGACGGCAGGAAATTCACGAAGTATGCAGCCAATCCTGTCCTCAAGCAGATCACCAGCGGTAACCGCGATCCGAAAGTAATCTGGCATGAACCCACCAAGCGATGGGTCATGGTACTCTATGTCGGACTCGAGGGCGGAAAACACACGGTGCATTTCTTCACCTCACCAAACCTGCGAGACTGGACTCTGGCGAGCATTGCCGAGGGTCTTGCCGGGACCCCGTTTCTCTATGAATGCCCGGACTTTTTCGAGTTGGCGGTGGATGGCGACGCCGCACGGAAAAAGTACGTGCTGCTCGGCGCGGACAGCGCCTATGCGATCGGCTCGTTCGACGGGAACAAATTCCTGCCTGACGTGACACGCCTGCCCGGTCATCGCGGCAAAGGCTTCTACGCCGCTCAGTCGTTCAGCGACGTGCCGGATGGCCGCCGCATTTTCATCGGCTGGTGGCAAACGGAGACGAAGGGAATGCCGTTCAATCAAAGCATGACCGTGCCGCTGGAACTGAAACTCACCCAAACCGACGACGGCCCACGCATGACGTTCTCGCCAGTGAAGGAACTCGAATCACTTCGAGGTAAAACGCTTGCCTTGGAATCGATGACATTGAAGCCGGGCGACAAAAATCCTCTCGATGAATTTCAAGTCGAATTGCTCGAAATACGCACCGAGATAGATCCGGGTGATGCGAACGAGATCGTCTTTAACATCCGCGATTCAATGATTATTTATGATGCGAAGATGCAGGAGCTGACAGTCAACGGTCAACGCGCACCTGCTCCACTTCGAGATGGAAAACTTCGACTCACGATCTACTGTGATCGTACTGGTCTAGAGGTTTTCGCAAGCGATGGGCTTTGCTACATACCGATGCCGTTCAACTGCGAGCCAGAGAATCGACGAATCTTTCTTGAAACCCGTGGTGGATCAGCAACCGTTCTGACTCTTCAGGCTTACGAATTACGATCCGCCTGGAAGACAAAATGATCCAGCCAAACGAACAATCCCCACGGTCTCGCTTTTTCTTTCAAGATTTACAACGGACTCAACAATGTCGTATCCCCACGTGATTAGTTCCGGTCTGACTCGCCTTACGTTTAGCATTTTCGCGTGCCTTATCCTGCCGGATACCTGCCAGTCGCAAACACCGACCGAGGCGGTAGTGCCAACTCAGGCAAGATTGGAATCGCCGATCGCTACTGCGGGGAATCTGGGCGATCCCTTTCCCAAGACCTATGCCGATCCTGCCGTGCCCTTGTTGCAGCTTCCTGCACAGTTTCGATCGCGCCGCTCAACCGCCAATATTGCGATGCCTGCCGATCAAGCGGTTGACGTCCTGAACCTTCGCGGCCCGGGATGTGTGCGGCATTTGTGGTTCGTGTTTGCAGAGAAGCAAATCGAGGATCTTGAAATAGAGATCCATGTTGACGATGCCGAAGAGCCTCAGGTTCGAATGCCGTTTCGATCGTTCTTTGGAGCATTGCTGGGCTTTGAGGACTATCACGTCGCCAGCGCAGGAATCGCGAACTTTCCTAACTTCACGGTGACGAATGATCCGTTAATTCCCCCAAAAGCGTCGCCGGGCTGGAATTGTTATCTGCCAATTCCTTTTGCCAAAAGCTGCGTTATTCGGCTGCACTGCAAGACTTCCAAAAACGGAGCAGCTATGTTTGACTGGCAGCAATACCGCGAGCATGTCGATCTGACTCCGCTGCGCTTTTATTCTCAACGAAACATTGCCGAACCCGCATCACCTGCGAAGCCGTTCCCGATCGTGGAGACGGACGGCGTTGGGTTTCTGGCGGGATACTTTATGGGATATCGTCAGAAAGATCATGGTGACATGGTCTTCCACAACAGCGGCACTCGTATGTTGATTGATGGCGAGACGGATCCCCATGTCATCTGCGGAGCCAATGTTGAGGATGACTTTGGATTCTCATGGGGATTCAATCAGTATCAGACGCAGTGGGCTGGCTGCCCATATCGCGACAACCGCGGCCGCAACGATCAGGATGGGGTGTTCTACCGTTTCTTTGGAGCAGATCCGATTCTGTTTCGGTCGTCGTTGTTGTTTACCTCGAATGCTCGGCCCGATGACTACGAAGCGGTCTCGTACTTTTACAAAGTTCCGCAATCGAACGCTCCGACGGTCAACTCTCCAGCGGACTGGACTGCCGTTGGATTGATTGCAGATGGGGCCGATTTCAATGCCTTCCAGCAGTCGACCGACGATGTGGTCCGACAACTCTCGCAAACCGAACTGCCCGCTGTCGTCAAAGTGGGTTCGACGGAATTGCCCCTGCACAAACTCAAGAGCGAACGTGGCTGGCTGAGGCTGGAGCACACTGTTCAGCACCGGGTACCGTATCCACCCACAGATCATTCGTATTTTGTCCAAACCACACTTCACAGCGAAACCAATCGCGCGGCGACGCTTCGGCTGGCGTTCGACGACTGGGCCATCATCTGGCTCAATGGAACAAAGCTGGCTACGCTGGATCATTCCAGTGGTTTCGACACCGCTTCGCTTGCTGTGTTACTGAAGGAAGGTTACAATCAACTCGTGATCAAAACGAACAACAGACAAAATACGGACCGATTGATCTGGGTTATCAACTGTGCGTTCGTCCTTGATTGATGAGGTATTAGTGACGTCCAATTGCATTGTTCATCGAGAATCTACAGCACCGATGCGAACTCTCATTGGTCTCGTCTTTCTGTTCTTAACGTTGAGTCACGCCGCGCATGGGTTTCAGGATCGCGAGTCGCGAGCCAACGAAGACGTTCTCAACAATCAGGCTGTTTACTACTACCTTCCCCTCAAAAGCAGTACCACGAAATCGAACCCGCTCAAGGGCGGGCTGCCAGTGGATCGTCAGCACTGGAATCCGGTGGCCACGCATGGCGTTCAGTTCATTGATAAGGACGACGAAATCTCAGGCACGTTGGCAAAGTTCGATGGCATGAGCCTCGTTGAGCTGGATGGCTCAAGCAGGTTTGACTCCCAAAGCCTGTCCGTCGAACTCTGGTTTCGCAGTGATCAGGTTTGGGATGCGAATTATTGGCCAGGAAGCGCGACACTGGTCAGCAAGTTCACCGGCGGTTGGGCATCGAGCGATTGGGGCATCATCGGCGGGAGCTTGAACGAAGGCGTTAACGAAGGTCGCATTCTGGTCGGCGTTGGCCCATCCGACGGTGGAGACATTGTTTTGGCGTCACCGCCAGGTCTCAATGATGGGCGGTACCATCATCTGGTCTGGACCCACAGCGTTACGGGTGAAAACGCTTTGTTTATCGATGGCAAAGAGGCCGACCGTGCGAAGGACAACGCGGGGTCCATTGCCAATGACCGGCCGATCCAGATCGGTGGAGAGAGTTGGGAAAAAGGTGGCCGGAACTTCAGCGGTGCCTTAACAGCGATTGCGATCTACTCGCATGTGCTCACAGAGGAAAGAGTCCGTGCGCATCACGATGCCGTGAAAGTTGCGCCACATCTTCCCCCGACTGCAAATCGCAACGTGGATTTCACTACCGACATCAAGCCACTTCTCAAGAAGTACTGCTTCGACTGTCACGGCCCGGGTCTCGATCAGGGTGGTTTTTCTATGGCGACACGGGCACAAGTACTCGAAGGTGGTGAGACCGGTCCCGGAATTTTCGTTGGCAACAGCATCTCGAGTGCGTTGGTCCATCGCATTTCCGGACTTGATACAGAACAATCCATGCCACCCGAAGGTGATCGCATGTCGCCAGAGGAAATTGGATTGATCCGAGCCTGGATCGATCAAGGTGCCGTATGGCCTGCGAGTGAGGAAACTGCTGATCCTCGCATCGAGAGCTACAAATACCATTGGGCGTTCCAGCCGTTAAGGCAACCGCCGTTACCGACACTTTACGAATCCACGGACTCGACGTGGATCAAAACGCCTGTCGATCGGTTTATCGCACAGAAACTTGCAGAAGGGAGCCTCAAGCCGGCTCCGGTTGCTTCGCGATACGAACTACTCAGACGCGTTTACTTCGATCTGACAGGACTGCCCCCGACTCCCGATCAAATTCGAGCATTCATGTCGGACACACGGCCCGATGCTTACGCTCAACTCATCGAAGAGCTTCTTGCATCAAATGCCTACGCCGAGCGCTGGGCGAGGCATTGGCTTGATGTTGTGCGTTATGCGGATTCCGGCGGTTTCGAAACGGACATCCTTTATGAACAGGCATCGCATTATCGGGATTTTGTCATTCGAAGCATCGCCTCCAATAAGCCGATCGATCGGTTTCTTCTGGAGCAAGTTGCCGGTGATGAACTTTGGCCAGAACAAGCGGAAGAGATGTCGGATGCGGTGGCGATTTGGACGCTGGGCCCATGGCAAAACGCGCTCGACAGCTTTCCTGAGATGCTCGAGTATGTGAGGCGCACAGACCAGGTCTCCACCTTTGGGGAGGCAATGTTGGGTTTGACTGTCGGTTGTGCCAATTGCCACAACCATAAGTACGACCCGATCAGCCAGCGTGACTACTTTGGACTCGAAGCGGTTTTTGCGGCAAGCGAAACGTGGGATCGAAACACGAATAAGAAAGGCTGGGGCAGAGGCGAACGGAATCACTATCGGATCCTGAGGCACGCATCGAATCCGACGCCGATCCGTCTTCTTGGACGTGGTGAGTTATCGAAACCACGAGGGCTAGTCGGCCCTTCGATCCCTGCGTTCTTCCCAGGAGGAGGAGAACTTCCTGATGGGAACGATGAGAACCTTCATCGTCGCGCGCAGTTGGCGAAATGGTTGGTGTCACCCTCGAATCCATTGACCGCTCGAAGTTTCGTGAATCGCGTATGGCAATGGCACTTTGGGCGGGCAATCGCCGCGACTCCCAACGACCTGGGACTCAAGGGCGATCCTCCGTCCCATCCGGAACTACTCGATTGGTTGGCCTTTGATTTCTGCGAGAACGGTTGGGACTTGAAGCATTTGCACCGCCGAATACTTCTTTCCGCGACCTATCAACAGGCCGTTCATCGCTTACCCAATGCGATACAAACAGATCCTGAAAACAAGTTGCTGTCGAGTTTCCCGTCGCGAAGATTATCCGCCGAGGAGGTGTGGGATCATCTGCACTCAGCGGCGGGAACGTTGGACTTGAAATGCTATGGTCCTCCGTTCGTGCCCGCCCTTTCCGCAGAAGAATTGCTGGGGATTTATGATATCGAACAGAACACCGGCAAGAAGTGGCCAGTGACAGCAGAACAAAATCGCCGCGCAATTTATATCCTGAATCGCCGGTCCTTTCGATTCCCCTTCTTCGAGGCCTTCGATCCGCCCAACAACAGCGTTAGCTGCCCGACACGGCAAACGACCACCGTTCCGGCGCAGGCTCTGACGATGCTAAACAACTCGACCGTCGCACAACAGTCGATTGCCATGAGCGAGCGATTGATTCGAGAGGCAGGAGAGAGCGAAGCCGCCCAAATCGAGCTGGCTTGGCGATTGGCATATAGTCGCGAGATTTCGGACGAAGAACGTCAGGCAGCTCAGGACTTCCTCGCCGAGTCGCGATCAAGTTACAAGGCAAAAGGGAGCGATCGGGTTTCGGAGCGTGTCCTCGCCGATCTTTGTTTAGCGATCTTCAATACTTCTGAATTCATTAGCGTGAACTGAATGAAAAACCACACTCAGAAGATTGGCAACTCGTACTTGAATCGACGATCCCTGCTCTCTCGTGCGGGGATGGGAATTGGTGCGTTGGCTCTTCTCGATCTGAATCGACGTTGTTTGGGATCGGACAATCCGCTCGCTCCCAGCGAAATGCATCATCCTGCAAAGGCGAAAGCCGTTATTTCCTTGTTCATGCACGGTGGCCCCAGTCAGGTCGATACGTTCGATCCTAAGCCATTGTTGCAGCAGTATGCGGGCAAGACTCTGCCACCTGGTTTTGCCGATCTCAATCTCGAATTCACCAAGGCGAGCGAAGCCAAACTGCTGGCCAGTCATCGAAGCTTTCGACGATGCGGTGAATCGGGAATCGAGATGTCGGATCTCTTCGAACATCTTCCGAAGGTCGCTGATGAATTGGCTGTCATTCGAAGTTGCTATCACACTGAGTTCAATCATGCACCCGCTCTTTATCTGACCCACACCGGTTCGAGCCAAATGGGACGGCCCAGTCTGGGCGCATGGACCACTTACGGATTGGGCTCCGAGTCTGAGGAATTGCCGGGATATATTGTCATGCGCGATGGGCCACTGAAAGGTGGACCGGTGACGTATGGCAATGGCTTCCTTCCCGCAGTGCATTCCGCGACGGAACTTCGGAACGTGGGGACTCCAATCCTGTATCTGAATCCGCCAGACACGCTTCGCGATTCTGAACAGAGAAGAGTCCTGGACTTTTCCCAATCTCTCAACCGACGATTCCAACAGTCATACAAACACGACAACGCCTTAGAAGCTCGCATCGCGGCGTATGAACTGGCGTATCGCATGCAGACGACCGCCCCGGAAGCGGTCGATCTGAGCCAGGAAACAGAACAGACGAAGTCGCTCTATGGTCTCGATCAGGATGAAACGCGATCGTTCGGTACTCAATGCCTCAACGCACGACGCCTTGTCGAGCGGGGTGTCCGTTTTGTTCAGCTCTACCACGGAGGTGGCGGTGACGGATGGGATACTCATGGTGAGAACGATGCAAAGCATGTTCGAAATGGCAAACAGATTGACAAACCGATCGCGGGATTGATTTCCGATCTGAAGGCGCGAGGCCTGCTTGATTCCACACTCGTGATTTGGGGTGGTGAATTTGGCCGCACGCCGACATCGGAGGGCTCAGCCGGTCGCGATCATAATCCTTACGGTTACACAGTTTGGATGGCAGGCGGGGGAATCCGTGGCGGTACGATCTACGGCGCGACGGATGAATTCGGATTCCGTGCCGTCGAAGATCGCGTTCAGGTCCGTGATCTACACGCTACGATTCTGCATCTGATGGGCCTCGACCACTCTCAGCTGACCTACTACTTCCAGGGTCTCGAGCAGCGACTGACCCAGATCGATGGCGACTCCCGAGTTATACGCGAAGTGATCGCCTGATGCTTCTCCTCAAATCCACACCAAAACACTGTGCACTTCACAACATTCGGTAAATAACGTCGACGACAAACTGATTCGAGCCAACTGCTTGATTGCTCAATGTTGTCTGAAAAGTGTCGAGCAGTGCTGGACGGCGAAAGCTCATACCTAATGAGCTGATGAACGGTAAAGGCGGAAGCCGGCCATGAGACGGCAACAGTCGTATGCGACCATGATGTCGCGGATGTTGAAGACCAGTTCCTTTGCATCGCCGGGCTCGAATTCGACACGCACTTCGACAAGTTCGGCGCTGATGGCGTCGAGCGGGTTCTTGTCTCCGGGCTTGAGGGATTTCACGTCGGGGCGATGCGCGGCTAGAGAGTGGATTGAAGAAAGTTGAAAGTAGAGGATCTCAGAGACTCGGCACGTCAACTCACCGGTCACCAATGAGCGGGCCAAAAACTAAATCGTTGCTGGTTAACAGCGCTGCTCCGATGGCGAGATCGACAGGGGAGTTGGCAACGGAGTTGAATTTACGAGCAAAAACAGAAAAGCTCGTTTTTCCAGGTTTTTCCGCATTCCAAAGCGCGAGTGTATCGAGTTTGTTCGAAGAGAGTTTCGCTCGGGGTGCGCGGACAACCTCCATGGTTGCTTCCGGACCCGGTAAATCGCTCCTCGAACTAGAGAGTCGGGGCGCGCGGCAAGAACCGTTGCAAACCCCTGGAAATCCTCGCGTTAATGCAAAACGCCGAGAGCAGTAACTCTCGGCGTTCGCGGTTTACCAGTGTGTTGGCCAGTTTCGAGGCCAAAATATCAGCTCCGCAAACGAGTCTCAAACCTGCGACAGGTCGGTTATCAAATGGCACCCTTGCGAGTCCAGGAAACCGCCTCCATCAACGCGGCCACCGCAAGGTGACCAATGGCAATCAGACCCGCTGGATAACCCCAGCGGGTCTTTGCATTTCTACCCAATAAAATCAAAGGGATCGCGAGTTAGCAAACTTTCCGCGCAGCCAAACCGCGGGACGCGCTCGATGACCATGACGCGCCCAAAAGGCTCAGTTTTGGGCAAAAGGCTCTAAATCGCGGGACTCACCCCCAAACGAGTCCCGGGGCATTTCACCCTGTAAAAACATGGATATTTGCGATTTTGTCGCCTGTCGAATTTTTAGCGAAAATGGCCTATGGCAGTGGTCTGAAAAACCAGGCTATCGGGTCCCGCGGAGTGTTCGTAGGTCTTAAGTCGTAGGGTACGTGCAGCGGTCGGGGTAACGCACCTAAGTGACCGCATTGGCATCGACGATCTCAATTACCTAAGTACAGTCGCCGACAAAGACCGACGGCGGAACGTACCTTGGCGCTCTCAACGTGGTCAATCGCTACTTGGTACGTTGCGCGGTCCTTTGTCTCTGTGGCGATTTGCGAGATGATGAGCACGGCACTGCGGTTCCTGGCCAATCAACCTCAACGGATTCACTTTGGTCGGACCCAAGCTGGCTAGACGAGCCATCCCAAGAGACACCATGGCTTGCACCCGAGCGCTACGCAGCCTTAGCAACGCGAACGCAGCTACAGATCCCCATCGAATCGGTCCCGATTGGATCGCGCGTTCCGACCAAGAACCCCAACCGCTTCGAAGTCGACCCGCAACCCGAGCCCGACCAAGCCACCTGGGCCAAGGTGTCCATCACGGTCGAACGCAGCGATGGTGGTATTGTCGACGCCGAGATCATTCGTCCACGCTCGTGGATATTGGAAAGCGGCCTGTGCGCAGGGCGCATGTTACCGCTAAATCTCCCTGAGCTGGTAGTCTCCGGGCTAGCGTTAGTCACTGCCATCGACGATTGCCCACCGATCGCAGACGGCGAAGGCTCGGTCGTCACCGCACGGTTTGTCACCCGCGAAGTCCACGTTGTAGCCAGCGTGGATGTGCTAGGTGCTGATGGCACTGTCGAGACCATCACCGGGACGACCATCCACCCAGTCTGGTCAGTCGATCGCCAAAAATGGGTGCCGCTAAGTGAGCTTGACGAATGTGAGACGCTTCAAGGGCTCGATGGTCTTGCGGTCGTTTTGGGCGTATCCCTTTCGCGAGTCTCCCAGCCGGTCTACAATATTGAAATCCACGGCGAGCACGTCTACCAAGTCGGCGAGCTTGGGCTGCTTGTGCATAATGCGTGTGAGGGCATTTATGTTTTCATAACGACTACGGGCAAGACATATGTGGGTCAAAGCGTAGATGTTGCGCGTAGGCTTACTGAGCACGTAAGGGACGGCAGGCTTACATCAGCGGCATCGGCTACTATAATGCAGATCACTGGCGGGAAGACATCACGGGAAATTGCGGAGCAGATGCTGATTAACTCACTGGGTGGAGTGCGTCCAGGTGGCATTCTCGCGAATAAGGTCAATCCAATCGGTTTGGCCCGTGCTGCCGAAATACTTCTCAAAAATGGGGTTAAGGTTCGATAATGATGACCGACTACTTTCCAGATACGGTGTGCGGATCAACAGTTGTCGTTACTGAGGTTCCCACGGACACTGCAGTCGATGATCTGAACAGACTGGGCGATTTGCGGATTGAACTCAATGTCTCCAAGGGCTGGCGAGGTGGAAGCCTTAGATTCCTAGAGAAATTTAAGAATCTGAAAGGTCTCATCATTATCGGCGGCGACAATAGTGATATTGACGTGGTGCAGGAGCTAACAGGTCTCGTTAGGCTAGATCTACCGGCTGGAATTCAGCATTCTCTCGATCTTTCGGAACTGGAAATGCTTGAGGATTTGTATCTTGATTCGGTAAAAGAGCCGATCAACCTACCTCGGAACAGTCTTAGAAAAATTGGATGGTATTGTCCAAAACAACGAGATGTCGACAGTTTGCGGAAAAACGAGGGGTTAACACATGTGGGGTTTCTGCAGTCGCGAGCAGAAGATCTTTCAGTTCTTGGAGAATTCGATTTGCAGTACCTGCGGTTAGCTGGATTTAGCAAATTGGCGGACTTTAGCTTCATTCGCAATCTGGAGAACCTCCGCTATCTGGACGTTGACACATGCAAGGGGCTCTCCAGTCTAGATGTTGTCGAGAATTGTAAAGAACTGGAATACTTGGCAATTGACAACGTCGGAACGATTGAATCGCTATTACCCGTTCAAAATTGCCAAAAACTCAAAGTGTGCTCTTTTGTTGAAAGCACCAATATTCTCGACGGAAAGATTCGATTCCTGAATGAGTTTTCGCAGCTTGAGACGGTCGCGTTTCGAGAACGTCGACATTACGATGCGAAACGTGCCGATCTTCCGAGCATGCAACAGCTCGGTCTACCGATACCAGTGGAAAGCATCTCTAGTGTTTGCGAAATAATGAATAGGATGAATAACCATGGAGAATAGAATCCTGGAGATCTCGCTTCTTAACAATAAACAGCAGTTTTCAATTAGCTCGCTTGTGTGGGAGGACCCCGCAGCGTGGGGAATTGTGCTTGTCGATCTTGCCAAATTGTTAGCTGAGACTTATTCGAAGGAGCACTGCATGGATGCCAATGACGCGTTTGCTCGGATTTTCGAAGGTGTACAAGCGGAATTAATGTCGAACGAGTCTGAAGACTGAGCCGATTGCCCAGATGGGGCGCATCACAAGTCCTCGCTCCGGCGTTGCCAGACATTCTGCTAAAATGCATTCGCGAATTCGGAAAGTCACTCTTCATCTAGTGACAATTCACCGTATCAAATCTCCCAGGCCAATCAACCTCAACCGATTCACTTTGGTCTAATCCATCCTGGCTCGACGAGCCATCCCAAAAGACACCATGGCTTGCACCCGAGCGCTACGCAGCCGTAGCAACGCGAACGCAGCTACAGGTCCCCATCGAATCGGTGCCGATCGGAGCGCGCGTTCCGACCAAGAACCCCAACCGCTCCGAAGTCGACCCGCAGCCCGAGCCTGATCAAGCATCGTGGGCCAAGCTGTCGATCACCGCAGAGGGAAGCGACGGCGGCATTGTCGACGCCGAAATCATTCGGCCACGCTCGTGGATTCTACGTAACGGCATCTGCGCAGGCCGAATGCTACCATTCAATCTCCCTGAACTCGAAGTCTCCGGGCTAGCTTTAGTCACTGCCATCGACGACTGCCCACCGATCGCACACGGCGAAGGCTCAGTCGTCACCGCACGGTTTGTTACCCGAGAAGTCCACGTCGTAGCCAGCGTGGATGTGCTGGGTGCCGATGGCTCTGTCGAAACGATCACCGGGACTACCATCCACCCGGTCTGGTCAGTCGATCGCCAGGAATGGGTGCCACTGGCTGAGCTAGCCGACGGTGAGACCCTGCAAGGGCTCGATGGCCTTGCGGTCGTTTTGAGCGTATCCCTTTCGCGAGTCTCCCAGCCGGTCTACAATATCGAAATCCACGGCGAGCACGTCTATCAAGTCGGCGAGCTAGGCGTGGTGGTGCATAATGCATGCCCAACGAATATTGGCGTCGCGTCGTCAAAAGCTGCTCGGCAAGTACCTCCAGGTGTTAGAACCCTTACTGGGCATTATGTAGACGACTTGAGTAGAGTGCAGCCATGGCGAGCACATTATGACGAGTTCGGCAGATTGGTAGCTAGAACCGACTATAATGCCGGCAATTTAGCACAAAAGATCCCAGACACACATTACCATATTTACTCATATGACAACTGGCACGAATGGGGTCGAGAAATTCTATCCCATCTTCCAGGGGAATTCATGCCATGACTACTGAAGAAAAGATAGTGGAATTTGACAAAATATTGTCGATGAAGTTCCCTCTGGTTCGAAGGCTTTCTTTTTCACAGGTCAGTCATGGGAATGGTTCAATTGAACAATGTGTTTCCATTGAGTTGCAACAGCGAGGTGGCGGAAAAACCCTATGGATCGAGTTGTTAGACCCGCGAGACTTAATATTTCATCAGCCATCGTGGAGTGAGGTTTCGATCTCACACCTAGCGATACGCCCAATAGATAATGGAATTTGCCAGGAACCTCGCTATTACATATATGATGCAGAGCAGGATGAGATATTGAAACTAAATTGCCGCGATTTCACATTAACAATTATAGAAACCGACGAGAAATAGCGCCTAGCTGAAAATGTATGGACAATTGAATTTTTATGCAAACACACGTATGGTGTAGTTCAGCAATGTGCCTGCAAACCTTTTGTCTCATCGTGCGAGGACGGCTCACAATCGATCCATCCCTTCGACATCGCCCTCTGGTGCTGTGGGACATTACTGAAATACGCGATCGGGAATTAGGCAAGCTTCTGGACTTCAAGAAAGTGGTTTTTATAGATCGATTGGTAGATAGAGAGAGCATTAGCGGTCATCAGGGCCCATTGGCGGTCCTGCTTTTCTGAACCGCTGATATTCGCTAATAACAAGATCCGACCAAGCGACCTGGGCCAAGGTGTCCATCACGGTCGAACGCAGCGATGGTGGCATTGTCGACGCCGAGATCATTCGTCCACGCTCGTGGATTCTACGTAACGGCATCTGCGCAGGCCGCATGCTACCATTCAATCTGCCCGAACTGGATGTCTCCGGGCTAGCGTTAGTCACTGCCATCGACGATTGCCCACCGATTGCCGGTGGCGAGGGCTCGGTGGTCACCGCACGGTTTGTCACACGCGAAGTCCACGTTGTAGCCAGCGTGGATGTGCTAGGTGCCGATGGCACTGTCGAGACCATTACTGGGACAACGATCCACCCCGTCTGGTCAGTCGATCGCCAGGAATGGGTGCCACTAGCTGAGCTAGCAGACGGTGAGACCTTGCAAGGGCTCGATGGACTTGCGTTCGTTTTGTCCGTCTCTCTTTCACGAGTCACCCAGCCGGTTCGAATGCTTGCCTTCTACACCGGGTTTGTCGCCGAGTTTTCGTTAGAATCAAGCGAAAAACTTTGGTAGGACGTTGCGAGGTGATGAATTAGATGGAGGTTGTTGTACGGATAAGAGAACCTTTCGTGCTCTAGCCCTAACAGCATGCAAGTAGGTAGTTGCGCACTGTGCTCCCTTGTTTCGAGTTGGGAAATATTTTTGCAAAACCTCAAAAAATTTTCTTGACACTGAAATTGTGACGGATATCGTTACGAAGGCCGGAAAAAGAGGGACTTGCCTGAGGGTCATGAAATTGAGATCATCACACCATCACATCAGCACCTTAGCTCAACAGCTCAACAGCTCATCAGCTTTGCGGTAGCGATTTCCCTGTGTGTTTCCTGCGGGTGTGAGTGGAACCGATCTGTGGCACAGGCCGCCCTGGATTCGGAACGCAATACCTCTGGAAATCCAACCGTAGTCGACGCAGGAATCGTTTTGCTGGATCGTGACGGTTATCTGTGTGTGCCTCTACAACGACTTGGGATATCAGCGAACAGTGAGCTGGGATCGGTTACTTCATCCTGCCAATGTGTCCAAGCAGAGATCATCAATTATGCAGTCGGCAGAGGGCAAACGAGCCGCGCACTGTTGCTGACATTCAGAGCGGAATCGCCGAATGATCTAGAATCGACAGATGCTGCAGCGATTCGCAAACCTGTTGAACTTGATGTAAAAATCGAAATCAAGCTCGAAAGCGGCGACACGCGTTCGCTTGACGTGCTCATGAAGAATTCGTTTCAAGTCGGAGGTGAAGTTCCATGAGTACCATCTACGAAAGTGGCATCAAGGATACGAATGCGGTCGAACGGAAACCCTTGCTTGGTTGGAGAGACGGTAGGTTGCTTCGACTTTTGGTAATGCTTGTACTCCCAACGATGTTGCCCTTTGCCTACGCCACATGGCGGACGGGTTCACCACTGCGCACCATTCCGTATTTGACTGGGCAGAGACTCATGTTCGATGTATCCAAAATCGATTTGGGTACGATCGACTTGGGGACCGAGAAATTGATCGTGCCGGTTCATGTCCAAAATACCGCCGACAAAGAGATGCGATTGCTCGGTGCTTACTTGAGTTGCGGTTGCATGTCCCTGGAGGAATTGCCGTTGACCATACCTGCCCGCTCAAATCGTCGGGTCGAAATTAATCTGACGCTACCGGACGCCGAAACCGATTTCACTCTATCTGTGAAATTTTTCTCGGATGACCCTGTTTCGCCCTCTACGCATGTTTTACTAAGCGGTCGTGTTAAGAAGTGTTTGTAACTTTTGTTCGATAAGGATTTGAATGATGATCAAGCAAGTTGTTGGAAAGTGTTTGATTTTCGCGGGAGTCTTCATGCTGGCATGTGTAATCATGGGTGGAGGACAAGCGGATGCCGGGTGTGGTACTAGAGAGTGCACCATCAACTGTGGGGGGAAGCAAGAGCCATGTGATGGTTACTCGTGTGGAAACACTGGGCTGCTGACTTGCTGGGCTTGCCAATGCGGACCGGGGGAAAATTATGATGTGAAGACACGTAAACGATGGTGCAATTGCCTTTAGTAGACTATTCTGCAGTTGTTTTTAAATCGGTGCAAAAAACAATAATCCTGTTTATGGGACAGTTTTAGATGCGAGAAAGAAAGTCGATGTCACTCAGTATGAAGGCCGCGAGAAATGTCTGTTTCATCGGGTTCATCGCTTTCTTTCTCTCCGTCGGCCAATTTGCAAGTTGTGCCGTAGCGTCTGACGACGACGCGGCGTTGAAGACTGAATTGATGGCTGCACTCGCATCGATGAAATCGAAGTACGAGCAACTTCAATTCAACATTCGATGTTCGCTCGAGGACTCTTCAAGCGGCGATGGGATTTCCGGGGAAAGAAGAAGGAAAACCGAACGCGAATTTGCCAGAAATGAGGACTGCTTTATCGCGATCCGAGAGGCCGAAAATAGCAAAGGTGTTCTTACAAATATATTGAAGTGCTCGAATGGATCGTACGCTTTTGCGATTGATAGATCAACAAATTCTCCAACCCTCGTTTACCTGGAACGGCTTGGGGTCGATTCGGCAATTGATGAGCGTGCAGCAGACCAGAAAAAGAATGAGTTTGATGCTCCAATAAACGATGTTTGCGGTTACATGATTCTTGGCGAACTACTCCCGGAATTGTTTAGCAACCCGAATTTTTCATTAAAAAAGCTGGCGAAGCGGGAAGTCCTTGGTAAGGCAATGGTCGAAATCGAGTTTGAGTATAACGGGTATGATGCGGAGCATAATGATAAATATCAATTAACCGACGGGAAAATCGTGCTGGATCCAACTAATGATTGGGTGGTGGCATCCGCTAACTGGGTTTTTGAGAGTTCTACTGATGGCATGAAAAACAAAATAACGGAGCAACGTCAGTACAATCTTGGCCGTGAAGGATGCCCAATTGCGAGTAAATCTATCACGAAGGTAGAAAGCTTGAATAAGGACAGAAGGTACGTCACCGAAAACAACTGGACGATCGAATGGAAGCGCCAAGAAGTGCCGAAGGAGGAATTCTTTCTGACGTTCTATGGATTACCAGAGCCTCAATTCGATCGCAGTTTTCTCGAGAAATGGAGTTGGTGGTTGATTGGCGGGATCGTGTTTCTCGCGACAGGTTGCTGGCTCACAATGCGGCGGTCGACCAAATGAGCCTGAGGCGCTAGCCGATTTCGTTCGACCAGCAAAAAATCGGCTAGCGCTTCAGGCTCATGGAAACGAAAACTGGCATTTGTCGGCTGTGTCCCTGTACGATTCTGGCAGTAGGTAATCGGATGCGCAAGTGAGGCAAACGTGTGAGATGATGGGCGTTCATCATTGGAGCGTGTGATACTCGGGCAGCCTGATCGGTGTAGAAAATTCGACTGGAGAGCATCCTTTCACATCCTATCCATGGGATTGTTGGTGCTGTTCGTCGGAGCGCTTGCTACGTGGTTGTGGACCCCGTTTGCCGCAGGCTTCGCACGGGCCTGGATAACTCATCCCATTTGTTGTGTGCTCAACTCGCTGCAGTATGCAATCCTGGCGATGCTCGCTTGGTCAACAAGATCAACCCCATACTGGTTTCGATGTGGTCTTTTTGTGGCGGCAGCTGTTGGTGTCGAGTGGTTGTTTTCCCTCGCGTTCCCATTCCTCTGGATTGCCACAAATCCTGTGCAATTCATTTCCGAGACCGACATCGCGCAGTGGGCTTGTATCCTCCCAACATTCGTTTTCTCTGGAATACTGTACGCTTGTTTCTTTTTGCTCGTTCCACGTTGGAATAAAAAGGGAGTTTTGCGTTTTTGCAACTCTGTGTCAGGATTGATTATCCTGTCCGGTTTGTGGCTGATCGGTCATTGGATCAAGGATTCGGTACCCCCCCAGTCTCTTGGCTTCAACGCCATGCTCGTTCAACCCCACAGCAAGGATCTACAGTCAGACGATTCCGGCCTTTGCAACGCATTATTGGAACGGTCGATTGCGGATGTACGCCAACTGCCTCAACTGGACCTGATTGTTTGGCCTGAGGCGTCGTTCCAGCCAGTTATTCGGGACACCTTGACTCGGTCAGAGCCTGATACCACGCCCAGAACAAAAAACTGTGGTTTTCTGGAAGTAGCCGACGAAGTTGCTGATCACGCGAATTTTCTTGGTGGCGTTGTGTTGCTAGAACGCGTGAAGACAGTCAAGTATGGGTTATCCGTTCCGGAGTTGCGTAAGACGAATTGCGCGTGCTTGGTTACCAAAGTTGGACTGATTCAAGTCCATGAGAAATTGTCGCTTGTTCCAATTCGCGAGTCGGATTCATCGTTTTTGAGCAATCCGATCATCCAACAGTTTTTGGGATTACCAGAGTCTGCGAAACTGACACCTGGTACTAATTTCGAGGTCATGAGCTTTACCGACTCGGCGGGTAAGACGCGCAAAATTGCGGTTTCTATTTGCTATGAATCGTGGCAGCCCTGGTTACCACAGTACCATTCGAATGAAAAATTGGACGCAATCTGCCATCTGGTGTACGATGGAGATTTCGCCGACTATCCCGTTTACGTTGATAGAATGCTTGCGACGATTCGCATGCGAGCCATCGAAACGCGCACGTGGCAACTTGTCTGTTCCACTTGGTCAGGTTCTGCGGTGATCGATCCTCGCGGTAACATCGTCAAGCGATTAGGTCCCGTGCAAGGAGTTTTGCGAACTGACTCATTTTGATTTTGCGATACGATTGGGTACATTCGGTATTCATGAAGCGTTGGAGTGAAGGAGAAGTCGTATGAGGTCTACTTGCAAAGTTGGTTTCACGATCGTTGAATTGCTAGTCGTCATGGCGATTCTTGGCGTCCTTGTTGGTCTCCTGCTTCCAGCCGTTCAGTCGGCGCGCGAGGCGGCGAGGCGGATGCAGTGCCAAAACAATCTGAGGCAAATCGGTTTGGCGTTGCATGCGTATGAGTCTGCGCACAAGTGGTTGCCGCCGAGCATGATTTGGGACG
>QWPJ01000247.1 GCA_003671195.1 Planctomycetota bacterium
AACTCCGTATCGCTAACGATGTAGTACCAATCAGCAAACCTCGCATTGAGTTCCGCAACGCGCTTTTTAGCCGCCTCGTATCGGTCCTTACGAAGGTCGATTTTTCGTTGATTTTCCTTGTTGATCCGCTCTTTTTCGGCTTCGAGCCGCTCGGCCCATTCCTGATCGGTCAGTTCCTTGGCGGCTTCCTGCGCTGGTGGATCTGCTGCTAGCACATCCCCGAGCGGTGCCGGTGCCGGTGCTGGTGTTGGTGTTGGTGCCGGTGCCGGATCCTGCAACGAAACGAACTTGGTCACCGAGTCGATCCTGCGCCCCGAAGCTTTATTCTCAGGGTTGCCGGGCTCGGTCGGTGCTATAGGCTCGGCCGGTGCCGCAGGCTCAGTCGGTGCTGCAGGTTCAGTCGGTGTCGCAGGTTCAGTCGGTGGAGCGGGCTCCGTCGGTTTGGCGGGATCGGCAGGCTCGGTTGCTTCAGGGGCAGGCACCGAAGGCATAGGCTCTTGGATGGGGGGCTTGGGGGCCAAGGCTGCTTTTTTGGCCGCCTCGAGCGCCTTGAGCTCCTCGACGGTTTCTGGGACGCGATCGAGCTCGGGTTGCGGGAATTTCGACTCGTCGATCCGAGTCGTGACCATCAAGAATCGGTTGAGCGAAACTTTCTTTTGACCCTCTTCGGTCGATTCCTCGGACTCTGTGGGTTCGAAACTAGCACCGGCACCTTTCCCGAATCGGAGCAGGTATTGAACGCCGTCCTTGAGTGTGACTTGAAGATCGCCATTCATGGAGAAAATCTCGTAGCCGTTTCCTGTGGTTCCTTTTTGTGCGAAAAAGCCGCGTCGCTGCAGAGCCAGTTTGGTTTCGTCGCCGAGTTGCTCGACCTTGAGGTCAGCAGCAACACCCGTGGGCTTTCTGGAAACATTGACGATGCGCAGATTATCCAGCGCGCTTTTCATTTCGTTGAGCTTCGTGGAATTGAGTTCCTCGCTAACATCGAGAAGTCTCGGAGCAGGCTTACCCTCTTGGTAAACGGTCATCGACGTCGGATTCCACTTCGCTTCGCGGACGTTGTAAGTGATATCGGCATCGTAGTTAGGGACGAACTCGAGGGTGTTCTGATTGGTCGGCAGGAGCGAGTAGTTGCGTATGCCTAAGGTCTCGATGTCGTTGGCGCTGAGTTTGAGCAGATCCGATTCGATCCATTGTTTGAAGTCGGTGCTCAACGGAGCGGTGTTGACTTCCGCGACGTAGATCACGTCTTCGGAGGGGATACGAACGAACCGCTTTTTGGGGTCTTGCGCATCCTCTTTTCCGATGATGAGGTCAACGAGCGAATCCCCTTTGGTGTTGCGGAATTGGACCAGCATCCCGACCCCTTCGCCCCCTTCGGACTCCTTCTTCTTATCGGGTTCGAGAACACCGAAGAGTTTTTGGTCGTCCCGTTTCTCGCTTGCGACATTGAGCACCTTGAGGCCGACGAAAAGATTCGCAGCTTCGCTCATTTGCTTGTTGGCGTCGGCGGGATAACTTTCGTTCGATGGGATGGTCCAAACGCCGTTGCGGTTGTCCTTGGCGACCTCAAACTCTTGGTACTGCTCCGAGTCGGTATCGTACTTGAGGATCTTCAGCGAGGAGGCTTCGAGAGGATCGGTGAACTTCTCAAAAAGGACTTGGTTGACCCTCGCCGTAGCGTTGGATTCCAAGGTAGTGAAATTACGCGTTGTCGTAGACCAAGCTAGCAAGGCAGTCACTGCAGCTGCTGCCGCGAAGATCCCAGTTTTTGCCGATTCAGACACTGCTCAGCTCTCCGTAGATGGATTCGATCGATTGGTTCAGTTTGCGTTCTCGTGGGCCAAAAAGGCTAACGTAAACGGGTTTTCGAAATACCTTCGCGTTCCCTTAGGCGTCGCGAAACCCAGACGACGACTCCGACGATCAGCGGTGGAATCGCTGGTAGGAACACCGCCAAGGTCTTGTAGTCGTTTTGCGTTTTACGGATGGCATCGTCGGTATTGCGGCGTGCCTCTCGGATATTGCGATCGCGTTCGCGGCGCAGTTTCTCGTCCTCAACTTCGAGCTTGCGAGCCAACTGGGCTTCCTTCATCTGGTACTCGGTGATGCGTTGGATGAGCTCTTGTTGCTTCGAAACATCGATGGCACCTTCGGACTGCAACTTATCGACCGCCTCTTTGAATTGACGCTTAGCCTTGGTGCTGGCGTCTTCGAGTTCGGCCTTTTTGGTGTTGTAGCCTTCGTTTGCTGCTCGCTGCAGTTCGGCTTCCTCACGTTTTTGCTCATCGGCACGGGCTTCGACCAATTTCAGGGTGCTGTAGGTCGGGATATGGCGTCGAATCGCAGGGTACTTGGTTTCACCGCACAAGACATCGATCACATTGAGGACGAAGGTAATGTTTTGGAATTGGAATTCGACGGCTTCGAGTTGCGAAGGGTTCTTGCGGATATCGACGAAAACGCCTGACATGCAGTCAAGATCCGACACATAAACGACCTTAAGGGGCTTTGCAGCCGTGGCATTGGTTTCCCCTTCGATCGCCGCGGGTACTTTCGATTCAATCAATGCAGCGATGGTTTGCACACCGAGCGTTTTACCTCGGCGGTTGCGGATCTCGGTGCTCCGATCGAGTGTGGTCCGTTGCATGCTTCGAAGCTCGCTGATGGGCATGGTACCGGCGACATCGCCAGTCGATACCAACGGAGTGAATTCATTCTTGGCCCCGTTTTTAGGTTTGATCGTTCCTGCAAATAGGAACATCAACTCCTTGAGTCCCTTGGTGATTTCGCTTTCCTGATTGAATGCATCGGCTCCTCCAGGAGCTTCCTGACGCACGAAGATCCACAGGTCGTTCGACTGCTGCATCGATTCGAGAATCGGATAAGGGTTGTACTGTTGCCAAGCCATATCCGGAGCGACAAATCCCATAGGACTAGGCTGTCCGGGCACATCGACTTCCAAAAGGTCCCAAAGCGACTGAATCGGACCCTTCGGGGGTGGTGCTCCTCCACCGCCGAACATTCCACCACCGGCTGCGGGTCTTGGATCCCCAGTCCCAGGGATCGACGGGTTGATCGCTGATTGCGGGTCTTCGAAAATCGCCGTTGGCAATCCAGACCTTACCGCCGCGATGAAGTTGTTGAGCTCCTCGGGTCCCAGCGAAGACGGTTGCACGGCCAGTATTGCGTCGAGTCGTTCGACATCGATCGGCGATGCTGGATTGACATCGATGAGTTCGAATTCTTTGCCGAGCTCTTCGACGATCGGTTCTTGTGGGGTTTGTTGGAAGGATCGCATGTCGACCCCACCCATCATGTTGGCTTCGGTCTTGAGGATCCCAAGCTTCTTTCGGGCAGGTTTGGCAACGGTCGTCAGAGATCTTGCCAGCTCGTATTCCACAGGGATTCCTGGCTCGAAGAACGGGATGACGATCTTTTGGAGCCCACTGCGGAACGCTGCACCGAGCATAATCGGTTGGTCGGCGATGGCGCCCCGTTCGCGTACACGCACGATTTGTGGGGTGATTCCATACTGTTGCTCAGCTTGTTTTTCCTCTTCGCTCGAAGGGGAAATCGAATCGTAGATGCGAACTTGCATCGGCACCCCGGCACCCTTGGCCGTCGATTCGAACTCTTTGAGCAGGCTGATCAGTTCGTATTTCGTTTTTGCGTAAGCCTCAGGGACATCGGAAGAAATGTACGCATCGACGACCACATCGCGGTCCTTACCCATCCCACGGATCAACCCGGTCGTGACGTCCGAGAGCGAACTGACCTTCAGTTCTGTCGCATCGTAACGCTTATCTTTGTTTCGGAAGAAAACACTTGCGCCCAATACAATCGCAGCCAGGCACACAGCTCGCAGAATGTAGTGCGCGAGCTTTTCATTGCCGTTTTTGCCGCTGCTCCAGTGCCGTTTGCCGATCAGGATCATGCACAAGTAGAGACCCAGGACGGTCAACAGAAGGTAATAGCCAACGCCTGAGAGGCTGATGACCCCCCGTCCAAAATCATCGAATCGCTCCGACAGACTGAACGCCTTGATCTCACGTGAGAACTCTCTCCCGAAGACCGCATCGGCGCTGGCAGCGAACGCCAGGGGAGCATTGAAGAGCGCTCCGAGGATGAACCCGACGGTCAAGTTATTCGTCAGGAACGAGGCGACCATACCGATCGCGATCATCGCCAATCCGATCAGCCAGTACCCGAGATAATTGCAGAAAAATAGACCGGTATCGACTTCCCCGAGCGTCAGCGCCGCCAAAACGACGAACGTTGAAAGTTGCGAGAACAGAAGGGATACCGAGTAAATGGCCGCAGCAGCCGAATACTTACCGATCACGATATCGAAGTCGGTCGCAGGGAGCGTCAGGAGCAGCTCATCGGTCCCCTGCCGGCGTTCATCGGCCCAGATGCTCATCGTGATGGCCGGGATGAAAAAGAGCATGATGTACGTAAACCACTTGTTGAGCTGGCTTAAGGTCCCTAGGTTCGAGTTGAAAAACTCGTAGGGCCAGAATGCGGCCATGCTCGTGAGCAAAACGAACAGGCACAGGAAGACATAGCCAGTCGGGTTGGCAAAGTAGCCGTAAAAGTTGCGTTTCAGGACCGCATAGGCCACGGGCCTTTGACGAGCCATGAGCAAGATGATTCCGAGCAAGACACCCACGGAGATGATGTCGAGCAAGAGCAATCGAAGCAGAGCACTTGCAATCACTTTCGAATATCCTTCTTCAAACCTAAATGGAACGTTGGACGGAAACGGAAAAGCACCGAGAACCTCGGCTCGAAGAGCGTTCGAGGGACTCCGAATGTGGAACGCAAATGGGCGTTCATCAGGTAGACCATCAGGCAGCCGCGCCGGTGAGCTTGTGAAACGCGTCGGTCAAGTCCCCACGCACTTTCTTGAGGTCCTCGACCGAGCCTTCGAAAACCTTGCGGCCTTCGTTGATCATGATCACGCGACTTGCCATCGCCTCGACTTCTTGGAGAATGTGGGTCGAGAGCAAAATTGTCTTGGTTTCCCCAAGCTTACGCATCGTATTTCGCACTTCGCGAATCTGATTCGGATCGAGACCTGCAGTCGGCTCGTCCAAAATCAGAACGTCGGGCTCGTGCAACAGAGCCTGAGCCATCCCGACTCGCTGACGAAAACCTTTGGAGAGCTTGCTGATCGCCTTGTGCAATACCGATTTCAAATCGCACATCTCGACGACCGCCTCGATCCTGGAGGCTTTGTAACCTTTTTCCATGCCTCGGGCATCGCCGAAAAAACTCAGCAAAGCATGGGGGGTCATGTCCGGGTAGAGCGGACCATTCTCAGGGAGATAGCCCAGATGTTTTGAGCCCGCGATTCGGTCCGAAAACATATCATGACCGGCGATCTTCGCAGAGCCTTCGCTCGGCGAAAGGTACCCGGTGAGCATCTTCATCGTGGTGCTTTTGCCGGCACCATTGGGGCCAAGAAAAGCGACCAGTTCGCCGCGGTTGACCTTGAAAGAAATCTCTCGAGCGGCTGCAAAGGGCCCGTAAAACTTCGACAATCCCACCGCTTCGATCATCGATTGTGTGTTCGCAGCTTTGTCACCCATCGTCCGTTACTCTTCTTGGTAAGTTGCTGGTAGTAAGTGGCAGTTGAAGGAACCGGAAATTCCAAACGGCCCACACTCCGGTACGGAGCAAGAACCGGTCGGCGAGTATAACGAAATTTAAAATTTCGTCAGTACGTCCAATACGTCTAGCTTGGAGTCCAGGTTCGGTGACTGACGGAAAACACCACGAAAATCAATGGATTTTGCGGCGAAGTGCCTCATTGTCCCCCCGGGGGGATTCCCGGGTATTTTGACCGAAAGTCAAGGGAACGGCGGCCTGATCGCCCGATTGGATTCTCGCAGGGGCTTTCGAGGCGTTGATGCCCCGGGCAAAGACCACCGCATCGACCTGCCGAGCCCCGGCTCGGCGCAGGACCCGGGCGGCCTCCTGCAACGTCGCTCCCGAAGTCATCACGTCGTCGATCAAAAGAAAACTTCGGTACCTGACCGTATCGACCTTGGGCACCTCAAAGGCACCCACAAGATTCTCTCGCCGCTCGCTGATCGTCTTCATCCCCTGCTTCTGCGTCCAGCGTCCGCGTCGAAGCAGCGTTTCGCGCACAGGCAACCCCGTAACCCTGGCCAAGCGTTCGCCGAGCGTCGATGCTTGATTGTACCGCTGTGCCATTCGCCTGACCCAATGCTGAGGGATCGGCACAATGGCGTCGTAAACCAACGGATTGAAAGTCTCGTCGGCCATGATCCATTGCGAGAGCAAGTCACCGATGCTCTGGGTGAGCGACTCGCAATGGGACTCTTTCATCAAACGCACCGCCTTGGCAGCCACCGAATCGTAAACGGTATACGACCAAGCCCTGCCAAACTCCCACCGCTGGTCCTTGCAAAATGCACACCCCCCGTCCTGGCGTAAAGGAGCCCCGCACCGCCTGCAGCCGCCGTAAATAGGCTCGAGCTGCTCCTGGCACCGGTTGCATAGCGAGGCGGATTGCTCCTGGATAACCAACCGTCGACACAGCAGACAAGACCTTGGAAATAGCAAATCCAGAAACTGCCGCCATCCTTGCATGCGCTGTCTCCCTCCCTAGATGAATCTTGCTCTAAATCCCCGCATCAAGTTCCCGCATCAAGTGCCCGTGGGATGCTCGATCTGAAGCACGATTTTGCCCTGCAAAACCCCTGATTTGCTGATCGTATTGGACTCCTGGAGTCGGTGGGCTTGTGCGGCCTGATCGAGGGGCAAAATCCGATCGATCTGCGCTCGGAGCTTCCCGGTCTGCATCCAGTGATTGATGTCCTCGGCCGCCTGGCGCTGAACCTCCGGGGATGCATTGAACATCGCAAATCCCAACACCGAACAGCCTTTGACATAGAACGGACCGACCGGGAATTCCGGCCTCGCATCGCGACCGGCCATGACGACCATCCGACCGTTAGGGGCCATGGCTCGTACACCTAAATCAAAATCGGGCTCGCGGAGCGTCTCCCAAAAGACGTCGACGCCTTGAGGAAATTCGCTGAGCAAAACCTCCGATAAGGATTCCTCGCGGTAGAGAATGACTCGATCGGCGCCAAGCTGCCTGCACCGCTCCGCTTTTTCCTCGCTGCCTGCGGTCGTGACGACCTTGGCCCCGACGGCCTTAGCCATCTGCAAGACCATCGCCCCGACTCCACCGGTCCCGCCTCGTACAAAAATCGTCTCGCCGGGCTTTAACCTTGCTCGGTCGAAAAGCCCTAAATGCGCCGTGATTCCGACCAAAGCGTTGGCGGCAAGATCCTGATCGCTGAGCGAATCTGGCGAAGCATAAAGCCACACCGGATCGATGACGGCTTGCTCGGCAAACGTTCCTTGACGCCCCATCAAACCTTGATTGGAACCCCAGACGCGCTGGCCTACTCTCCAATCCCGCACATGCGCTCCGACCTGAACGATTCGGCCCGCAAAATCCGAGCCGATCACATAAGGGTTCGGCAGAGGCCAAAAATTAGCCCCGTTGCGAATATAGGTGTCGATCGGATTGACCGAGACGGCGTGAATTTCGACCAAGACCGTATTGTTGTCTAACACCGGCGAAGGTATCTGGCCAACTTCAATGCACTCAGGGCCGCCCGTATTTCGAAAGTATGCCGCCTTCATCCAAGCCTCGTTGATCACTTCAAGTTACCGAACCAATCCCATTTCAGCCAAACCTGCTGATTCACCGGCATGCTCGACGCCGATCGAACCACCCAGCATGCCTATCATCAGAGAATTGACCCCCGATCCGATCCCGAGCAAAGCCCCCTTGCGAGATTCGTGCCAAGCTCCAGCCTCGATGGCTTGGCCTAACGCGATCGGCAAGGCCACCGAACCGGTATTGCCCCATTTGGAAAAAGTTGCAAAATCGTTTTCCGGAGCGAGCGAAAGCGTCTCTAAAATGCGACGACGATGCGTTGCTCCTACCTGATGGCAAACGCTCTGCTGAATATCCGATCCAACCCACTGCAGCTCCTCGAGCAACCCGCTATAGGCTTCCTTGCCAGTGCTCAGCCCGGCTTCAAGGAGCATCTCCGAATCGGTATTCATCGTCGGCAACATCGCCGAACCCGCTTGATCGGTATCGCTTTGGCATAACCCATGATGCTCGGTCCGAGCGATCGCAACGGCCCCGACAAAGTCGCTTCCGCGACCGGCAAATCTCTGCCGGTACCAACCGGTGTCGGCTAAGAGCCACGCACAACTTCCCGATCCGATCGTCAGGGAGGCAAACGCGGGTTTGATCGACTGACGGGTCAGATCCCCATCCTGGACCAGTTGCTCGAGGGTCGCTCTGAGTAGCCCTCGCGAATCCTCGGTACCGACGACCAAGCCGGCGCGAATGCACCCCGATTCGATCAACTGGGCGATTTGCACCGCTCCGTTGAGCATCCCTAAGCAGGCATTGCTCACGTCGTAAACCCAAGATTTCGCGGGCAGCCCGAGCAGGTGATGAACGCGACAGGCCGTCGCCGGTTCGAGAAACTCCCGGCACACGCTCGCATGGATCAAACAACCTACATCGCTTGCAGATAGCCCCGAAGCCCTGATCGCCATACGCCCACTGGCCACACTGCAATCGCTGAGCCTGACTCCCGGGCTCCAAATCCGACGACTCTGTATCCCGCTCATCCCCTCGAGCCGACCCTCGGGGAGCCGCAAACGCTGGTACTGACTAGCCAGTTGCTGCTCGATCCACTCCGAGGTGATCTCCACCTCTGGGACCAAGTAGCCGATCGATGCTAGACAAACAGATTCAAAACGCATGGATTAGAGCCCAACAGACCCGCAAGCAGTGGAAGCCGATTCCAGGGTCAACTACGCCCCGGCGGCGATTTTGGAGTATCCTTCGCGATACCCGTACTCGATCATCGAGAGTATACCGTGAAACGTGGCGTCGGGTGATGATGTGGTTCGAAAAGAAGGCAATCCCCCGTCAAACAAGCGATCATGAGACTGATCCGTTATCCCGTTTTTTAACCACGGAATACGCGGAAAACACGGAAAGGGAGCTCAGATTCCAGTGGGTCTTATTTCCGTGTGTTCTGTGTGTTCCGTGGTTCCCTACTCTTCGGCGACAAAAGCGAGTATGTGGTCGCGGCAACGCAGTATCGAGCTGCCGCCAACACAGCGATGGGTTGGAAGAACTCGAACCTACGCACCGAAATGACGCGACTGCTGCGACGCGCCGGCGTCTCAGACTGGCCGGCCGTAGCCACCTGTCGCCAGACGGTGGATGCTTTGGGTCTCACGCAAAGACGCAAAGACAGATGGCGAGATGAGGGACTGTCCCCTCGGCTTTTCCACCCAAGAAAAAGTATGATGCTCCAAGTTCTTTATCTGGTTCGTCGCAACCATGCTTCATGCTCTTGAGCGGTGTGCATCACACCAAGAACAAGAATCTCAAACTCTCGAATGTCGTAGAAGACGACGAATGGAAATCGGGAAATCGGCCAGTACCTTAAACCGTAGTCAACAGAAGAACGCCGATAGGGACAGACACAACATCCACATGAAAAAGGGGATGGTATCGAACCTCGTACTCACCGTCTGGCATCTTTGATTTTTTTCCAAACTTCGTCGTGAGTCAATCCGACTGCTGGATTCACTAGCATTTCGTCTCGTCGACGCTTTGCTTCCTCAATCGCTGAATTCGGAAGGGGGATTTGCTCATCGCTAGAGACAATGTCATCCCAAATCGTTTGAATGAGTTTTAAGCGGTCCCCTAGAGGGAGGCTCCGTATCGATTCTGTGTATAGGTCCATTTTGTTCTCCCTCCAGATTGTACCACCAAGTCTTCCTCAAGACTACCAAATTCTTATCTGCGCGGGCCCAGGACGATGCAGCTTGGCTAGCAAAATCTTCGGCGCTGCCGGAAAAGCTTATCACCGCGGGTCACGCGAAGGAGTTTCACGAGAAGCTCAAAGCTAGAGGGATGGCCACAACGACGATCCATAAACGGATCCAGTTCGCGAGGCAATTCATGCACGACGCCGTCGACTGGAAGATCATCGACGAGAACCCATTCTGCAAGGTTCGAACGCAGCGAAGCACCGTCAAAGTCAACGAGTTTGTACCCCGCGAAGTGGTCGACAAGCTGATGAAGAAGGCAAACCCCGTCTGGCAAGTGCTCGGTAAGAGGCATTATTTATTGGACGATTGTTCATTGATAACAGTCACGGGAGCGATGGCCTCTAAATCGGCTTTGATTTTCTCGGCTTCGCCAACGACTACAATGACAAACCCTTGATCGTGAATCAGATTCTCAGCAGCATCTTTCACTTGCTCTGCCGTAGTCTTAGTGACCTCACTGAGGAACAGCTTTTGGGAGTTGGAAGGGAGACTTTGGGTTTCCAGGAGCCACAAATCACCGATCGTCGCTTCCGGCGTTTCCCGATCGCCTGCATAGGATCCAGTAATGAATGTCTTCGTGTCCGCCAATTCGCTATCGGTTGGATTCCCTTCCTGCATCGTTTTCACGACGTCAAGGATGGTTCGAATGGTGTCGACCGTACTTGCGGTCTTCGAGAAAGTACTGATTTGAAATTCGCCGGCAAAACGTCTGGCTGACAACCCACCGCGCGCCCCGTAGCTTAGCCCCTTGTCAACGCGAATCGCTTTGTTCAACCGACTGTTGAACGACCCTCCAAGAATGCCAGACATCACCGCTGCTTCACTGAAGAAGGGATGGGTAATGCCGATGCTAACATGTCCGACTCGGATCTGGCTCTGTTCGGATCCAGGACGATCATAAAGCAAGATTTGCGTTTTGCTATCTTCTGGCAGAACCGGTAGCTCTGGAATGCTTAGCTCTCCATCAACCTTCCAATCGCCCAAGTACTTCTCCACAAGTTCGAAACCCGCATCGGAGGTTATGTCACCAGCCAGGTAGAAGGTGCAATTGTCAGGTCGCACATTGGATGCAAACCACTCCTTCATATCATCGATTTTTATAGCTCGAACATCGGACACTTCGCCAGTGACCGTTCTCGCGTAGGGATGCGAGCCGTAAACACCTCGTCGAAACTCACGATCGGCAAGGTACTCTGGCGTCTTGGTCATAATCGTAAGTCCCATGATCTGTTGCGATGTTAAGATGCTGTACTCCTCCTTAGGGAAGGTAGGATTGCGAGCCATATCAGCGAGCAACTCAATCGCAAGAGGAACCTTGTCCGTAAGCGCCGATCCGGCGATCGATGCGCTGTCCATAGCGGACACTCCCGCGAGACTTATCGCGTTGCTCTCGAGCAACGCGGCCATTTGCTTCGCATTCTGATTTGTGGTTCCTTGGGAGAGCATGCCCATGGTCATCGCCGCAACACCGGGCTTGCGCTCGGTCCAAGAGCCACTTCGGATCCCCATGACGAGGGAAACCATGGGAACTTCATGATTGCTAATTACGGCTATGTTCAAACCATTAGACAATCTCTTCTTGGCGACCACCGGTTCAGGGACCGAATCGATCGGCCCAGAAACCGGCGGTTTCTCAGGGAAATCGTCTGGACGCAACGCACCTGCTTTCGGCCCGGAACGATCGACGATTCGATTGGTCGTCGGCTCACTGGGTGCGGGCCCTTCTTCGCTCGTAGCTGATTTTTTAGAACCACCGAATAGGGACTTCAACATGCCCCCGGTACTAGGCTCGATCCTTATATCGCGGCGGTTGTTGGGAACGAGGTACTTCTGCGCTACACGCTGAACATCTTCAATCGTGACCGCTTCGATTTCCTTGAGCCGTTGGTTGATGCGATCTGTATTCCCGAAAAGCACGGCATAGTTCCCCAGGCGCGATGCCTTGCTTGCGACCGTGGTCGAACCGGACACCTCGTTGCGGCGGAGTTGATTCTTCATCTTGTCGAGCTCCGCTTGGGTGATAGGCTCGTTGACGATCTGCTCGATGTGTTTGTCAATTGTCTTCATGAGCAGCGATTTATCACCTACCAGAGGCAGCAGCACACCTCCGGCACCAGCTATTCCACTGTCTTCAAATGAAAATGACCCGCCGATAGCGACCTGGGCGATCTTTTGCTCTTTGACAATATCGACATAGATACGGCTTGATTCTCCACCACCGAGTACCCCCATGAGAACTTCGAGCGCTACGGAGTCCGGATGGTCTGAACCGACCGTGAAATAAGCGCATCCGATGAGTGGCAATGGCCCTTTATCTTCAGCGATCTCGATCGGTGGTCGAGGCTTGTCCATCGGAAATGGCCTGCATTCGGGTTGCTCTGCTTCGTCGCATTTTGGAATCCAGCCAAAGTACTTCGTCGCGAGCTTCCGAACATCCTCGTTCTTAACCGCACCCACCACCACGAGCGTTGCATTGCTGGGTACGTAATACTTGTTCCAAAAAGCAGCCAGCTCTTCGATCGGAGCTTTTCGAAGGTGAGAAATCTGCCCACCTGCAGTCCATGCATAAGGACGATCGCCATACATAGCCGCTAGGACTTTTTCAGGCGCACGTCCATAGGGGCGATTGTGCCCCATACGCAGCTCCTCCTCAACGACCTTACGTTCCGTATAAAACCCCTTCTCGTCAATTTTTAAGAAGGCCATGCGCTCAGCCTCGAGCCACAGCACCAATTCGAGTTGATTGCTCGGAACTTGATTAACATAGACTGTCTGGTCAAACGAAGTGTACGCGTTGCAATTTCCACCCACTTTGCGAATATTGTCGAAATGCCCTGTTTCATTGAGCCGATCGGTTCCGCGGAACATCATATGCTCAAACATGTGCGCAAAGCCCTGCCGATCTGGCTCCTCGTTTTTAGAGCCAACATGGTACCAAACCTGCACGGCGACGATGGGACATGTGAAGTCCTCGAGCGAGACCACCTTCAATCCGTTGTCTAGCACGACCTCTTGGTAGTCGAACGGACGCTCCTGGCCGTAAAGGCTGAGGCATTGGATCGAGAAGAGGATCAGAAAAAGCAATGCTTTAGGGCTCATAAATTAGTTTCCGAGCGATAGGAACGAGTTCAAGAAGGTTACGATCGTATGCGGATTGAACCACATGCGTAGCGGTACAAAACAAGTGACCATCATGCATCTAGAGATTCCGCCGACACGCCAGTTTATCTACAAAAGCCCGAATTTTCTGGAAACCACCTAGTCAGGGCAACCCACTACCGCGCTGCTGCCAACATGGCGATGATCCAACAGGTATCCGTCATGGTTGTCTCGCTTGAAACCTGTCTCGAATGTGTTCTGGGATTGGACAAGCGGTCATCTGGTGGGTCCGCGAATCGAACCGACTGCAAACCGTGGTGACTCGGCCTATCGCCAAGATCGTGCTGTCGCGCCGTATGACATGCCGGTACGTGATGCTCGAATTACCAAGCCGCTCGATCGACAGATCGACGCTGAGTTGGTCTTCAAAGAAAGCAGGAGCTTTGTAATCGCACGAGCAATGAACACGCGGCCAAGAGACGGCCAATGACTCAGGCGGGGCACCTGCGCTTCGGCAGGGAAAAATCGTCCACCCACAGTGCCGAAACAACGCGTGCTCGGCCTGCTCCATGTAGAGAAAAAACGACGAGAAGTGTGCGATTCCAGCCGCGTCGGTTTCCGAAAACTCGACGCGCCTCTCCCAAGTAAATATCGGTAAGCTACTCGCCGACATACGGCATTAATGCCATAAACCGAGCTCGCTTGACTGCTTCAGCAACGGCGTGCTGACTGGTCGCCGAACAACCAGACTTGCGCCGACTTACAATTCGACCATGACGATTGACCAACTTGGTCAGCAGCTCGATATCCTTGTAGTCCACATACATCGGACGAGGACGCTTGCCATCGACTAGCAAAGGGTCCTTCTTCTTGATTTTGACCTTCACTCGAGTCCGCTTCCGTGCGAACTTCTTGTCTTTCTGAAATTTCGAGGGGTACAGGGTAGTATCCATTGGGGGTTAAAAGGAACGGAAAATCGGTACATGACCGTCTTGGTTCAGGGCTAAAAATGTAGCCCACCGAAGAGAATTCGACAAGACCCCTTTTACGGCAGTTATATTACCGCAGTCATCGTACCGCATTCATCGCCCCACCATTGGGGGGGTATTTGGATCAAGGGGACACAAAGCCCCATCGGTTCGTGTCCCTTGAAAAACTATCCAACACCATCAAACAACATGAAAAGACTGGGTTTTGACGAGAATCATCGCCCGGATGGGTTCTGGTACAAGGCCCTCGTACCGATCCGACAGCCTTCGACCCCTAGAACGTGCTTTTGATCCGCTTGACCTCCTGGGCCGTCTCGGTCCCCTTGTAATAATCGTCTAGCGGATAACATCCAGACGGCAAACCGTTCCTCGGTGCGGTGGTGCAATCCGAAAATGTCCTGCAGATGAGCTTGCGCTCGGTTGACCCTCGGAGGACCGCATCGGTCAAGATTTTTGGATAGGACAGGATGGTTCGACCGAGCCCGACGAAATCGGTCCAACCTGCGCGGACGTTATGAACCGCCGAGGCAGCTAAATGCTCCTGCAAGTACGAATACCCCGAGCCGACGACCAACATCCGCCGATGCCGCTGCTTGATCTGGCGGGTGACCTGGAAATGCTTAGCGACCGAAAGCAAAGGGTCCTCGTGCGGTTGATAGCCGTCGGAGGGAGGAAACGCCGCAGGCCGCAGCATATGCGGGGTGTAGTAAGGACTACCTCCGGTGACGTTGAGCAACTCGACCCCTTCGTTGCTTAACCATTCGATGAATTGGTGCGGTTCGCTCAGATCGACCTCCGTGGGTCGCTCCGGGTTGATCCCAAAGCCCCATTGGTAAGGGAGCAAATGCTCATGCATTTTGGGTCGCCCCTGACCTAGCTTACCGTCAACAGCCGTATCCGGATTGGGTTCATGGGGAATCGAATCAAAGGCGCTCAAGCGTACTGCGATGCCCAGTCCGGGAACCTCTTTGCGAATTCCTCGCACGATCTCGATCACCATCCGAGCTCGGTTCTCGAGACTCCCCCCAAAACCGTCTTGGCGAGTCCGAGCCGAAAGGAACTCGTGGAGCAAATAACCATGGCAACATTTGATATCGACAAAGTCCGCGCCGACCTCGTAGGCAAGCTTGGCGGCTTTCACATAAGCCCCGATCAGTTCCATGATCTCCGATTCGGACAAAATTTGCGAATCGTCTTGGACCCCAAACTTCGAGTCCAGCAACGGATGGCGATGGGCCACGCGAGGCTCCCATCGATGGTGGTCGTTGGGTCGGCAAAATCTTCCGGAATGGGTAAGCTGACAGCCGATTACCAAATCGTCGGTCTGTCCCCAATGCTCGTGATGGGATTGACGGAGCCCATCGAGCAACTGCTGAATACCTAAGCGATTCGATTCGACCAGAATCAATTGGTTGGGGTTTGCCCGTCCGTCTGGCCGCACGGCCATCGCTTCTCCTCCCCAAATCAACTTGGCCCCGGACTCCCCGAACCGCTTCCAACGCCTGAGCATCGGCTCGGTGATTCCACCTGTGGTCGTTCCATCCCAGCCTTCCATCGGCTGGACGGCGATCCGGTTTCCTATCGTGCGAAAGTTCCATGAGCAGGATTCCATCAAAGGGCTTCCCGTAGGCTGATGGACCTGCGTATCCAATGGGATCTCGATCCCTAGCGACTCGACATGCTTGTTGAACTGAGCAGGGGACTTGAGCGACGAGAGTTTCGTTAGGACATGCATAATACGTTCGGGACTTGACGTTTCGGGATTTGACGTTTCGGGAAGAGATTCGGGACGATGGTTTGCTTAGACTGCAGTCTTGTCGAGAGTCTGGTCGAGGTGGGACTTAGACGATCCGGACCATGAGTACACCGTCAGGATCGCGCCGAAGAGGATACCGACGATGCTAACCCATTGGGCGATACTCAGCTCGGTACCGAACTGTCCCCCTTCGTCGACCCGAACAATCTCTTCGAGAAAACGAAGCACCCCGTAGGCGAGCCAACCTGAACCGAAGACCAGCCCCGGACGCTGGACCCATCGCGGGATCGTCAAGCTCCAAAAACAGAGCAAAAACCCCGTGATCGAAGCATAGATTTGCGATGGGTGAACCGGCAAACTTCGATTGGGTAGTTCCCTTACCACGGTACGAACTTGGTCGGTGCGGACCAGACCTTCAAGCTCCGGTGGGGCGTGCTCGCGCATGGCTTGGGCTTGCAACTGGGGGTCTTGCGGCACCTGCCCAACTTGGATCGAATCGAGGATTTGGCCCGGCGTGATGCCAACTCGCTGAGCCCAACTTCCCGGATCGACCGCATCGATCGTCAAGTCTTGTCCATGGGTCGACTTGGTATGGATTCCCAAAAGTCGGCCCGAGGCGAGTTGGTCCATATAAGCCGGCGCACCGCGAGGGAACGCGATCGAAGGCAAACCCGATTCGACGACCCCTCCGTAACAACAACCATTCATCAAGCAACCGATCCGACCGAACGCAAGTCCGATAAAAAACGCTGGCACGATCGCGTCGAGCAACGAAAGAGGAACCACTTTTTGCAGGAGTGTCCAACCGAGTATCCCGGCGATCCCACCGAGGATCGCTCCGTAGACGACCAACCCACCCTCGGTAAACTGAAGCGCCGTCCAGAGTTTCTCGGGGATCGAGGAGCCATCGAGTTCGCTCCACTTTTGGACGATGTAAAAGAGCCTTGCTCCAAGTAGCCCTCCGACGACGGTCCAGAGCACCAATCCTAGAAACGAGTCTTTAGGGACCCCGAGTTGCAACACGCGACGGTAGGAAATCCCTACGGCGGTCAAAACTCCAAGCATCATCATCAAGCCATAGCCGCGTACGGGTAAACCTACGACGATCTGATCGGCCGTCCCGGGGGCAACCTTCGCTTCGATCGCAGGAAGGACAAATCCCAAGACCGCCGCGCCGACAATCCAATTGAACAAGCTTTCGTAAAGTGTCGATGCCCCTTTGGGTTGCTTGTAGCTATAAAAAAGCGTGATGCCCAAATAAAGCAACAGCCCTAGCATCGACCAACTGACCCAACCGAAAAGCGGCAACGGTCCGACTTCATGCGGAAGATAAAAAAGGGTTTGCCGCATGGAAGCATTGCTCCTTGGATCTTGAATTAACGTGGGGCGAAAGTGGCATTGTCGATCAAGCGTGTCGTGCCGACCCTCGCGGCGATGATCCCGACGACCTCCGAGGCGATCGTTTCGATCGGCTCGAGCGTATCGGGATGCACGATCGCAGCATAGTCGATCGAGTCGACAGGGCTCGACTCGAGCTCCTTTCGCATGAGCTTCTCGACCTTCCTACCATCGGTGCATCCTTGATGGATCAGCATTTCGGCACCCTTCAAGGCGCGCGATAACCCGAGCGCCCGCTGGCGTTCCGATGGGGAAAGGTAACGATTGCGGCTGCTCATGGCTAGCCCGTCGGATTCGCGGACCGTCTGGCAAGCTTCGATCGCAATGGGCAAGTTCAAGTCGCGGCACATCGCCCGAATGACTGCGACTTGCTGGTAATCCTTTCGACCAAAGTACCCCACATGCGCCGGTAGGACCTGAAAGAGCTTGAGCACGATCGTTGCGACGCCCCGGAAATGACCGGGCCGTATCTGTCCCTCCCAAGCTTGAGCGACTCTGGGCGGTTCGACGAATGTCGAATGGTCTTGGGGATACATCTGCTCGTTGGTGGGTGTGAAGACCACATCGCACCCGTTCGCAGAGAGCAGTTCCAAGTCGTTTTGGAGCGTCCGGGGGTATTTCTGAAGATCTTCGTTCGGGCCGAATTGGGTAGGATTGACGAAAATGGTCGCGATCGCCACGTCGCACTCCTGCTTGGCCCTGTGGACCAAGGACAAATGTCCTTCGTGCAATGCGCCCATGGTTGGAACGAGTCCGATGCGTCTGCCTTGCATGCGCATCTGGTCGACAAGACGGTAGGTCTCCTCGGAGGATGAGAGGACTTTCATGGGGCTTGCTCAAGCAAAATATTCGACGGCGTTAGTGAAGATCTTGAGTCCATCGCCGTGCTTGGGCAGTGACGATTGGCGGGTCCACGAAGGGTGGTTCGTCGGATCGAGGAATCGTTCGGGGTGTGGCATGAGGCCAAAGATCCGACCGGATGGATCGCAGATACCGGCGATGTTCCATTGGGCACCGTTGGGGTTGGTGGGAAACCCGAGCCCTTCGTCGCCGGTATGACCCTCGGGAGTGCAATAACGGACCGCGATTTGCTTGCGGTCGGCGATTTCTTGGCTCGCCTGTTGGTCGCGAATCAGCAAGCGTCCTTCGGCATGCGCCATGGGCAAGTAGATCTTCTCGATTCCTCGGAGGAAAACGCAATGATCGGATTCAGGCTTGAGATGAACCCATCGGGTCTCGAAACGCCCTTGGGTGTTCCATGTCAAGGTTGCAGGAGGGCTCTGTTCGTCGGCGTCAAAGAAGATTCCCAAACGCATCATGATCTGAAAGCCGTTGCAGATCCCTAAGACCAAACGGTCTTGGTTTTGAAACAAACTGACCACCTCGGCCAGCCGTGTCTGCCACTGCACGGCAGCAATCCGGCCAGCGGCGATGTCGTCGCCATAGCTGAATCCACCCGGAAAGCAGAGGATCTGAAAGGAGTCGGCAAGGCCCGGGTTATCGATCAGTTGATTGACATGGACCCGAACCGATTCCCCGCCAGCCAATTCAAAGGCGTAAGCCGTCTCGATGTCGCAATTGGTTCCTGGTGCTCTGACAATGAGTGCTTTTGGCTTGGCCATCCCGATCGAGTCTCCGCCTTATAGGACTATTTGCTGATTTGATTGCTGACGTAGTTGCTGGACTGGTTGCTGGGCTGGTGCATGGAAGCACAAATCCTATCGTTTCGCCCGCCGTCGGTGCAGCAGATCGCGCCGATCAGCCGCCGCTTCCAAGCTCTTTTTCAAAAACCGCTTCGAGTCGCTCGAGCCGTTGGCTCAGCATTGCAACGGTTTCTTTCAAGGCTTGGACCTCGGTGGCCAGTTGCGAACCTCCCGATGGGTTGGCTCTGGAATCGAACCGAGTTTGTGCCGCTTGGGCGTCATCGGAATCTTCCGTCGCATCGCCGCCGGCGAGTCCACTGGAAAGACCTGCCGCAACGCTCTTGACGACCGCTGCGAGTTCCCATTCGGGGTAAAGGTTGTGAGTGACGATTTGCCCTCGTCCTGGGGGGGTCAATTCGACGATCAAATTTTTGCTGACCAGACCATCGACGAGTCGTTTGAGTTCGTCAAGATCGTTGATCGGCTCCATGCGTGCGGCGCGCGTGCGGAGTTCCCCGAGCGTTTGCTCGCCCCTCAGGAGCAGTTCGGTCATGATGGCAGCTTCGACTTTTTCCAATCCAAGCCAATGGTAAGCATAATGCCGTACCTTGGTCACCCGCCCGCTGCCTTGGATCATCGCTGCGGCCCCTAGGGCCCTAAGTTCATCGACGATCGTTTCGATCTGTTCGGAAGTGTAGTTGGTGATCGGGGCCCGATTGCTCTTTTGGTTGCAGCCGGTGGTAAGTCCGGCGTAAGACATCGGGTAGACATCGGGTGTGGTTTTGGATTTCTCCATCAGCGTACCGAGAACCCGACGCTGCTTGGCAGTCAAAGGCTTCCAAGCAGGTTCGGAGTTTGCGGCAACCGGTTGCTCGTTACTTGACACCTTCGGATTGCGTTCCTTCCTCGATGCAGAACAGGCGATTGCGGTTGGCGATGTAGATTCGCCCGTTGGCAGCGATGGGGGTTGTATAGACAGCCGAACCGACGTTGATCTCAGCGATTTCCTTCTTTTCGGGGGAAAGCTCGAAGGTCAAGATATCGCCATCTTCGTCTCCGATATAGATCTTGTTGTCGGCGATCAGTGGAGAAGCCCAGGAGGCGGCGAGCATGTCATGGGTCCAATGGGCCGTCCCTGTCTTGGAATCCAAGCAATGGATAACTCCGGAAAAATCGGCGATGACCAAAAGGTCGTTTTTGATCGCTACGGTGCCGCAGGTCCTGTGCATGGTTTGCTCGAAGTCTTTGGGGTTCGAGCCGATGTAGTGCCAGATCGCTGCCGAGTTCGGGTTGTCACGTTCTAGATCGCCCTCGGTTGCGACGAGCGCTTGCTTGCGCTTCGGGGCGATCGTCACCGTCGGATCCTTGGCGTTGTACACGAGGGTCGGACTGACGTCTCCGCGTTTGTTCGGATCGATGCACCAGAGGTGACCACCACCCTCGCCGTGTTCGGGATCTTCACCGACGGCTACATAGACATTCCCATCGTAGATGACTGGGGTGGCGATGATGTGGTTACGGGTCGCCCCATTGAGCTTGTAGACCGAATCCTTGGGGTTGCAATCGAACTTCCACAAGAGCTTTGCTTTTCCGTTTTCTCCTTTGGCGTCAAAGCTGTAGAGCCAGCCATCGCCCCCTCCAAAAATGACCTGCTCGACATCGCCTAGCACTCCATAAGCTGGCGAGGACCACTGTCCGTGGAGAATGTTCGGGCCCGGGGTGTTGTCGGTCCAGAGCACCTCTCCGGTGAATCGATTCAAGCAGATAAAGCTAGGTGCTTTTTCCTCCGGCACGGTGATGTGACCATCATCGACACCGTTGGATGTATTGACAAAGAGTAGATCGCCGACGCAGGTGACCGAGCAACTGCACATGTTGTGCTGAGAGACTCCCAGCCTGGACATCATGTCGAGCTTCCAAATCACATCGGCTTCGTCTTGGTTTTCATTAGGCTCCTCTTTGAAGGGGCCATCGTTCTCTCCGTCGATGAAGCCTTCGGTATCCAGGCAAGCGACTTCGCCGCGGCTTGTGACATACCAGAGTCGGTCTCCATCGATAAGCGGTGCGCAGCAAATGCCTTGGTTAGGCCAATCGTGCACGCGTCCCGTCGGGAGCTTTTCGCTGCTGTGCTGCCAAAGGAATTTGCCGGTCGAATCGTCGAAGCAGATCAGGCAACCCAAGTCGACTGTAGCCGGATAACGCTTGACGTAACCCGACCCGTTGTTGGTGCCGACGTACGCCTTGCCGTTGGCTACGACTGGATTTCCGTAAGTTTCCGAACCCAGAGCGGCCGACCAACGGATGTTCTTGCCTGTTTTGACATCGTAAGCGACGGGCAAAGGTCCAGAGTCCGGAACGTTGTTTCGCTCGGCCGATCCGCCCCACTGGGGCCAATCTTTAGCCTTGACCTTCAGTTTGGAGATCCCCTGACTTGCGACGGCCGTCGCATCAAACTTGTCCTGGGCCTCTAAGCTCCCGGGAAAAATCGAGGCGGAAAAACTCGCCGCTGCCAAAAGTGAGAACCAAACCCTGTTTTTGGAAATCGTTCGTCGCATGCCTAATTTCGCCTTGATCGAGGTTGGAAGGAGGTACTGTTGGCCAACAGAAACCATCCTATTGAGTCGGTAGGTGGAAAGCTATCGGAGTTCGATTATAGCCGACCTAGAAAGTTTTCGTAGACGCTAAGAGGTTTCCAAATCCTGGGTAATGCCCTAAACTGATTCGGGGGCGGAGCGTGTTCCAACCCGAACTGATTTATCAAGAGTAGGAGATTTGATCCATGTCTGTAACAATTCGGCTCGCAAGCTTGCTCACTCTATCGGCCAGCCTCTTGGTTTTCCCTGGTTGCGAATCCTCCTGCAACCAGCCACTTTCGTCCAACCCAAGCGGCACGGCCGGCGACAATGCGGCTCCAGGGGTTGAAACCGGCGAAACGAAGTTGGTTTCCTTCAAAGTCGATGGAATGACCTGCCCGAGCGGTTGCTACCCTAGCGTCAAGTCGGCGATCGCCAAGCAGAAAGGTGTCATCGGCATCGAACTGGCCCCGCAAAAGGAGGCCGATTCGATCGATAACCCAGTCGTTTTCGTCAAGTACAAGGGCGATTTGGACTTGGATTCGACTCTCAAGGCGATCTCCCGGGCTGGATTTGAAGCCCAAGAAGTAGCCAACTAAAGGGTCGGGACGCAAAAGGAGTTCAAGGAGGTCGAGCGGATGGATCAGGAATCAGAGACGCTCGATCGGCCATTTGTTCACCTTCATTGCCACAGCCATTACTCCCTCCTCGACGGAGCAGGGACGATTGATCGACTGGTCCAACGGGCCAAAAATCTCGGGATGAACTCCTTGGCACTTACCGACCACGGTAATTTGCACGGGGCCTTGGAGTTCTACAAAAAGGCCAAAGCGGAGGGAATCAACCCGATCATTGGCTATGAGGCTTACGTCGCCCCGGGCAGTCGATACACGCGCGACGCCGACTCCGCCAAAGAAGCGTCCTACCACCTGACGCTTCTGGCTCAGAATAAAACCGGCTTTCGCAATCTGATCCGACTCGCTTCTCGCGCCCACCTCGAAGGTTTCTACTACAAGCCTCGGATCGACAAGGAGTTACTCGAACTCTATAGCGAGGGAATCATCTGCCTGAGCGGATGCGTGTCGAGCGAATTTTCTAGGCTCATTCTTCGAGGCTCCGATACCGCAGGATCGATCGATCAAGCTCAAGACGTCGCGGCTTGGTTTTCCAAGCTCTTCAAAGACCGATACTTTATCGAGATCATGAACAATGGGATACCGATCCAGCGCGAACAGTTGCTCGGTGCGGTCGACATTGCCAACCGGATGGGTTTGCCCTTGGTGGCCACCAACGACGCCCACTACCCCGAACGCCAAGACGCCGAGGTCCAAGATGTCTTGATGTGCATCAGCACGGGTAAATTTCGGACCGATAGCAACCGCATGCGGATGGACAACGATCAGTTCTTTCTGCGGTCCCAAGAGGAAATGTACGAGAGCTTCCAAGGCCTCGAACATGCCGTAGCGCGAAGCCAACAGATCGCCGACTCGGTCGATATCCAACTGGATCTCGGAAGCCGGAATTTCCCGTCGTTCGAAATCCCCAAAGAGCAAACCAACACCGATGAGTACCTGAGGACTTTATGCATCCAAGGTCTCTTCGAGCGCTACGAAGGGAATACGGAGATGATCCCCCATGGGCAATTGGCCCAAGTCGTCTTGGCTCGCTTGGACCGCGAATTGGGTGTGATCCAAAAACTTGGTTTTTCCAACTATTTTCTCATCGTTTGGGACTTTGTCCGCCACGCTCGCGAAATCGGAGTCCCAGCAACCGCCCGGGGTAGCGGTGTCGGTGCCTTGGTCTGCTATGCACTGTATTTGTCCCACGTGTGTCCCATCAAGTACGATTTGCTCTTCGAACGCTTTCTCGACGAGAGCCGGTTGGAAGCCCCCGACATCGATATCGATTTTTGTCAGGATCGGCGCGGCGAAATCATTCGCTATGTCAAAGACAAATACGGCGAAGACAACGTCGCACAGATCGGAACTTTCGGCACCCTCAAAGCCCGAGGGGCCATCAAGGATGTCGGGCGGACCATCAATATTGCGCTGAGCCGTGTCGCGGAAATCAGCGAGATGATTCCAGAGGACGGGAAGACCTCGCTCAAGGAAGCCATCGAATCGAGCGAAGATTTGAGAAAGGCAGCGTTGAACCCAGAGATTGGCGAAATGCTCGACCTTGCGCAAAGAGTCGAAGGGATGGCCAGAAATATCGGAACCCACGCGGCCGCAGTCGTCATCGCCGACAAACCTCTAACCGAATACGTCCCGCTCATGCGAGGCTCGGGCAAGGACGATGTGATCACCCAATGGTCGATGGGTGACGTCGAAGCCGCAGGCCTCCTGAAAATGGACTTCCTGGGACTTCGGAACCTGACGATCCTCTCGAAAGCCGTCGAGATGATCGAAAAAACCCGAGGCATCCATGTCGATCCGATGAAGTTCCCGCTCGATGACGAAAAGGCCTTCGAACTGCTCCGCCGCGGGGAAACCAAAGGGGTCTTTCAGTTGGAAAGCGGAGGGATTCGCGATCTTCTCCAACGGATGAAACCCGACCATTTTCGCGACATCATCGCCACCAACGCCTTGTACCGTCCAGGACCGCTCGAAGGCGGGATGGTCGAAGAGTACATCGCAGTCAAGCTCAAGAAGAAATCCGCCACCTACCTGCACCCGGTGCTCAAGGAAATCCTCGAGGAAACCCACGGGGTGATGGTTTACCAAGAGCAGGTCATGCGGATCCTCAACCGACTCGGTGGGATCGAATTGGCCAAAGCCTATACGTGCATCAAAGCGATCAGCAAGAAGAAAGAGTCGATCATCGCGGCCAACCAGGAGAAATTCCTCCAAGGAGCCGTCGATTTGGGTCTGGCGAAAAAGGATGCCGAAGACTTCTGGAATAAGATCCTGAAATTTGCAGGCTACGGCTTCAATAAAAGTCACTCGACAGCCTACGCATTTATCGCCTACCAAACCGCTTATCTAAAAGCCCACTTCAAAGTGGAATTCATGGCTGCTTTGCTGACCGGGGATATCGCAAACCGAAATTTCAAACGCAAAGACCCTTTGGTCGAGCACCTCGAGGACTGCCAGCGGATGGGGATCCCTGTCGAGCAACCGAGCATCAATTCCTCGCGCGGAGAGTTCGGAGTCCACGATGGCAAGATTCTCTTCGGTCTCTCGGCGATCAAAGGCTGCAGCAAATCCGTCGGCGATGCGCTGGCCGAGGAACGAGAGCGAGGCGGGCCCTTCAAAAGCATCTTCGATTTTTGCAATCGCATCGATTCCTCGCAATGCGGACGAGGATCGATGGAGTCCTTGATCATGGCTGGGGCTTTGGACTGCCTAGGCGGAACACGCGCCCAGCATTTGGCGATCCTCGATAAAGCCATCCAAGGTGGAATCGCGGCGTCCAAGGACAAAAAGAGCGGCCAACTGAGCCTCTTTGGCGACCTAGTCGAGGAATCCAACACCTCGATCCAAAGCTTACCCAACATACCTGAATTCCCCGATAAAGAAAAACTTGCCAAGGAAAAAGAGGTCCTAGGATACTACCTTTCCTCGCACCCCTTAGCCGAATACGAATCGACCCTTAAGTCCTGCTGCACAAGCTATTCGATCGGTGCAAAGTCCCTTGCGCATCGGACCGAAGTCTGGATGGGAGGAGTCGTCTCCTCGATCAAAATCGCACACACGCGAAACCCCAAGCCCGACTCACCGACGAAGTATGCGAACTTTGATCTTGAGGATCTCGAAGGCATCACACGTTCGATCGCTTGGCCGAACACCTACGAACGCTACGCGCCATGGATCGTCGCCGATGCGATCGTTTTAGTACGAGGTCGTATCGATAAACGGGGCGAAGAAGAGATCAATTTCATCGTCGATGAAGTCATTCCCATCGCGGAAGTCGAGACCCGCTTTACCTCAGGCTTAACGATCCTGTTCGACGAATCCAAACATTCGCAAGATACCGTCAACCGACTTGCCGAAGTCCTTCGCGGATACCCCGGTGATCGGGAACTTCAATTCGAGGTCAAGATGGCATCCGGGAGTCTCGTGCACATGACCAGCACCAAACATAAAGTCAACATCACCCCAGAGCTACGCGGTCGCTTGGACGATCTGCTCGGCGAATCAAGCCATCGGCTGCGTATGAACAAGCCTTCGGTCAACAACGACAATGGCAATGGTGGATACCCCAAACGTCGGCAGGGCTAGTGCGTGCAACCTCTCCCGGTCGACGATCATCTTGAGTCTATCGCACAGACCGTAAGCACCCATGGCATTACGGCCATCGAAGCCCCCCCCGGGTCTGGGAAAACGACCCGAATCGCGCCATCGCTTCTTCGTTTGAGCGCGCAGAACCAGAGGATCTATCTGGTTCAACCGCGCCGCATTGCCGCCCGGTCCGTCGCCGAGCGGATCGCCAGCGAATCGAACCAAAATGTTGGTCAACAGATCGGATACGCCGTTCGCTTCGATCAAAAAATCTCCCAACAAACACAGCTTGTGGTCGTCACCGAAGGCATTTTGATCCGCAAACTGCAGGAGGATCCGACGCTCCAGGAAACAAAAATCGTCATTCTCGATGAGTTCCACGAACGGTCGATCGATGGAGACCTGCTTCTGGGAATGCTCAGACGAGTCCAGTCGGAATTGAGAGACGATCTGAGGATCGTGATCATGTCGGCGACGCTCGACCAACAGTGGCTGGCCAATGCATTGCCCAGCGCACCATGGATCCAAATCTCCACGCCGAGTTTTCCGGTCCAAATCCAATACGCACCGGCCGAGGCAAGGCAGGACATTGTCGAGCACGCGGCCAACGTGGCCTTTCGAGTCGCTCAAAATCGGCCAGGGGACCTGTTGATTTTTCTTCCGGGAGCCGCAGAGATCCAACGCTGCTGCCAGTTGATCAGGAATCGGCGGCTTAACGATCCCATCGATGTCCTACCACTGTATGGCTCGATGAGAATCGAAGAGCAATCGCAAGCCATCCAGGTCGGACCTCGGCGGCGGATCATCGTTGCGACGAATATCGCTGAGACCTCGCTGACGATCCCCGGGGTCCAGACCGTCATCGACAGCGGGCTTGCTAGGGTCTTGCGATTCGCACCCGATGTCGGGCTCGACCGATTGGAGTTGGAGAATATCTCGAGCGCATCGGCGACCCAGCGCGCGGGTCGCGCAGGGAGAGTTGGACCAGGGGTGTGCATTCGGCTTTGGTCGGAGGCATCCGACCGAGCCCGGTCTGCTTTTTTGGATCCAGAGATTCGCCGTGTAGATCTGTGCAATGCAAGGCTCCAATTGCACGCTTGGGGCGAAGGAGATCGCCAGGATTTTCCTTGGGTCGAAACCCCTCGCGAGGAGTCCTGGGATGCTGCGGGTAGGTTGCTGACGCAACTCGGCGCCATCGACCGAGGCCAAATCACAAAACTCGGATTGCAGATGGGGCGGATTCCCCTCCACCCTCGGCTCGCACGCCTTTGCATCGAAGCCCATGGCTATGGCTGCCTAGAACGGGCCGTTTGGCTCGCAGCGATGCTGAGCGAACGCGATCCGTTCGATCGACGTGGGCCTTCAAAGGCCATCGGCCACCAACCCGCAACGGGTGCAAGGCAGATCCCGACTCGAAGCGCAAACGCTTGGCAAAGCGACTCCGTCGAGCGAGCCCGTTGGCTGCAACTTGGCCAACCCGATCGGCAGACTCCCTTTGGATGGCTGCATTCGGGAGGACTCCAGGCGATCAAGCAATCGGCTCAACAGATCGAACAGATCTGCAGAGGATTGTTTAGCAGCACTAGGCCAACGGCACGCGATGGATCCGAGCCTCAAGCACCTGACGAAGGCCTTCAGCGCGCACTGCTTGCGGGATTTCCCGATCGGTTGGCCAAACGACGCGCGATGGGCAAGCCCCAGGGGCTGATGGTCGGAGGCAAGGGAGTTCAGTTAAGCCCTGACTCTGGAGTGCGGGATTCGGAGCTGTTTTTGTGCGTTGAGGCACAGGGAGCCTCGGGAGAAGCCTTCGTGCAACAAGCAAGCGGCGTGCGGCTTGAGTGGTTGCAGGGCGAGGCCCTTGCAACTCGGGATGAAATGTTCTTTCATCCTACACAGAAACAGGTCGTAGGCAGACGACGTACCTACTGGTTGGATTTGTGCCTTGCCGAGACGCCCGTTGCCATCGCCGATGAACAAGCTTGCGCTGAGTGCTTGTTTGCGGCGGTCCAATCGAATTGGGAGAGTGTATTTCCCAAAGAGGATCCGAGCGTCATGCAGTGGGTCGAGCGCGTCGGGGCACTTGGAAAATGGGTGCCTGAGCTGGAGCTGCCCCAACTCGACCTTCCTACCCTTCAAAAGGCGGCTTGGGAACTCTGCCGTGGCAAGCGAGGTTTGGACCAAGTCCGAAACGGGGCATGGGTCGACTGGCTTGAAAATCTATTATCCCCCGAACAACGACGCAGTTTATCCATGGAGGCTCCCGAAAGGATTCAGGTCCCCTCGGGAAGTTCGATCAAAATCGAGTATGCAGACGGCAAACCACCGGTTTTGGCAGTGAAAATCCAAGAGGTGTTTTCGTGGAAGCAGACCCCGAGGATCGCGCGCGGTCGAGTTCCCTTGCTGTTGCATTTGCTCGCACCCAGTGGACGCCCCCAACAGATCACCAACGATCTTGCTTCGTTTTGGACCAGTGGGTACGCCGAGGTCAAAAAGGAACTCAAGCGCCGTTATCCCAAGCATTCCTGGCCTGATGATCCATGGACGGCAAGTCCCACACGGCGCTGAGGTGACGCAAGCTCGAGCTAGAGGCAAGCTCGAGCTAGAGGCAAGCTTGCTGGGAACCGAGTTACCGCGTGGGTTACTATAAAAAATCCGGATTTCGCGTTAGAATCAACCAGACGGCTGGTCCAAATTTTCTCTCTGTCCAGGAAACCGAATGCAACATGAACGACGAAACCCTGCAACGCATAACGAGAACTTACGGAATTGAAAATTGGTCTGCAGGGTACTTTGGCGTCAACAACCAAGGGAACATGATTGCCCGCCCGGCAGCCAACGATCCTCGAAGCGTCGACCTAAAGACCGTTGTCGACTACTTGCAAAAGGAAAAGAAACTTCAGTTGCCGATCCTACTGAGGTTTCCTCAGGTACTTACCAATCAGCTCAAGCTCTTGAGCGGATCGTACAAAGAAGCGATCGAGCAGTTCGGATACCAGGGCAAGCACTACCCGGTCTTCCCGATGAAGGTCAATCCGAGGCGCGAGGTGGTCGAGGAGTTCCTCAAGGACACCGGTAGGTACCGCGTGGGGCTCGAATGCGGATCCAAGGCCGAGTTGTATGCGGCCATCGCCCAAGACCAGAACCATGAATCGCTTCTGATATGCAACGGTTTTAAAGACGAATCCTTTTGCCGACTTGCTCTACTGGCCGTCCAATCCGGCAAACGGGTGGTCATCGTCATCGAGAAGCTCAATGAGTTGAAGATCTTGCTCCGTGTTTGCACCGAGGCGAACATCTATCCTTGGATCGGGTTGCGGGCCAAGCTCTACACCAAGGGGAGCGGGAAATGGGCAAGCTCCGGTGGGGATTCGGCCAAATTTGGTTTGACCACATCGGAACTCTTAGAATGTTTGCGGCTCCTTACCGAGAACGGCAAAAAGGACTTGCTCCATCTGCTTCACTTCCACATCGGTAGTCAGATCACCGACATCAAGCGGGTCAAGAACGCCATGAAGGAAGCGGCCCGGGTCTATGCCAAAATTCACCAACTCGGTTATCCGGTCGAGTTTCTCGACATCGGTGGTGGATTGGGTGTCGATTACGATGGATCGAAGACGCGCACCGAATCGTCGATGAACTACACCGTTGAGGAGTTTGCCAACGACGTCGTCTACACCGTGCAGACCGTCTGCGAGCACGAAAATGTCCCACATCCGAACTTGGTGACCGAAAGTGGCCGAATGATGACGGCTTACCATACCGTCTTGGTCACATCGATCCGCGAGGAAATCGAGACGTTCGCCGACGATTTGCCTGAGGTGACGATCGACGAAGACGATCCACAAGTGATCACGGAGATGAAGTGGCTGCTCGATGAAATCAATGGAAAAAACTACTTCGAGTACTACCATGATGCCGTCGAACACAAAGACGAGCTCTACACGCAGTTCAACCTCGGCATGGTATCGCTCGAGGACCGAGCCAAGGGGGAGGTCCTCTATTGGGAAATCTGTGCCCGAGCTTTAAAGGAATCCGAGCAGGCGCGAAATCCCAACGAAGAGTTCGAGGATGTCAAAAAGGTTCTGGCTGCGAAGTACCTTTGCAATTTCTCGCTATTCCGTTCGGCTCCTGATTCCTGGGCCATCGGTCAACTCTTCCCGGTCGTGCCACTGCATCGCCTGCAGGATGCCAAAATCGATTTCGCCACTTTGGTCGATGTGACTTGCGATTCCGACGGAAAAATCGACAAGTTCGTCGATTTAAGAGACGTCAAAGAGACCCTTGAACTTCCTGAGTGGAAAGAGGGGAACGATTACTTCTTGGGGATCTTTTTGATCGGTGCTTACCAAGAAGTCATGGGTTCGTACCACAACCTATTTGGTTTGCCCAATGAAGCCTCGATCCATATCGAATCCGACGGACGATTCCATGTCTCAAAAATCGTGCCCGGTAGCAAGATTCAAGATATGGTTACCTTTGCGAGATACGACCTTGCAGGATTGCATAGCCATTTCCAAAAGCGGCTCGAATCGAGAGTCGCCGGGGGGTATCTCGACGACCAACTCGCTGCGGCACTTTCGAGGCAATACGAGGAGGCGGCGAGTTGGACCACCTATCTGGATTAAGACTCCGTTGAATTGAAACCACCTGCTTGGGACCCGCATGCGAAAATGGAGCTCTGGGAAAGGAGTCCAAAACCTTGGCGCGCAACGAACAACTGATCCGTCAGCACAAAATCCTTCAAGTCTTAGAGCGTAGACGCTACGGCGTGACGCTCGAGGAGCTACGCGCCAATGTGGTCGAGGAACTAGGGCTCGGTACTCTCCATACCCGAAGTATCCGACGCGACATCGAGGCCCTTCAGTCCGCAGGTATGCCTATCTCGACTCAGGACACGGCCAGGGGTCGTGTATGGAAGCTCAATCGGAGCGATACTGGGCTCCATAAGATCGCGATCTCCGCGAGCGAATTGATCGCTCTGTCGATGGGACGCGATTTGATGATCCCACTTGCGGGCACCCAATTTTGGCAAGGAATCGAGGCGTTCTGGTATAAAGTCAAAGAGCAGTTGCCCGAAGGCGTTTGGGACCACTACGAACGCTATCGGCGAACGCTGCGCGTCATCGGCGTGGTTCCCAAAACTTACGAGAAGCAACGAGGGATGCTCCAGACGATCAACCGCGCGATCCAGGAACATCGCAAAATCGATGCGATCTACGAATCGACCGGTAGCCCAGCTAGGCAACGCATCCTCGAGCCCTATGGGTTGATCATCTACCAATCGAGTATCTACTTGGTGGCAAGCGAATTCGGACAGCACCTGGATTTGGAACCCGAGGAGCGCCTTCGGCACTGGAAGCTCGATCGATTCCAGTTCGCTGCGGCGATGGATGAATGGTTCAAACCGGATCCAGATATCGACCTCGATGTGCATCTGGGCCGTTCGGGGGGAATTTTTAGCGGGGACAAACCCTCGATTTACAAGGTCCGTTTGACATCCAAAGCCGTGCGCTGGGTCCAAGAGGAACCTTGGCACGCCGAACAGACCATCGAAATGCAATCCGATGGCTCGGCCATCCTGAGCGTGCCGGCGTTTCATCCGCTGGAAGTCATCCCGCAGATTCTCCGTCTCGGCTCGGCCGCAGAACTCCTGGAACCTGCAAGCGCTCGGGAGATCCTCGCTGAACAGATCTCCGACATGGCCGGTCTGTATAGTTCAAAAAAGAGCAGTTCGAAGTCTTCGAGCAAAAGTCGCTACGACCAGAGCAAAGACCGTTGACGGGGGACTTTGGCGAAAAGCTCGAGTTCCTTTTGCGTTGTTTGCTCGAAAGCGGCACAGCGGAGTTGAAGATCCGAGCTCGCAATGAGTCTTTTCAGCCATCAGGATCGTTGAGCAGATCGATCAACCGAGATCGCAGAGGTTCGGGAAACCTTTCTGTCCATGTTTGATCGATCAAACCTAGTGAGACTAGGTCCAGTAAATGAACTTGATCTTTCCGACGATTTGCATTGAGCTTCATAAAGACGAGAGTTTCAAGTTGAACGGTTTGAAAATCGTTGGATCTCGACAAAGGTTCGATGTCGGGGTTGGGGTTGTCGCCGGCTCGTTCGATTCTACCGACAAGTACGACATGAACAGCATCGCGGGCAGAGGCGTCTGGATGTTCGACAAACATGTCCAGGGCGAGTGTTTTGCGGTGATGAAACCCTGCGGCGATCATCGCATCCTTCATCGCAGGAAAATCGTCAGGCCGTACGAGAATATCGACGTCCTGTGTCGTTCGCAGTGCGGCTTCATCGACCTGAGCGACCCAAGCCCTTACGGCATGTCCGCCGACGACTGCATAAGGTACCTTGGCATCCTCCAGGATTCTTACGGTTTTCCGCAGGCGTTCATTGACTTTTTCCACAGCTCGCTCCATCCTGGCCCATAACTCTTCGCCGACGATTTTGAACTCAACCATAGCTAGACCCTCCGGCGCTAATTTTACCCTACAAATTGTTTTCCAGGGGCGATGCCCCTGGCTATGGTGATTATGGCCGTTGGCCAATCGGAGTGCCAGTTACTTACGCTGAGCCAAAACAACGCCAGTCCTGGGCTATCGCAGTCGCATCCAGCAAACGTTCACCGGAGGGCTTGCGCACTTCCGCTTTCAAAGAGATCGCACCGGAGGCCTCGACCGATATGAAATCAAATCGGAACTTGGCAAGGATGGTTCTTGCAAGCCCTTTAGCCGCCGCTGACCGGGGGGATCAGTGCCATTTCCAGGGTGTTTGAACGGGAGTTGCCTGAAAGGCCGATGGTTTCCTCGTCGCCGACGAACGACTCGCAGACGGCCAACCGACTGACTCGGATCAGCTCAGCCGCTTGGGGATAACGTCGCGCTAGGGCCGCTTTGATTTCTCCGGCGCGCGTTTCGGGCTCGATCTCGATCATCACCTGATCGGCGCCGATCGCTTCGCGGATTCCCGCAAAAATACGCACTGCATGGCTCTTGGCATGGTTTTGGGTCATCGGTTTCAAAAGCTCGATTGCGTCGAGGGTTTGCATTGCCATCTGGATCGCGATACTCTAGCGATCTTGAGAGTCAAACAGAGACAGTCAGTAATCGATTCTAGCAAAGTCAGCTCGGTTTGCAGACGGCTAGACCAAGGGTTTTTTATGGGAAAAGTCTTCATCACGCGTCGTATTCCTTCGATCGGCATCGAACGCTTGCAAGCGCATCATCAGGTCGATGTTTGGCCCGGCGAGGACCCTCCACCTCGCGAGGTCCTGCTGGATCGGGTACGAGGTTGCTCGGGGATCCTCTCGATCCTAAGCGATCCGATCGATTCTCAGATTATGGACGCTGCGGGCGAAGCGTTGCGAGGGATCGCTAACTTCGCCGTCGGCTACAACAACATCGACGTTTCTGCCGCCAAAGCCCGCTCGGTCCAGGTTGGCAATACCCCTGGAGTCTTGACCAACGCGACGGCCGACATCGCCGTCGGGCTGATCCTTGCGGCCGGTCGATGTTTCGGCCCGGCGATCCACAACGTCGAAAAACTCCAATGGCGCAACTGGGAGCCCATGAGGTTCCTCGGACAGGAGTTCGAAGGCAAGACGCTTGGGATTATCGGTATGGGAAGAATCGGAATGGCGGTCGCCAAGCGGCTCCATGGGGGCTGGGACATGCGTGTCCTTTACACTTCCAGGCAACCAAAACCCCAGGTCGATCAGCAGCTCGCAGCAAGCCGCGTGGAGCTCGGGGAACTCCTGAGCCAAAGCGATGTCGTCAGCATCCACTGCCCACTGACCGCTGAGACCCGCAACTTGATTGGAACCGATCAACTCCAACGGATGAAACCCCATGCGGTCTTGGTCAATACAGCCCGGGGCGAGGTCATCGACCAAGCCGCATTGGCACAGGCCTTGAGCGAGCGACGGATCTTTGCAGCAGGTTTGGATGTGACCACCCCAGAACCGATCGCCCCGGGCGACCCGTTGCGGCACTGTCCGCAGTGTTTGATCCTCCCTCACATCGGTTCGGCGACCGAGCACGCTCGAAATCAGATGGCGAGCATGGCGGCAGAGAATCTCATCGCGGCGATATCGGGCAAACCGATGCCTTTTGGGGTGGGGTTGTAATCGAAGCCCGCGATCTTTGCAGAAAAAACCTTGCCCTTTCGACCGGCACTTACCCAGGAAAACTCCGAGCCAAAAGGGTCAGGCGATTTGACACCCCCCGCCCGATCAATAGAATACAGATAGAACGCGAGACAAGCAGAAGATCACTTCTGCCCTCAGTCCCCCCATATTTCACCCCCCGGGGTACCGGTTATGTTTGGAATTGGAACACAAGAGCTGATGATCTTTTTGTTGATCGCAGTCCTTATATTCGGTAGCTCCCGATTGCCATCCCTGATGCGCAACCTCGGTCGCAGCGCCATCGAATTCAAAAAAGGAATGCGGGATGACGATTCGGAATCCCCGTCTGAAACCACCAAATCGTCCTAGTTCTCTCCACATTCGAGGTACGTCATGTTCGGAGGAATCGGCACCACGGAGATGGTCGCTTTTGGCGTTTTGGCCCTGATGCTCTTCGGGTCCAAATTACCTGATGTAGCCAAGAACCTCGGTGGAACCTACCGACAGCTGAAAAGGAATGTCGACGATTTCAAGCGAGAGTTTCACGCGGTAGACACCTACGAACCCCCGAAAATTCAGCCAAAAATCGACATCGACGAGCCGCAGATCGTCGAAACCTCGGCCCCGAAGTTTGAGATTCCCAAAGACGATCAGGTTTAACGAGTTCCGCTTGGGATCCTGCACTGCTGGGCTATAGAAATTGCCCTCGACTTGGACCTTGCTATTTGTGTATTTCCGTTTGCATACCGCACGGGAAATCCCCTTAGCGAATCCGAGTCTCTCTACCCAGGACCCTGAGCCATGAACCGCCTCGAAAGCTTCTTGATCGGATTGGCCTCTGGCATCGCCACTCTTTACTTGGTCATGCATTTCACACTCGTGCGCGGAAGTGATGGATTCCATTTTATCCCCAAGCTCAATGCCAAACTCGATGTACCCTACGAGGACGTTCGGGACTTTCAGGCAGAGCATTGGCATCGACGCCCCGCCTTGACCATGTCGATCCTTCGGGCTCGCAAAGGGCACCTGATCGATGAACGCACGCAGCGATCCATTCAGAAGACGACCCAACAAATGATCTCCCAAGCAAGGTCTGTGCACCAAGCGGGTACTTCATCGGTCGATAATGCCACCGCAGGGCCAGCGGCGCTACTGGCTGGACACTCCAACCCATTGCGCTCAAACCGATAGCTCGGGCCGCTTAGCCTTCGCTGACTCTTAGTTTGAAGCATCGAGGATCGACGCTGCTGAGTTGCCCGATCGCCTCATGAGCTTTGCTCGCATCCGACTCGGTGCACACATGAGTCATGATGATCAGTGGAACCTTCGACGGATCGCTCGACTCGGCCGGCTCATGCTGGATGATCGAGGAAATCGAGATGCGATAATTCCCAAGAATCCCAGTGATTTGGGACAGAACGCCCGGCTCGTCGGCCACGAGATAACGCATGTAGTAGCGACCGAGAGTGCGAGCATAGGGTGTCAATTCGATTTCGCATTGGCGGTCCGACCAGAGTTGCAGTCGACGGAAAGTGATGTCCGTTCGCCCTGCTGCCGTATCGATCATGTCGGCCACGACGGCCGACGCGGTGGGCATCTGCCCTGCACCTTGGCCGTGAAAGAACATATCCCCCACCGCATCTCCGACAATGGTAATGGCGTTGTAAGGCCCACGGACCTCGGCCAAAGGACGACCGTTGCGAATCAGGGTTGGAGAAACGTGGAGTTCGAGGTTGTCATCGATCAGTTGTGCAGTCGCCAGTAGGCGGATCCGATATCCGAGTTTCTCTGCATAGCGAATGTCTTCGATGGTGAAGGCTTCGAGGCCGTGGCGTTCAATGTCTTTCCAGTCGATACGAACACCGAAGGCTAGGTGGGCAAGGATAGCAAGTTTCTGAGCCGCATCGCTGCCGTCGACATCCATGGCCGGGTCGGCTTCGGCATAACCCAAGTTTTGAGCGATCTCCAAGGCGCGATCGTAATCGAGCCCCTTTTCGGACATCTGCGTCAGGATGAAATTGCTCGTACCGTTGAGAATTCCTCGCAAAGAAATGATTTGGTTGGCAGTAAAGCACTGCGTGATGTTGGCGATAATCGGGATTCCTCCCCCGACGCTCGCTTCGAAGGCGATCGTTCGACCGAGACTTCTTGCTCGGTCGAAAAGCTCTTCGCCGTGTTGGGCTAGGAGCGCTTTGTTGGCTGTAACTACATCCTTGCCCGATTCGAGCAACTTGAGCATGATCGTTCGCGCAGGCTCGATCCCCCCGATCAAGTGCGCCACGACCTGGATTTGGGGATTATCAAGGATCTCTTGGAGATCGTCGGTAAGAACACCTGCGGGCAAGCCGCTGATTCCCCGATCTTTGGAAAGGTCCCGCACCAAGGCCTTATTGAGCCACAAAACTCTCCCAGCATGCCTTGCCAATCGGTCCCCGTGATCGAGCAGAAGCCTCGCGACACCGGATCCGACGGTCCCCATTCCGACAATCGCGACGTGGGTTTTCTCCATTCCTCGCCAGCGGTCTGTGCGCCAAGGCTCTTTCGATGGTTCGTCCAAAATTTCTATCCTGCGTTTCCTATCCTGCAATTCCTATCCTGGCTGCCCTGTCGAAGCTTGTTTCATCCGACCCGGAGACCTCAGGGATCTTAGATTTCCCAGAAAAAATCGCAATCCATTCTTGCTCGGGTTTTGAGGGTATTGATGAAAAACCCAGGATTTGAAAGGACAAAACCGAATTTACAGACCGAAGAATTGGGAAGAAATCATGATTTCGGAAAAAAATCTCGTTTCGCTCGAAACCCCAACTCCCCTCTTGGGTTAACCTACCCCTAGCGGTTTGCATTCTAAACAAGCGATCTCGGAGCGGTTTTAGACGCAAAGGCCAAACACACCCACCACACACCCACCACACACACCGAACGCTGCATGAAGGGACTTGCTCATGCTCGGCCTAACAGTTACCCGTATTTCGTTTCGATCTTTGCTGAACCGGGGCTCTCTCAGTGGCCTTGCCTGCATCTATGCATTTGGACTCACTGGCGTTGGAGGCTCTCTGAGGGCCCAGGAGTCAGGTCCAAAGTTAACCAAGCAAGAGACGCAGTTTTTCGAATCTCGCATCCGCCCGATCTTGGTCTCCAAGTGCTACAGTTGTCACTCGGTCGAATCGGGCGAGGCCGAAGGTGGCCTCAGGCTCGATTCCCGCGAGGCGATGCTCCGAGGTGGTTCGGCGGGTCCTGCAGTCCAACCCAAAGAGCCGACAAAAAGCTTGATCATCAAGGCCATCGAGTACCACGACCCGAACTTGGCTATGCCTCCGAAGAGCGCCGGCGGTAAGCTGGAAGCAAGCCAGATCAAGGATTTGATACGTTGGGTTCGAATGGGGGCTCCGGACCCACGCAAGGAAGAGGAGCATCTGATTGCCAAAGAAGAGATCAACGAATCGGCCAAACAGTGGTGGGCTTATCAACCCCTACTCAAGCCTACGATTCCCAGCGAAGACTCCTGGAGTTGGACGAACATCGATCGGTTTCTAAGCCAAAAGCACGGCGAAACGAAACTGCAGCCCGTCGGCGATGCAAAACCCGAGTCCCTCTTGCGCCGCTTGTATTTTGACCTGACCGGACTTCCCCCCTCGATCGATCAAGTTCGAGCGTTTTCAGAAGACTTGGAAAAGGGGCTTTCTCGCCAAGAAGCCATCGAGAAGGTCGTCGACCAACTCCTCGAGAGCGAAGCATTTGCCGTTCAATGGGCGAGGCATTGGCTCGACGTGGCCCGCTACGCCGAGTCCTCCGGACGCGATGTGAATATTCCTTACAATCAAGCTTGGCGATACCGCGACTGGGTGATCGATGCATTCCGGAAGAATAAACCCTTCGACCGATTTCTCATCGAACAAATCGCTGGCGATCTGATGCCCGCAGAAGGCGATCAAGAACAAGCCCAATCGATCGTTGCCACCGGGTTTCTGGCAATCGGATCGCGGAACATCAACGAAGGAAACGTCAAGCTCTTTGCATTGGACCAAGCCGACGAGCAGATCGATTCGGTTTTCCAAGCGACGATGGCCACGACGATGGCTTGCGCGCGATGCCATGACCACAAGTTCGAACCCATTTCTCAAAAGCAGTACACCGCAGTTGCAGGTATCTTTCTTTCGACCGATACCCGCTTTGGTGCCTCGGGTGGAAACAACGGTCGCAATGGTTCCGACCCGATCGAGCTCTCGAGCCAGAGCGATCTGCCTAGCCTGCCGGCTCCTTGGGGAGATTCGGAAATCGCAAAGAAACGCCAGGAATTGGCCAAGCTTCAAAAACAGATCGCATCGATTGTCGACGAAATCGAAGAGAAGCGAAAAGCTGCTAAATCCAACGGATCTTTCGACCGCAGCCGCCAGCAAGAGTTACGAAAGCTGTCTCAACAAGCCAACGAACTCGAGTTCCAACTCTCGGCACTCAACGAGGACGACACCGTTCGGCCCCTTGCGATGGGAGCCCTTGACCGACCGACCGAAGCTCCCAAAACCGATTCCAACCGCGAGAAATTGAACAGGTATGCCGGGGCACTTCGCCGAACCGCATTTCCAACGATCGACGACAGTCCATTTTTCGCAAGAGGCGATGTAGGCATGCCCGGCGATAAAGTGCGACGATCCGTCCCGGATCTATTCGGAGACGCAAAGGATTATCCAGTACCGCCGAACGCCTCGGGTCGATTGCAATTGGCCAAGTGGATTGCAAGTCCCAGCAATCCGCTGACTGCCCGCGTGGCCGTGAATCGTTTTTGGCACTGGATGATGGGCCAGGGTCTTGTCGATAGCGTCGATAACTTCGGGACCACCGGTAGCCGTCCATCCCACCCAGAGCTGCTCGACCATCTGGCCAGCGAATTTATTTCCGAGGGATGGGACGTCAAGAAACTCGTTCGCAAAATAGCCCTGAGCCGAGCTTATCAGCTTTCGAGCGTTGAGCCGAACCCCTCGGCCTTCACTGCGGATCCGGAGAACAAACTCCTTTGGCGGGCCAAGAGTCGGCGATTGCAAGCCGAGGAGATCCGCGACGCGATGCTCAGTCTCTCCGATCGGCTCGACGATAAGCCGATTCTCGGGACAGCCATGGCCAAGAAGCATATTGGAAACCGCGTCGACCCTAGCCCAGCGAAAAAACGGGGCAAAGGCGAGGTCTTCCCCGAAGACATCTGCCGCTCGATCTACCTGCCCATGCCCCGAGGTGCCTTGCCCGAAGTCCTAGAATTGTTTGACCTGCCCGATGCCATGGTCGTCCAAGGAGCCCGGGAGACGACCAACGTTCCGTCCCAATCGCTTTATCTGCTGAACAATCCTACCGTCGCTGGCCATGCAGGTGCCGTGGCCCGCAAGGTCCTCGAATCTGTAGCTGGTCGAGGTGCTGAAAACTTTGAAGCTAGACTAGAACTCCTGTACCAAATGGTTCTATGCCGAAAACCAACCGGTGATGAACTTTCCTTGGCCGACGATCTGTTTAGAAGTAGCGATAGCAGCGATGTCGGTTGGGTAAGCCTCGCAAGAGGACTGCTCGCAACGGCGGAATTCCGATACTTAGATTAACTCGTAATCTGTTTCGCCCGAAGCCCCTCCCTAGTAAACCTCAGTCATCTCAACCTCAGTCCTCGTAATCCGATCTTAGAAACCCTTTCCAACGGGAAAAACGCCAATGTCTCTATGTCAAAATCGAGTTGCCTTGCTGTCGCGTCGGAGCGTTCTTCAAAACACTGCATGCGGGTTCGGATGGTTGGCCCTCTCGGCACTTTTGGCCAAACAAGGGCTTGCCAACGGCACATCGAGACCTGCAGGAACGCATTTCCCGGCCAAGGCCAAGCGGGTCATCTTCCTCTACATGCGAGGTGGTCCTTCCCACGTCGATACATTTGACTACAAGCCGGAATTGGCCAAGGCCGATGGGCAAAGCGGGCCTCGGGGCGGAAGCAAATGGATGAAGTCGCCTTGGAAATTCCAGCAACGAGGCCAAAGCGGATTGTGGATTTCCGATCTGTTCCCGGAGTTGGGAAAAGTTGCCGATGACATGCTCATCGTCAATTCGATGCAAACCGAGGTGCCGGCCCACGCCCAAGCCACGATCCGAATGCACACTGGCACAAGCCAGTTCGTACGTCCTAGTGTCGGTTCGTGGGTACTCTATGGCCTTGGGGCGGAGAACGAGAGCATCCCGGGTTTTATCAGCATCGGTGCAGCCGGCAGCGCCCAAAACTATGGAAACGCCTTCTTGCCAGCCTACTACCAAGGCATGCGATTGGGGAATGGAAATCGCGAAGTCGATGAAACCCAAATCGCCAATCTCGCTCCCTTGGTCGGCAGCGAAAGGCAACGCCGCGAGTTGGATTTCATCCAAGGCATGAACCAAAAGAAACTTCAAAATGATCCCGGGGATCAAGAAATCGAAGGAGTTATCCGCTCCTACGAGATGGCTTACCGCATGCAATCGGAACTTCCCAAGGTTCTCGATATCAAGTCCGAAAGCGAACAGACCAAAGAGCTCTACGGACTCGACCGCAAGGAAACCAAGGGCTTCGGAAGCAAATGCCTCGTTGCACGACGCATGATCGAAGCCGGAGTTCGCTTCGTAGAAATCTCCCAAGGCTCTTGGGACCATCACTCGAACTTGAATCTGAATTTGACCAACAACTGCGGCCAAATCGATCGTCCGATGTACGGCTTACTTACCGACCTGAAGCAACGGGGTCTCTTGGACGAAACGCTCGTCGTCTGGGCGGGCGAATTCGGTCGGACTCCTTACGCCCAAGGACGCGATGGCCGAGATCACAACCATAAAGCGTTCAGCTTGTGGATGGCAGGCGGCGGAGTTGCAGCAGGAAAACAATACGGCCGAAGCGGTGATTTTGGAGTCGAAGCGACCGAAAATCCCGTACCGATCGTCGATTACCACGCAACGTTGCTGGCCCTCTTAGGACTCGACCACGAGCAATTGACCTACCCTTATGCAGGTCGCGATTTCCGATTGACCGAAACCAAGGGCCAAGTCGTACGGGATCTAATCGGCTAAACTTCATGAGGTATTCGTCGATCCACACCGCGCGTCGAGCCACGCCACTCGTCGAGCCAGCTCAAGTCGATAGTTCCAAAAAAACCCAAATCTGCCTGTTTCTTCAATCCGTCCAAAGATTTCCTGTTAGATTAGGTCGATAAATAGCTAGATTTAACGGTTACACGTTGAACGGATGTTGCAGACCAATCGTCCAATGATAGCGTCATTGGCCAATGCACTTGGGATTTTACACCCCCGGGTAGGTTGCTCGTGCAATTCGACCGGTGTACGATTCGGCGGAGTTTTGCGGGGCCTTCAGGAGACGAGTGGCAGTGAAAAAGTACAATCGAAAATCCCTCGCCGGTTTCACACTGGTCGAATTGTTGGTCGTCATCGCAATCATTGGAGTGCTCGTGAGCTTGCTGTTGCCTGCGGTCCAAGCCGCGCGCGAGGCCGCGCGACGCACGCAGTGCATGAGCCATATCCGGCAACTTGCCCTCGGTTGCTCGAACTTCGAGAGCGCCTACACCAAGTACCCTTATTGCCGAAAATACGACATCTGGGATTCTTACACCTGGACCAGTCAAATACTTCCGTACATCGAACAGCCCTTGATGTTCAACCTGATGTACACCATGCCTCAGACACCCTATGCGACCACCGTTCCGGGCCCGAATTCCTTCATTGGCGACGATCCTAAATTGCGGGAAGCCAGACACAACCGCGTGTCGATTTTCATCTGCCCGAGCGATGGCAAACAAACTGAAAATGAGATGGAAACGCGTGCCTACGGTTTTCAGCGCGGCAACTATCGCGGTTGTGTGGGCCCTGGAGATATGTATGCGACGGCCACCGATACGAGCCAAGGCCCTTGGGGTCCAGGTTTCTTTACCGTCATGCCCGACCAAAGTCTCGATAAGAATGCCAGAGTTCGAACGATTTACAACCGCTCTCGCGATTGTACCGATGGCTTGTCCAACACCATCATGCTCAGCGAAGGCCTCATGGCCAACGTCACTTGGTGGGGAGGAGCCATGGGAGAAATTCATTACGGGAACATGGGCGGTTCACTCTTTTCTACCACTCTGACTCCGAATTCCACCGCCCCAGACCGGATCCTGGGACCATGTCCGCAAGACCAAAGCGATTCTCGGTACAAGGCTCCTTGCTTGAGCCTAGGCGGCATCGCTTGGTGGACCCGCTCAGGACAACTCGCCCATGCGGCTGCCCGCAGCCTTCACGGCTCAGGAGTCTCCGTTTCGATGGCCGACGGAAGCACCCACTTTGTAACCAACAGCATCGACCTGGCCGTATGGCGAGGACTGGCAACAGCTAGCAACAATGAAAAGGTCCGCCTGGAGTAATCCCATCCCCAAGAGCCACCCTCGGTCTTCGGTCTTCAGCCTGAATCCTCCAACACAAACCCCACCTCCTGTGCCCAGATCCAATTCAATACCATTCGGTCCCTGCCTGCTTTTGTTCTGCTTGATCGCTGCGGCCGTCGGGTGCGGTTCGTCCGGATCGAGCGTCCAAGGCACCGTCAGCTATCAAGGCATACCGATTGAAAAGGGGATGGTCACCTTCACACCATCCGACGGCAAAGGTTCCGTCGTGGGTTGCAACATCGAAAACGGCAAATTCACCGCAACCGGAGTGATACCCGGCAAAAATGTGCTGACGGTCGCTGCCGTCAAGTCCGTCACGTTCTCACGCAGTTCCGATGAGATGAGCAAGATGGCCGCAAGCAAGGCAGGTAAAGGCTCCATCGAAGGCTTGATCGACCCAGCAGATGTCGTTCCTGCCGATGCCGTCGGAAACGGAGCCGAACACATGATCAACGAAGGTAGCAACACCCTCGATTTGAAACTCTCCAAACCTTAGATCTCCACATGGATAGAGTCTGAGACCCAGCCTGCCTACCTTCTAGAGAATCAACACCTAAAATCCAGGAAAATCGACCATCGTGTCTTCAAAAATACTCAGCGGATTGTTGCTCGCGGCGTTTGTGTCCCTGATGGTCGTCCACTCAGGTAACCAAGCCGAATCGAAACCTCAGGCAGACAAAAAAACCATGCTCCGCCACGTTGTGATTTTCAAGTTCAAGGAAGCCAGTCCCGCCGTTGAAGTCCAAAAGGTCGTCGATGCTTTCAGAGCTCTGCAGTCCAAGATTCCCGAAATAGCCTCCTTTGAGTACGGAACCAACAACAGCCCCGAAGGTCTCAACGATGGGTTTACCCACTGCTTCTTGGTGACCTTCAAGAACGAGAAAGACCGAGAAGCCTACCTGCCGCACCCGGCCCACAAAGCCTTCGTCGAACTGCTAAAACCGCACTTGGACAAAGCGATGGTCATCGACTATTGGGCCGCCGAGTGACTTATCCATTCGGATACTGCCTGCAATACTCGTAGACGGCCATGGTCGTTGCTGTTGCGACGTTGAAGCTGTAAGGCTGCCCGTAAACGGGAATCTCGATGACGTCATCCAAGGCGTTCAATTCATCCTGCGACAACCCTTCGCGCTCTGCTCCAATGACCAAAGCGGTTTTCGGGGCAAACGAATAATCATAAAGGCACTGCGAGCCGGTCGTTTGCTCTAAGCCCGCCATACGGAAACCGTCTTGACGAAGCTGCTTGAGGACCGGGAGCAGACTGCGGCGCTGGACGACTTGGACATAATCGGCCGCATCCCTTGCAATTTCACGATCGACTTTCCCCTGGCCGCAATGAATAAGCTCTGGGATGCCCGCACACCCGCAGAGCCTGACGATACGGCTCAAGTTCACATTGCTACGCAGGGGAGCAAGAACCAAGATCAGTCCCCGAGGTCGCTGCAAAGGTGTCGGCGGTTTGTGACGAACATGCTCAAAGCGATTCATGACATCAACGCGTCGATGCGATCGACCAATATTTTAAGAAACTCCCGGTCGCTCGAGGGCCTGCCCGGCGCGTTGACCGGGATCGCATCCGAATCGATCACGCCGCGCATCGCAAGCACCATTGCCGCATTGTGCTTGTAGGCCGGAACAGGCGGACGAAAAGTAAAGCCCCCGAGCATCTGCAGCGCATCGTTGAGCTCATAAAAGCGAGCGTCCTGGTTTCCCCAGTAGATATCCCGAAGTGCAAATGCTTCCGGATAGAACGCCGAGAGCCCGAGCAAGTAGTCGCTTCCCCATTGGATCATATCGATCGCAAGGTCATTGCCAGTGTAGATACGGAAATCCGGTCTATATTGGTCCCTGCATGCAAGGCGTTCCCATTCCATCGCCCTCGAAAGCGAAGAGTGCTTAAGCCCACCGAGGCTCGGAATATCCAATAGGTGGCGGAACGTGTCGATCGAATAGATCGCTCCAAAAGGGGCGAACATTTTCCCCAGTTCAAAACCTAAAAATCGATCCACCGAAGCCCCGATCCGCCGGTAAACCTCCACGATCCGATCCGGCGATTGCTCGACCAATTCGGAACATTGGAACACGATCGGTATGCCTCCTAAAGCACGGATTTCCGAAGCCTGAGTGCAGTAATTGGCAAGCATGTCTCCATCGAGATCCTCGACGAAGGCCCCGGCGACAAACGGTCGACCTGCGGCCAATCGAGCTACAAGCTGCAGAATCTCGCGTCGCTCGGAAAGCGAAAGTAGGTTTGCAAACCCAGTATCCATGTTGATCGCTGGAGTCAAACCACAGGCCCAAGTCCGCTCAAGTCCCCGCTGATACGACTCAAAGTCGATCCTACCGACCGGTTTCCAAGGGAGATAGGCTGCGGAAATGCCTTCTGGCTTCCTAGAAAAATGCACTTTGGGAATCGCAAGCATGATGGTCTTCGATGGAGGAATCGAACAAGATCGCCTGATTCTATCAGCAGCCCCGTATTGTCCAACGGTCCTAGCCATCGAATTCAGGGCTAGGCTTTTGCTGCACATCCCTCGGTTTGAAGCCACTCCTAGCCACCGGATCAACTGTCGAGCTTCCTGGGCCACCCCCACAAGGGGGGTTTTAGGGGGAAACGCGCGTTAAAATCGGAGGTCTAGGTAAATTAGGAGGTGCAATAAGTAGACTATTCACTAAACTTTAGGGTCTAGGCTCCCCGAACCGATTTTGTGGGGAAACCTGGATAGATGAAACACGCGTCGACATCGAAGGTCGTGCGGCATTCGATCGGCCTACCCTCAGCAAAGAGTATGCAGCCATAGAGTGTACGACGCGGGCAGCGGTATACCCTTTTTTGTTATTGGAGAATTTCGAATGCGTCGATTGATTATTGCTTTGGCGATTGTTGGATGTGCGATCGCGACCTCGTCGAGTGCTTCGGCTGGTATTTTCGGCCGCAAGAAGGATTGCAGCGGTGCTTCGGCTGCTTGCTGTGCACCAGCACCAGCACCGGTTTGCGATTCAGCTCCTGCCTGTGCACCAGCACCCAAGCGAGAAGGATTGTTGACTCGTTTGCACGCACGCAAGGCAGCTTGCAGCGGCGCTGCAGTAGCAGCATGCGAACCAGCACCAGCACCGGCTTGCGATGCAGCTCCAGCTTGTGCACCAGCTCCTAAGCGAGAAGGCCTCCTGGCCCGCTTGCACGCTCGCAAGAAGGCTTGCAGCGGTGCAGCCGCTCCAGCAGAAAGCTGCTGCGATGCAGCTCCTGCACCTTGTGCAGCTCCAGCTCCAGCTCCTTGTGCAGCACCTGCAGCTAGCTGCTGCGATGCAGCTCCAGCTTGCGATGCTGCTCCAGCTTGTGCACCTGCTCCTAAGCGAGAAGGCCTTCTGGCCCGCTTGCATGCACGCAAGAAGTCCTGCGGCGGTGCCGCTGCTCCAGCAGCTAGCTGCTGCGATGCAGCTCCTGCTCCAGCCCCAGCCCCAGCTTGCGGCTGCAACTAATTTCAGTTTCATGGCCTTATGCCATTGAATATCGATTCATTGAATCCACTACGAGCGGTCTTCGAAAGCAGGCCGCTTTTTTTCTGCCTAGAGTCAGTCCCTTCCTTGAGATGAATCATGCGATTTAGCCTTTTTCCAACCAAGCACTCTGACCAAACAACCCTGGTCGAAGATACACTCGTCGAAGTCGGTCAGGGATCCAAAGTGGTCGTTTTCCTCCATGGACTTTTCGGATCCACCGAGCATTGGACCGGGACGATGGATGCCCTTGCCGAGGATTACCGCTCGATTGCAGTCCAGCTCCCTTTGGACCGCAAAGGTGATCGCCGTTCCGATGGCGTTCGCTCAATCTCCGAGTTGACCGCGACGGTCGATCGAGCCCTTGATCGCGCTCGAATCGATCAGCCTATCGTTTTGGTCGGAAACTCACTCGGAGGACTCCTTGCGATCGACTACACCCTTCAGTACCCAGAACGCGTCTGCGGACTGGTCCTGGCCGGCTCGGCCGGACTCCACGAACGGAGCCTGACCGATGGGAACAAACCAAAAGCCACCCGAGAATTCGTTCGGTCCGTCATCGGCGGGATCTTTTACGATCAAGCTTTGGTAACCGATGAGCTGGTCGAAGACTGGTTCGAAACCATGCAGGACCGGAACTACACGAGGTTCATCCTGAGGATGTCTCGGGCAACCCGCGACCGAAACGTCGAGAAAGAACTCGATCGGATCACCGCGCCGACGTTGATCGTCTGGGGCCGACAAGACCAAATCACCCCGCCTGATGTCGGCATTCAATTCCAGGCGAAAATCCATGGCTCCGAGCTTGTTTTCCTTGACCGATGCGCCCATGTCCCGAACGTCGAACAGCCCGAATTGTTCTATGAGCAACTGGCCAAATTCCTACCCAAGTGTTTCTAGTAAGACGCAGATTGTCGAAATACGATGCGATTTGAATTCCGCCTTATTGTAATCCTGTTGATCGTAGCCTTCCCTCGCTTGGCGTTTGACCTCAGGGCACAAGCCCAAGAGCCCATCGCGATTCGCATGGCAAGCGACTTTAGCCTCTCGCCCGACGGCCAAACATTGGTCTTCCGTTGGGCCAACGAGTTGTGGTCGACCTCAACCCTCGGTGGAAACGTGAGTCGACTGACCAACCACCCGGCCATCGACGCCGAACCGCGATTCTCTCCCGATGGCAAACGCATCGCGTTTGTAAGCAATCGATCCGGCTCGAATCAAATCTATGTGATGGACGCACAAGGCGGAATTCCCGAACAGAAGACCTACCACTCCGAAGGCTATTCGCTTGCCGATTGGTTCCCAGACGGCAATAGCGTATTGGCTCTGGCCAGCCGCGATCATTTCTGGCGCGGTGGCAACCGCATGATCCAGGTCGATATCACGAAGAGGGCAGCAGAAAAGGTACTTCTGGATGATACCGCATCGAACCCATCGCTGTCGGCCGATGGGAAAAACATCCTGTTTGTTCGGGAAGGAGAACGTTGGTGGCGCAAAGGCTACCAAGGCGAACGCTCGGCGCAGATTTGGTTGCTCGATCTGACGAACAACACCACCAAAGAGCTACTGCACGAAAAAGTCGAATGCTTGTGGCCTCTTTGGATGCCTGGTGGAAAGTCTTTTTACTTCGCAAAAGGTACCGCGCATGGACTCGACCTTTGGCGTTATCGATTCGCTACCGGGGATCAACCCGCTCGCCAACGCAAAGTCTGGGGCTTCGACGACGATTCGATCGCTAAACCCGCGATTTCGCGAAACGGCTCGACCATCGTCTTTCGGCACCTCTTCGATACCTACATCCTGCGACCTGGCAAAGACCAGCACCCCACTAAACTTGCCCTGAGTGTCGCGGCCGATACGGACCTTCCAGAGGACCTCCTAAGGTCCTCGACCAGTCGTGCCGAACAAGTCGCTTTTAGCGACGATGGCCTCGAGATCGCGATGAGCGTCAACGGAGATCTGTGGGTCATGGACACCGAACTCAAAGAGCCCATCCAAGCCACCCGCTCGGATGCTTATGAGGAATCTCCCATTTTTGCCAACGATGGAAAGTCCCTGTGGTTTTCTCGTCGTCAGGACGGACAAGTCGATCTTTGGAAACTCGAGCCGAAAGATCCGTCCAAGTACTGGTGGCAGCAAAAGGAGTTTGTCGAAACTCGCATGACCGAATCGACCGGCTCGAAAACCAACCTGCGATTTACCCCCAATGGAAAGCACCTGCTGTTCCAACAAGGTCGCGGAACGCTCGTTGCCATGAACCTCGAAACCAAAGAAACGACAACCATGGTCGATGGCTTTAGCGAGGTCGGTTACTCGATCTCCCCCGATAGCCAATGGATCGCTTATTCCTCCCAAGACGATGATTTCAACAGCGAAATCTGGATCATGCCGCTCGATAAACATTCCGATCCAGTGAACGTTTCACGCCATCCGGACAACGACCAATCGCCAGTCTTCTCGCCCGACGGAAAAATCCTAGCCTTCACCGGCCGGCGGTCCCAAGACGAAAGCGACATCTACTACCTTTATTTGCAAGAGGAATTCGACGACGAGTCTTCACGCGATCGGACCCTCGATAAAGCGATCGAAACGATGAAGAAGAAACGCCCAAAACAGCCTGCTGCGGAACCTAAAGCCGAGACCAATCCCGCCGAAAATAAAACCCCCGAAAATAAAACCCCCGAGAATAAAGCCCCCGAGAATAAAACCGACGGAAAGGACAAACCCGTCGAGGAAAAGCCCAAAACCGAACGCGCCAACGATGCCGATGCAAAGCCCTTCCGAATCGACTTCGATAAAATCCATCAA
>QWPJ01000129.1 GCA_003671195.1 Planctomycetota bacterium
CGAGATATTCATCGCGACTTCGGACCGGCTCCGGGCAGCGAGATCATTCCCTTGGGTTGCAACTTGTCGGTTCCCTCGATGACCACGCGGTCGCCAGCCTTCAAGCCTTGGGCAATTACCGATCGTCCCGCTTCGCTGAAGGCGACTTGGACCTTGGCGATGTCGACTGTTTCGTTATCGCTCTGGACCACATACACATACTGGAAATCAGCTCCGCGTTGGACTGCCGACGAGGGGATCACAATCGCATCGCTCCACTGCTTGACCAAGAGTCGAATGTTGACAAACTGGTTGGGAAACAGAAGCGATTCCTGGTTTTCGAAGGTGGCTTTGAGTCGGAGCGTCCCGGTGGTCTGATCGACTTGGTTGTCGATTGCCGTAAGGGTTCCTTGAGCCAACTGATTTTGGAAGGTGCGGTCGAAGGCAAATACGGGAACGAGCGAACTTTCCGAGAGCTGTTTCTGAACGCGTAGGATCTCATCTTGAGGGATCGAAAAGACCACGGAGATCGGTTGGAGTTGGGTGATCACGACGATGCCGTTGGGGTTGCTGGCCTGGATCATGTTGCCTTGATCGACCTGCCTGAGCCCAACGCGTCCGCTGATCGGTGCGACGATGTTGCTATAGGCGACTTGGAGCTCGGCATTTGCAACAAGCGCCCGATCGACGTCGACCAAGGCTTGGGCTTGCTTGTACACGGCTTGGAGTTCGTCTCGCTCTTGCTCAGAGAGGGCTCCTCCGGCTGGCAAGTTCCGGGATCGATCGACGTTCAGACGAGCCAACTCCAGGGCTGCTAGGTCCCGCTGCAATTGGCCCTTGGCTTGATTCAAAGACGCCTCGAAAGTCCGCGAATCGATGCGGGCTAGGAGTTGCCCTTCTTGGACCATCTGGCCTTCTTGAAATGCAACCTCGACGAGCTCTCCGTCAACGCGGCTCTTGAGCGTCACGCTGTTAAAGGCCGTGACGGTTCCGAGGCAATTGATGTACTGTGGGATCGAATCCTGTTTGGCTTCGGCGATCGAAACCACTGGCGGTCGAGGTTTGGTACGGTTGGCAGCAGCCGGTCGAATCCAACCCTCGAGGACCGGTTCCCATCGATCGCGTGTCGCGTAGCTCAGAGCAGCAAGTCCGGCAAGCAGGAGGAACGAAACGAGGCGGTACCACCAGGGTTTCGCTCCCCTTAAGGTGCCCGAGGCTCGGTCGGAGTCGGCGGGGACGGAAGTCTCGATATGGGCCGGCTTCAACGCCGGATCGCCGTCGTCGAGCTTTGGGGCTGTCGACATAACTTGCTTTGGGTGGGATAAATGGAGGGGAGGGTCTAGCCAGCAAATTTCGTAAGCTTATTTTTATCGAACGCTTATTTTGATCGATCCGGGAAATTAGTGTAGTCGACCGAGTCGACCCTTTCCGTGGATTCCCACGAATCTAACCCCGAAACTCAGGAGAACCCTTACCAATGGGTCGATTTGCACGATTCATGCTACCCGAGAGCTTCCGCAAGGGTGTTCCTGAAGCCTTGGAGATGATTCCCGGCGGCTGCGGGTTGGACCCGACAGAGTACCTTGCCAGGATCGAATTTGCGATGGAACTAGCCAACATCGCTTCGGAGGTCACGCTGAAATTCTTCCGCACATCGGCTTACCAAGTCGAAAGGAAAAGCGATCGTTCGCCGGTGACTGCTGCGGACAAGGGTGCCGAGCAAGCCGTTCGCGAGGCGATCGCCAAAAGGTATCCCAAGGATAGTTTGCTGGGAGAAGAATTCGGATCGATCGGGGGCTCCAACGATTTCGAGTGGATCATCGATCCGATCGATGGGACCAAGTCGTTTATCTCGGGGGTGCCGTTGTACTCGACACTCGTCGGATTGACCTGCCGTGGCCAACCCCTCCTAGGGGTTATCGCGATCCCTGCTCTCGGTGAGTTGGTACTGGGAGCATCAGGTTGTGGAGCTTGGTACGGACAGAGAAGAACCGAGCCGGGATCTGATGATCCGGTGGTCTTGGAGCGGTGTCGGGTCTCAAGCGTCGAGACGCTCAGCGATGGATTGTTTCTGACCTCGCAAGTCGACAACTTCGAACGCAGGGGGGCCGAGGATGCTTATAGGTCGCTGCAGGAGTCGGCCTATGTAAGCCGCTCCTGGGGGGATGGCTATGGGTACTTGTTGGTCGCAACCGGGCGGGCTGAGTTGATGGTCGATCCGATTGTTAACCCGTGGGATGTTGCGGCCGTCGCGCCGGTGGTGATCGAAGCAGGAGGAAAGTTCACTTCGTGGTCCGGGCAGGTCGATCTGAGGGCTGGCCACTGCTTGGCGAGCAACGGCTTGGTCCACGAAGAGGCGCTCCGGACACTGGTGCCTTATGCGGGCCGGTAGCTGTTAGTTACGCCTCCGCCGGGACGAGCCCGACGGTAGGCTCAACGATTTGAATTATCGGCTTACGGCCCGGGAGGCGTCGCAGTCCCCGCAGTGCCCCTTGACGAGCACTTCGCTGATCCTGGCGATATTCAGATTCCGACGGACTGTCGGAGTTGGCAGCGCCATGTCGTCGATGCAAGAGACGCTTCCGCAATCGATGCAAACAAAGTGAGGATGGCTGCTGCGATCGTGCTTGGGGTCCCGCATTTCGAACCGCCAAACGTGATCCCCAAGCTCGGTTCTCAAGACCAATTCGGCCTCGGCCAAATCGGTCAAATTGCGAAAGACGGTGGCTTTATCGAACCCCAGAGGTACAAGCTGATCAGCCAATTGCGCGTGGGTCTGGGGTCTGCTGGACCTTTTTAACGCGTTGATCACGGAAATGCGCGCAGGGGTGCTGCGCAAGCCCGCATCCTTGAGCATCTTGCGAGCTTCGTTGACGTCGTCGATGTTGGTCTTCTTTTTTGCATTCATGGGTTTGGTCCCAGGATCAACCCAAGACGCTCGATGGTCTCCGGAGAACTGAGTTCCAGTTTCCCAAAACCTAGGAGTGCACCTTGGGCAATTGCCTGCTGCTGATGCTCAGCATAATTGGTAATGAGCATCACAGGAATATCTTGGAAGGCTTCGGATCGCTTGATCTGGCGAAGAATCTCCATTCCATCGCTGTAGTCGATATCGAGCTTGCGATTGATCAAGATCAAGTCGACAGGCTGACGTTCGAGGATCGCGAGGGTGTCGGACCATTGATCGGATCTGAGTATTTCGACATCGAAATGTTTGCGGAGCATCGCCGAGATGGCCGAATGGTCCGGACCGCAATTGCCGACATCGAGAACGGATTTTCGTGTCATGATAAAGCTAGGTATCTTTCAAACACTTCGACTCAGGGATCTTGGTAAAATGGTTGATGGCAATCATTTGAATGTAAGCGCCGATTCCTCACCAAGTCGAATTGCATCTTGGTTTTCGTTAAAATCCTGAATCGAAATCACGACAATCCTATCCTTGACAAGACCTGTGTAATGAATCCCTTCCATTGGTCTATTCACCTGGGTCATTATTCCCTTCCAGGTCTTTCGGGTGAACGGCGTTCCATTGATAGAAACAATGGTTCTTGCCGATTGTTCCCAATTGGTACGACTATTTTTGATTCCGCCCAGCAACTTTTCGCTGAATAGCTCGATGAGTTCATCTTTTTCCTTCGGTGACATGTCCTGAGGTGGAGATACTCCCTCGGGTGGAGAAATATGCGTGAGCACGAACGAGGCGGCTGTGCCATCGGGACGATTTGGAGCAGCAAATATTGCGACGTTCGTCATTGGCGGGGGATTTGAAGGAATAGTTGCTGTATAGCCTTTAGGTGGCCTAATACTATGCCCTTGGAATTGATAAACATCGCCGAGTTGTTCTCGCAATTTCGGATCTGAAACCACCGGAGTGCCGGGGCTGGACGACCCAGTCTCAGGATTGGCAGTGGATGGACCTGGGGCAGCGGTCGGAGCGGCCCCTCCTAGGAGTTTGACTTCTAGTTCACGTACGATGTCGGTCTGCAGATACTGCTGCATGAGCACGCGTGTCACATCGATCATCTTGTCGATCCGTTCTGCTACAGGTGCTGGAACGGGTCCTTGTTCGGTCGAGGTGGCTCGTCGCAGGATGTTCTGGATTTGCGAGGAGAGTCCCTCGTAGTTTTTAACTTTCTTGAGCTCATCGAGCAGCGCGAAGGCTTCGTCCTTCTTTCCCTCGTCGATCTTCTTTTTGATTCTCGCATCGAGGATCTTGCGGCGGACGACCAAATCGAGGACTTCGCCCTGCAAGCCCTTTAAGAAGGCTTCGGCTTGCAAGCGTCGGCGGTCGTCGGGCAGATCTGCTTTTTCTTGTTCGCGATAGCCTGTGATGACAGGCAATCGAGCCAAGAGGGTTTCACCGTTTTTGATGTAGTACAGATAAAGTGGGAGTTTGATCTGCATACTGCTCGTGGGTGCTCGCTCGCGTCGTTTGAGGGCTTCGGCAGATGCTGCGATGGCTGCTTCGTCGGCTGCGGCTGCGGCCACTGCCGGATCCTCTTGGCCAGATGCGTTCGAAGCCCCCGCATCGTCTTGATTCTCTTTGAGACTTTTGAGCCGGATCGCCGTGGCTCTGGCGCGGGCGATCATCTCGACGGAGCTTGAGGTGGGTTGGTCGTAGGTGATCGTTGGATTGTCGGTATTGGCAATTCCTATGACCCCTCGCCAGTCGGTTCTGCCGACCATTTTCAAGTCGTCGGAACCGGGGGTTCGAAGGTAGACTTCGGCGCCGGGTACTGCGCTGTTGGGTTGGGCGCGTATTCCGAGTTTCAGATCGGTGGTCGGATAGTTCGGATGGACTTTGAGCGCGACGCGTTTGGTGCGTCGGTTCTTGGCCGCCACAAGTGCCCCTCGGCTTGCAGCAAAAATGGCTCCGTAGAATCGTGCGTTATCGATCGGCTCAGTCACGGCGATGTAGGTAAAGGCCAGGTTTTGGAGTTGGGTCGGATTACCGTTAAGGTCGTCTCGTCGGATGTAGGGTGCCAGGACATCTCCAGGTCCGATGTTTACGGGGGATTCCGCAGAGGTGGCAAGTCCATTGGCGCGAACGCGTAGGACTGCAGTCTTGTTGTCGTTGTCCTCAATGCGCGCCATGGGGGTGAAGCAACGGCGTTGGAGGAAGGCGACTGCGTGCGGGATTTCCTGAACGTTTGCAACCGTCGTCGTCTCCATGAGTCCGATTCGGCGAACAAACGCATCGAGCTCTTTGACTTGGATGCGAATCCGTTCTGCTTCTTGCTCGACGGCCACCAAGAAGATTTTGTCTTTGTCTCGAAGCATCGCTTCGGGTTGCCAGGGGAATCGGGTTGGCAAGGATCTTGCGACTTCTTTGAACCGATTGGCCTCATTTTTGGGGACCAAAGCAGCGAGGATTTTGCCGGACTTCAAGCCTTCATAGATCGCGTCGGAGTTGGCCTCGGACGCATCGAGCTTGGCTTGCATCTTCTTCCATTTCTCCTCGTTGACATAGGGAACGATATCCCGTTGCATGGCGGCATACTGAAGCGGCAGCATCGCGATCGCGGGGATCCGCTCGATGACCGAGTCGAGGGTTCGGACGCTGTTGAGGCTCGCGGCGCGGGATTCGGCATCGGCCTGGGCTTTGAGCTCTTCTTCTTGCTCTTTGGTGAGTTTCTTCTTTTGTTTGAGTTCCTCGATGGCCGGATCGATCTTGGGCTTGGGCTGCATGGCCATGAAGGCATCTTTGGCCGCATCGCTTTTGGCGAGCATGAGGACTAGCTCGCGGGACAGGAGTTGCTCGATCGTCAGATCGTCGAGGTGGTAGAGGACCGAGCCGAAAAGCGCATCGGGAGTTTCGACAACGTCGCAGTCCATGGTGGCTCCGAACTCGATATCGGAGAACTCGGCGATTTTTCGCTGGATCAGTTGCTTGGTGTTTTGGCTCAAGCCTAGCGTCGGCGAGATGCTTAGCCAGACTCGGGCTTTGTAAGCCGAATACTCCCAAACTTCGACGGGTGTGTTCTTGCTGCTTGCCGAGGGCTTGGCTTGGTCGGCCGCCGTTGGATTTTTCTCGGCTCCTGGAGCTGGAGTATTTGGACTAGCCGGATTGGTCTCTTGAGTTCGGGCGAAACTGGCCGAGCTGACTAGGAACAATAGCAACAGACCGAGAGCTTGGGTTTTCATGGCATGGATCACGGTGCGCGGACCCTCCACTTTTGGAGGTCTTGATAAAGGCCCAGCGGTTTCTTCGTCACTCCGTTGATTTCACCTCGGTAAGCGAAGGATTCGCCGACTTGCCACAGGGGGAGGACGGGTAAGTGTGCAGCGACTAGGGCATGGAGGTCTTGGCAGCTTTGCCGCACCTCGCGCCAATTGCGAGAACTGCTAAGACCGCCGAGGACTTGCACGATGAACTGGTTGTTCGACTGAGCCGGACCGCCGATTCCGAATAAGCGTTCAGCATCGGTGGCAGGTTCCCAAATAGAAACCGTCAGGTAGAGAATATCGATGTTCGGCATCTGGCCTGGTTCAGGGACCTTGTCCAGTACGACCAGATCCGCTTGGATTCCAATCAACTTCCACTGTTCGATGATCGCTTGGCCAGCCACTCGGGCAGCTTCGTAGTTCGGAACGCCGAGCGTTATTTTGGGCATCGGCGGGAGTGGTTCTTTGCGTTTCTCATACTGCATCTTCAGCTTGCTGTTGGTAATGAGCATCAAGACCTTGGCGAGCCTTGGGTCGTAGGCGAGGTTGTCGACGCTTGTGTTGTACGCATAAGCGATGGGATCGTTTTCGGTGACACCTCTGGGGAACGGGCCACTGATGACTCGCGATTGCTCTGCGTCAGCCCCGCCGAGAATCTCCCCTTTGAGGATCCCTTCGCGATTGATCGCATAGAGCAAAGCGCGTCGAAATTCGCGGTCATCGAGATAAGGGTTCGACGTTCGCGGGACGAGCATGTGAACGGTGGGCAGTGCGTAGGATTCGACGTTGATGGTTTTGGAAACAATCGACGCTTGGAGTTTTTTCGCATCGGCAGGGAACAGCCGATCGATGGCTTCGATTTCTCCACGCAAAAGATCGTTGATCGCTTGCGAGGGATCTTCGTAGAGGATCTCGTGGATCTCTTTGGGTTGGAAATCGGCCGCGGGGCTGATCGGTGCCCATTCGAAGCGTTGGGTATTGCTCTCTTTGGATTTGGGTTTGTACAGGACGCCCAGAGGAAGGTTTCCTTCGCCGATCGCTTCGATAGGCCATTGAAGGAAAGCCTGAGGTAGGACGTGGGGTCGTCGGAACCGCATTTTGAGTCGTTCGGGCCCTGCGACGCTGATCGAATCGAAGATGGCGGCCCAACCCGGGACATACTCGGGCTTGCCAATCGTTGCGCGTCGGAGGAAAGACTGGGACAGATCAAGGCTGTTGGGGATCCCGACTTGGCCAGGATTTTGGATCGTCATGTCGAGCTCAAGGCGATCGTCGCTCTGCTGAAACGATCCGAGTGAAAATCGGTATTGGCCACCCTCGGGTCCGGTGCTTCGGAATTCAAAGAGGGGTCGTGAGATCAATTGTCCTGAGCGGAACGCAGGCCAATTGGCGATCGCGGCGGTGTCGGGTTTATCGGCCGTTTGGAAAACCCCAACCCTGACGATCGGATACTCTTTGAGCAGGTCTCGGAGAAGTTCTTTGCCTCCTTCGATCTCAGGCTCGATATCGAGCATCTTGGTCGCTTCGCGACGAGCGGCCAAGTATTCCTTGTTCTCTCGGTATTCGATCGCTTTGGTTTTGTACTCGTTGGCTAGTTCGAGGAACTTACCCTTCCACTGCTCGACGACAGGCAGTGGGTCGTCTTTGTAGTCTTTGGCCAATCGATTGATCATCGCCCGGGCCGCAGATAGGTCTTTCTTTTCGAAGTACGATTCGATGAGTTTGCCAGATACATCGGTGATCAGGCCACGGACCTTATCGCGTTGAAAGTTCGGGAAAGACCGTTGGAGTTCTTCGAGCACGGCCATGGTATGTGCGAGCCGATTTTGGCCCGACATCTCCTCGGCGCTTTTGAAGAGGAACTCTTGCCGCATGATCTGCAAACCTGGCGTTTGCGGATAGTTGACGAACAAAAAATTCAGGTGTTCGAAGGCTTCGCCGAAGTTCTTTTCGTCGACGAGTTTTTTGGCCCGATTGAGAATCATCTGTTCGTAGAGCCAGATCTTGCCGATGTCCTTCCAGGCCACCTCGTAGCGTCGGGTCGGGAAAAGCAAAATGGTGACCTGTAGCTTGTCGGTCTCCTTGACGTTCGTGGGGATCCTGCGATCGGCAAACTCGATCGGCGCGAGCTTGACGCTTCGGCCTGTCGCTTCGGGTTTGAGTGTGACGATATCAAAGGGCGCTTCGTCCATGAGCGAGCCGGGGACTTCGACCTCCTGAAGGGCCTTTTCCAGATCGTACTGGGCCATGAGGGCCGCTGGCATTGCCAGCATCGCTACGAGGCCGCAAAACGCCGCTCTGGCCAAGGCAACTACCTTGGGGGATCTTGCCACCGAGACTCTTAAGCGGAGCCAAACCAACAGACCAAGCCGTATCATCGGTTCGCCTCGCCGCTTGCAGAGTTTCCGCTCAACGTATTTTCTAGTGGAAGCCGAACTCGTAGCACGGTTCCTTCGTCCCCCGGGACCAGTAGTCCCTCAGGAGTGATTAAAGGCGTGCCTGCAATCGGTTCGCCAGCGGTCGTTTTGGCGACGAGTTTCCCGTCGGCCATCGAGACGCGGATCAAGTCTCCGGTGGTGCTTGCCAGCAGGATATCCGACTCGTCGAGAATCGGTTTGCCGACGAGGACCGTCTGCGGCATCGGGATATTCCAGAGTTGTTTGGCTTCGCTATTGAAGGCCACGAGTCCTTCGATATCGCTCAAGGCCAATCCGATCGACTGCGAGCCGTTGGTGGCCGTATAGGGTCCCCAAGCGAATCGGCCTTCGAAATTCAGGGTTCCTATTTTCTTGAATTCGCCGCATTCTTAGAAGTCCAAGAAGTCCCCGGAGGGGCCCGGAGAGAGTCCGACGGCCACGTCGTTGATCACATCGATCCGGCCCTTGATGCCTCTCTCGAGTGGCTGGGCGTTGAGGAGTCGAAGCTGCTTACCGGTTGAGAGCTTGTAGAGGTTTCGGCGTTGGTCGGCGATGACGACCGATTGCTTATCGCTCAGCAGGACGGGGTTCAACCAAATGGGCCGCTCACCGGCTGAGATGGTCGGTTGGAATGGGGTTCCAATCGGCTTGCCATTTTCCGGATCGAGCATCATGAGCTGGGCGTTTTCCAGAGGGACCAGAACCGAACTTCCGACGGCGATCGATTCGGCGATGGGGTAGGAACCGGCCAAGTCCAATACAACGAGCTTGGAGGTCGAGGTGCTCTTTCGAGCAGGATCGACCAAGAGCATTTGGCTTCCTTGGGCCGAATTCAGCAGTAAGCTTCGTCCATCGGCAAGAGGAATAGGGTTTGCGAAGGTCATCGAGCGTTGGTTGCGCCCCATGTTCTCGATCGAGAGGGTGGGTTTGAGTCCGATGTTTTCGGTTGCGAAGGCATCGCTGGGGACATTGAACGTTGCGGCTTGGCTGGTAACAGCCACGAGTCCTTGTGGTCCCGGGCTCAGCGATGCGACGGGGTTACCGATATCGGTTTCCCAGTAAGCATCACCTGTCTTTGGGTTGATCGCCGCGACGCGAACCCCTGCATTGCCTCGCACAACGCGCGAGTGGAGGATCACATCCCCGAGCTTGATCGGACGCGCGGTGAATTCATCGAGATCTTCTTTGAGCCAGACGGAATTGAGTTTTTGGCCGGTGATCTGAATTTGAAAGTAGGCCAAACGGTTCGAGGCCAACCACAGATCGGTCCCCGACATGAGCGGCCAAGTCGCTTTCGGGGCCGCTTCGTTGGATACCAGATTCACCATCTTGGTGACTTTCTCTTTCGGATTGGTCACTTCAACATCCAGGATGGCGATTTCCCCGAGGTTGGTCGCTACGGCCAATCGTCGACCTTCGACTTGGGGTTCGACCACGACGTGTCCTCGGAATCGGACAGGGGGTTGCGCCAGTTTCAGTTCGGTCCCTTCGTCATTGGTCGAATAGACTTTCATCAAGCAGTGGTCGGGTCCGGCATTTTCAAAGAGGATCAATTGGTTCAAGACCCAGATCGGCGGAACGGCGATGGTACCTGGATTGTGTCCGAGGTAGACGACTTCATCGCATTCCCCATTCCCACGGCTCAGAACGTAGAGATTCGAGTGATTTCCGACCAAGTACCTTTTTCGTTTGCCGGGCGCTCCGCCGGTGCCGACATCGATGGATTGGGGGATCTTCTTGGACCATCGGGGCTGACCGCTGATGGCGTCTAGGCAGTGGACATTTCCTGCCGTGGTGGCAACGAAGATATCATCGCCATCGACTGCAGGTTCGAGGATGGGCTCTGGGAACTTCGATTCCCAGACGACCGATCCATCTTTCGCGGCCAAGCGGGAGACGGTTCCGCGCGAAGCGACCGCGACGATTGCATCGGAATCGCTTGTTGGGGCGAGTCGTTTCGGTTCGCCGGTCCAATCCTTGCCGATGAACTTGCGCCAGAGGACTTGCCCGTTGGCAACGGCGATGGCGATCGCTGAGCCTTTGACGCGTAGGAAGGCGACATCCTCTGGATTCGAGTCGATGGGATTTCCTACACGGCTCGTGAGCAAAGCGGTGGGGGCCGCAAATGCAGAGACGGTGTCTTGGCTAACAGGAGCCGCGTTGGACTTGGCGACCGATGCTCTTTGGACGTCGGTGGCTTGGAGCATCAGATCGCGAAGTTTGGAGTTTTCTTCGAGGATCGGATACTTCTTGACCAGTTCGCGTCGCTGTTCATAGGTTTTGACAACTTCTTTGGCTTCGAGGCTTGCGGTCATCGCCGCGACGGTCGTATCGAGATCTTCGCTCTGCTGGATTTCTCGCACGACACGTTGTTGGTCTTCTTCGATGCGTCGGATACGAAGTTCGTTTTGGGTGCGTTCTTGGGTACCGACGTAGCGAGGGTCACGGATCAGATCCATCTGCTGGTTCATCGCCGTGATGAGCGTTTTGCGATCTTGGATTCCCGGCGTATTGTCGGCTTTGGAGATGAACTTCTCGGCGATTCGCAGCAGCACATCGGTGATCTCGACGCGCATGTTGGACATGCCTGCTTCGTTGACGACTTTGGGAAGTTCCTCTTGGGCGGCCTTGAGGCCGACCGAGGGGTCGGCATTTTTCTCGGAGGCTTCGCGGACCTTGGCTAAGGTTCCTTTGACTTTGGCGGTGCTGGCGTTTTCGTCAGCGGGAAATCCTGTCGCGAAGAGTTCGTATTGTTTGGAGGCGCGTTCGTAGTCGCGGTTTTTGTAGAAGTTCTCGGCGATCTCCAAGCTCTCTTTGGCGCTGCCTTGGGTGAACCAAATGTAGAGAGGCACCAGGAGGGTCAGCAGGAGCAGGACGATAAAGCCCATGCCGATGATGCCGAAGGATTCCCAGGGGCTTTTCTCCGGCTTGTTTTTTGTCACGGGTGCTTTGGCGACCGCGACTCCCTTGAGGCCGTCATCGAGCAGAGCACCGGTTGGCTTGGCGTTTTTTCGTTTGGAGTTTGAGGATCGCGTTTCGGTCGCTTCGACCACTTCGACGACCTCAGCGACAGGATCCTCGAAGACTTCTTGGACTTCGACAACCACCTCCTCGACCTCTTCGGGCGGGAGCAGATCGTCGACCGAATCGGTCGGAGGTTTTTTGTTGGGGGTTGGCTGTCGGCTCGAGGAGGCCTGCGCGCTGCCCTGGGCTTGCTGCTGCTCCTTGAGTTCCGTGACGAGCTTGGTGGCTTGGAAGCGGGTGAGTTGACCGTTTTCGACCAGGATACGTGCCAAGGCTTCCGGGGTGACACGGACCTTGGATTGCTCGACCATTTTCTGGAGTTCGACGATGCTCTCGGGGTCCAAGAGGCCCTTGTTTTCGAGCATTTGAATGAACTGAGATGCGCTCATGGACTACTCGAACTCCTCGACAACCGTGACACTTAAACTGCCAAAACCAGCCTCTCGACCTGCATCCAACGCAGCGACAATCGATGCATGGATGCACTCTTCGTGGGCATCAACAAGTAATTTTAGGACTTCATCTTCTTTACCGCTGGAGGCCTCCGCGCGGGCTTCGCTCAGCGCCAAAAGCAAGTCTTGTTTGCTGCTTGCTTCGCGTTCATCACCGGTGGAAAAGATGACTGTGTAGGCGTTGAATTCATCGATCTGCACCCTGACCGTATCGGATTGATCGGGTGGCTTGTCGGGTGGCTTGCTGCTAGATGAATCCGAGAGCGGTGGTGGTTTCTCGAAAACTTTTTCGCTGGAAAACGAAGCGGTGATCATGAAGAAGATCAGCAGCAGGAACGTCACGTCGACCATCGGGGTCATGTCCATGTCGTCTTTGGGCAGCTCGTTTTTCTTGAAGCTGACCTGCTCGAGAACTTCCTCTTCGTCGAGGACAGGAGCGTTGCTCATTTGCCTACCTCCGAGACGGCCAGATTGATCATTTTGCCCTCTTCAAGGACTTCGCCGATGGCTTGCTCGACCTTCTTAAGCTGCTTGGCAGTGACGTTGCCCTCGGCTCGTATGAGCACCTCGGTTTTGCCGCCGGTTTCGAGTTGCAACTGAACGTACTCGGTGATCTCAGCGGATTGCTGCTCGGGGTCGTCGGAAAAGATTCCACCGTCCTCTTTGGTAACCAGGGGAGTATCGCCGTTGCCTCGTTGTACGGTGATCATGACGCAATTCTTCGTCGCGATCGAGCTTCCATTTTTGGCCGCCGGAACTTCGTAAGACTTCTCGCCGGTCATCTTGGAGGTCAAGATAAAGAAGATCAACAGCAGGAACGTCATGTCGATCATCGGAGTGATATCCATCTCATCGTCCATGGGAGGACGTTCGCGCATCGCGACCTCCTCGGGCTCGTCATCGATGATGATGGGTGGGGCTGTAGAACCAAGGTCCGGCGCATGGCTTGACCCGGACTGGCTATCGAAGGTGTCTTCTGTTGGATCCATCGCGTTGGGTGGTTGTTGGACTTGGCTCGAGCTATCGGAGCGACGCACAGATCTTCAGACTAGGCGCTCTGTCGGGCGCCCCGTTGCTCTTCGCGGGCCATCCCGACCTTGGCCGCCTCGAGGACTTGGGCCAATCCCGATCCGACCAGATCCTGCATGTGCCGGATGCGGTTGTGAATAGCGGCCATCGCCATCACAAGGGGGATCGCGATGGTCAGACCGATGGCGGTCGTTTCCAACGCAACGCGGATGTCGCCTGCAAGGTCCGTTGGATTGACATTGGTCGCAGAAGCCAACTTGCCGAACGCACCCATCATCCCGACGACCGTACCGAAGAGCCCGAGCATCGGGGCGGTTTTGATCACGGTGACAATCCATGCAATGCTGTAATCGAGATCCGCGATGACATCCCGCTGGAATCGGTCGAGCGTCATCTGACGAACTTTGTTGAAACCGAACGAGCGGTGTTTGCAAAGGTAGGAGACCATCATCGGAAGTGCCTTGCGGTTTCCTTCGCACTTGCCGATGACCGCGTCGAAATTGCCGCGTCGGAGGTCCTCTTCGATCGATCCGACAAACTCGTCTTGCAACGCTTCTGACTTGAACCGCTTGGCGTTGACTCGGGTCAGAACCAAGAAGACGTAGTAAGCCCCCCAGAGAGCTACAAGCGCCAAGGCGACGTAGGACAACTGGCCGACGATGTTGAACACATCCGATGCGTCACCCATCGGAATGCAAAACAATGGGACTCGACTTAGAACTTCCGCATGGACTTGCATGAGAATTGCGGTACTTTCGAAGAAAAGTGGAATTAGACCAACAGCAGTGCGGGCCCAAGGGCCGGCGTTTGCTACTTGTGCTAAATATAATCAAGATTCAGCCCTTTGAGGACTCTCGAATCAAGAGAATTGGGAATCCTCTGAGGGTTTATGGTTTGCCGGATAGGCCCAAACCGGACTCTTGCCCACCTAGACCGCCGACCGGATAGCTGACCCGGGAGTACTTGCCCCCGAACAGAGGGCTCGGAACAGGGGGGCTTGGAACAGGGGGGCTTGGAACAGGGGGGCTTGGAGAAAGCTATGGGATAAAAGGTATGACTTCGCCCCCGGCACGGGTCATCAGCGCCTCGAGCACCTCTGTATCGATTTCCAAGTCGATGAGCCGAACGCTTCCGTCAAAGAATCCCGCGTTGGATCCCTCGGCCCGCAACCAATCCAAGACTTCGTTTTGCCGGATGTCTAAGTCGTCAGGTTTGGTCCAAGGCACACCGAATTGTGGGTCGACGTCGAGAACAGCCAGGGTGTTGGACGTCCCGTCGGTGATCTGTTGTATCTTGAGTCCCTCGGAGCTCAGGCCAACCCCTTTGCCCATTGGGACCAAGTAGGTTGTCATCCCGGCCGTCGGAGGGTTGGAGGGGTTTCGAAAGAACTCAGGCATTTGTTCGAGTAGCTCGATGTTGTGCGCGCTATCCCAAGGCTCATCGAGGTGGAATTGGTCGTAGAGGGCTTGTTCACCCAAATAAGGAAGAATTGCGACTCGCCAACTGAGCAGCGGATTGCCCTCGCCCTGCGCGATCGCTTGGGCAGGGAATCTGCCGTTGGCATCATGGAAGTTGTGCATCGCGAGCATGATCTGCCTGAGATTGTTCGACGATTGCATTTGCCGAGCCGACTCGCGAGCGGCTTGGACGGCCGGTAGGAGCAAACCGCTAAGGACCCCGATGATTTGATAGTTGACCAACATAGAACTCTCAAATTGCATGACGACGCGATCCTCCTGGATGCTCCACATCGATTCGTTGTCGATGTATTTGCGAATCCGATTCATGTAGCCGGTCATCGCTTGCTTCATTTCGACCGATACCGAATCATCGAACTCCATTTCCTGGGTGCTTTGCTCCATGACCAAGTCGGTCAACTGGCGACGGATTCGCAACAGCGATTTGCTCAGCAATTCGGTCTTGTCGGCACCGCTTGTGCCCAGGCTCACACGCAGCGCGTTGGCAGGATCGCGATAGAGCTCGACCAAGACATTATCGGTCAGGTCGATGATTTGCTCCATTTCCTCAGACAACTCAGGGGGGATCTGATTCTCTTCGGTAAGAACAAATGCGGATACAAGGTCGCGCAGAGTCTCGAAGTTGACCGCCATCTTGAACATCGCAGGGCTGTTTTGAACAAGCCCGATGAATTCACCGCCAGGTTGCAGGCGAGAGCTAGTCATTCGACGCAATGCTCCCTGAGTCCCGAGCAAAACCCGTTGCGGCTCTCGTTGCATGACCCGCATCAAGGGGTTTTCGGAAAAGTCTCGGAAACGTATCTGCGCGTCCTTGGCTCCTTGCTCTACGGGAGTGAGCATTTGGTCCGAAAGATCTGCGATGTCGAAAGGCACCTTCGTGCGGATCGACAAACCGAATTCGGGGTCTGGGCTCGGCATGAGGACCATGCCGTCGATGGCCTCAATTTGGTCGAGTTGGATTCCGAATTGCTCTTTGGCTGCGATATCGAGAACTTCCCAAGGCCAGAGTTCAAAGTCCTTATTCAATCGCATCTTGGCAAACTCGAGCGAGAACGCACTGATTGAGTCTGCCGGAATATCGCCGAAGCGTTCCGGAGGGGCAATCTTCTGGGCGACCTCTTGAGCGACCAGCAAGGGCGCGGAAAGAAATAAAGATCCTGTAAGAAAAATCGCCAAGACGCTACGAATGCCGATAAGTCCGCCCATGTTTGATCAACCTCCAAGGAGGAAATAGATAGAAAAGGCCGATCGCGTAGGCTTGACACATGCACTTGGCGATCGATCGGAGATTTTATATCAGATTTAGGGGCATTGCATCTATTGTTTTTCGGTAAAGCTCCATCGTGTTTGCCCCGAGAATCGTCAAACGCAGAACCACCCTCATGGGTCAGGGAAATCGCCGAGGTTGTTGGACGTTTTTCTAAAGACTTTATCCGCTGCGCAAAGCTTGTCGGGCATCCTTAGCGTGTCGGTAAAAGCCGACGGTTGTGCGGATCGCACCGTCCAATTTTCATTTTCGCTAATACAGATTTCCGTGTTCTGAGTCATTGAGGTTTTTGAATGTTCCAAGCTCCAGCCGGTCGCAAGTACCACAAATCCACCAAGCGTAAGCAAATTGATCCGACGACCTGTGAGCGGGATTACACGACCGATGAGTTGGAGTTCATGCAGGCTTTGGATCGCTACAAGCAGTCGAGCGGACGGAAATTCCCGACGTGCAGCGAGATCCTCGAAGTGGTCCGCTCGCTGGGCTACCAAAGGCCCCTGGCATGCGATCCGACCTCTATGCCCGTCGGAGACGGACAAGCCTCTGCGGCTCTAAGTGCTCAATCCACGCTCGATCAGCTTGACGAAGCTCTCCGGAACCTAGATTAGTATTTTTACTGCGTCGCCATGCATGCGACTAGCGCCTCTTGGCACCCTTCAGAGCCAGGCGGGCAGCGGATTTGCTAGCAACAAGCCCCCCCCTGTGGCGGTGCCTGGCACCTATGGAGACTGGCATTTTTGCTAGCCATTGCGTCCGGTTCATCCGGTGCCTGGCACCTATCGAGGCAGTCGAGAGGCGGACATTGCTAGCAACCAGACGCCCCCCCGTGGCGGTGCCTGGCACCTATGGAGACTGGCACTTTTGCTAGGCATTTTTCGGTTCATCCGGTGCCAGGCACCTTTGGAGGTTAGCTGTTTTGCTAGCGATTGTGTCCGGTTTATCTGGTGCCTGGCACCTTTGGAGCCGGGCAAGAGGCGGGCTTTGCTAGCAACCAGACGCCCCCCCGGTGCGGTGCCTGGCACCTTTGGAGGTTAGCTGTTTTGCTAGCGATTGTGTCCGGTTTATCCGGTGCCTGGCACCTATCGAGGCAGTCGAGAGGCGGGCTTTGCTAGCAACCAGACGCCCCCCCAGGGCGGTGCCTGGCACCTATCGAAGCAGTCGAGAGGCGGACTTTGCTAGCAACCAGAGGCCCCCCCGGGCAGTGCCTGGCACCTTTGGAGGTTAGCTGTTTTGCTAGCGATTGTGTCCGGTTTATCCGGTGCCTGGCACCTATCGAGGCTGTGCCTGGCACCTATGGTGACGACTACTCTTTCGCGTCGGCGTTAGCTTGGCAAAATGACCGAATCGACGACATGGATCACACCGTTGGTGCAGTGAATGTCGGCGGAAACTACCGTAGCATCGTCAATCATGACTTTGCCATCTTTGACTGCGATCTTGATCGGCTTCGATGCCACCGTGGTGGCTGTCGTGAGCTTCATGAAAGCTAAACGGAGTGTATACCGCGTGAAGGTAGTTTCGATCTAGTTCCGTCAGTACCCCGACGCGGAGACTCGGTACGGCTCGTACCAAAGCGATCAACGTCAGATGAATTAAAAAACCTGAAACAGCCAACCGGAGCGTCCATCGCTCGATGCGTCGCCGTTGTACCTCCGAACTACAACTATCGTAGAAAATGACAAGACGGCCGAGGATCGAATCAAAGGCCTGAGGATTCATTCCGGTCTGTACCTTAAACGGAGGATCGCGACATGGACAAAGGACCTACACTACTGTCCGCAGTTGACAACTGCCTCGGGCCCAAACGCAGCTTCCTGGCGGGCTGATTCAAATCGCCCAACCGCTGGCGCTGGCTGGCTCACTTGTGAGCCGTCTGGGCGCAAGCCGCGGGCGATTGCTATAAGCCCCGCATCGATTCGATCGTGCTGCACCGTGGGAATCGCTCGCCTGCTGGTGCCCAAACGCAGCTTCCTGGCGGGCTGATTCAAATCGCCCAACCGCTGGCGCTGGCTGGCTCACTTGTGAGCCGTCTGGGCGCAAGCCGCGGGCG
>QWPJ01000133.1 GCA_003671195.1 Planctomycetota bacterium
ATCCCCCCAAAAACCACAGCCGCAACCAAAATGAGACGAAGCCCCCCCTGGAAAACCCTAAATACAGTCTCAGGACCAAACCAATGCCCTCCCCGGGGAACCAGTCGCCACCAATCCAAACCAAGCCGCTGCGGACTCCAACGAAATCCAGCCTGAGCAAAATGCGCCGCGAGCGTCACACACACGCAACCCAAAAAAATCGGCGCCATCGAGACCATCCCTTGCACCGCACATCGGACCAACTCCCCATGCCAATCCACTCGACTCGAAACCCCTGGTTCCACCGACCGAATCTCCTGGACTAGCATCCGAGTGAAATACGCATACGCCTGCGGACCTCCCCACTGAAAAAAACCAACGCCCATAAGCCATACCAATGCAACGGACCACTCCTGGCTCCGAGGAAACACGCCCTCTTGATCGATGCGACGACGCTTGAGCTCCGTCGCCGGGTGCTTTTTGGACTCCATCGACTCAGCCATCTGCACGCACCGAACGTTCTTCCCCTGAGGAACTCCACCGCTGCGGCTCGATCAGCATGCGCTGTGTCTGATCGAGCCAATCGGCTAACTCATTCTGATACACCCATCCCATCGCGCTGAGCGATAACATCAAACCCCATACCAATCCGATCGCCTGCAAAGGCCCCCCCACCGCTTGGCCATCCCAAGCGCTCAGACTCCTCATGATCCAAACCCTCGCTATCCCAACGGCAATCATCACAACCGCAGCAGGCAAAGCGACGCTGACGGCGATCGACAACGCATAACCAAAACGAAACGGCAACTCATAAAGCCAATCGGTGGTCTCAAAACTCGTTCCTAGCGGCAGTCGCTCAAAGGTCTCGATCGCCAAACGCAATACCCAACGATGACCACCGACCAGAACAAACAAAGCTCCAGATATCCAAACCAAAATCCTCTCGATCTGATTCGATACCCCTTGCTCGTCCTGCCCATCGACGAAACCTTGCCCACCCAACTCAACGAGCGTGTTGCCCACCGTCTGAAATGCCCCAAGGAAAAATTGCACTCCGAGCGCAATCGTTGCACCCAAAATCAACTCCCCAACCAATACCGAAACCCCCGATACGATCGTCTCGGGAACCTGAATCGAAACTTCCATGGAAACCAGCGGCGTCACCGAGAGACTGACCATCGTCAGCAATAACGCTCGTACCAACCACGAAACTCCACGGAACGAAAACGGAGGAAGCGTCGCGAGAATCGGCCCGAGTCGCATCGCAACGCACACGTAACACCATACGAGCTGCTCAAGCCCATTCATGGCAAACCCATTCATGGCGAGCCATTGCCCGAAACTACCGCAGGGATGTCCAAGATCAAGTCCCGCGAATAATCGACCAGCCTCTGTGCCATCCATGGAAGCAGCAACACCAACGCGAACCCGATGAGCATCAACCGCGGAACGATCGCAACGGTCGTATCTTGGATCTGCATGGCCGTCTGCAAGACGCCCAAAAGCAATCCGACTACCATCGCGATCAACATCACCGGACCTGCAATCACCAATACCTCAAAAAGTACCCCTCGCACCAAATCCAATGCATCCTGCGCTATCATGCCTAAGCCCCCCCGCTATATCGTCGAGCCGATCGAACCGAAACTATCGAGCAGCATCTGAATGACCAACCGCCATCCATCCACCAACACAAATAGCAAGAGCTTAAACGGTATCGAAACCACCGCCGGGGATAATTGCGACATTCCCATCGCAGAAATCACCGCCGCAATCACCAAGTCCAACACCAAAAACGGCAAACAGATCTGAAAACCCATCAAAAACGCCGTCTTGAGCTCGCTGAGCATAAACGCCGGCAACAACACGACCATCGGCACACTTTGAAAATCGTCCGGCGGCGCCGATTGCGGTGCATACCTGCTGTAAAAAAAATGCACATCCTCGTAATTGCCCGCCATCGCGATCTGCCTTGCCATAAACCGATGCACCGGCGCGATGCCACGCTCCCAAGCCTCATCGGCTCGCATCGTGCTCTCTGCGGCCGTATAAGGCACAATCGCATCGTCATAGACCTGCTTCCAAACCGGACTCATCACAAACAACGTGACGAATAGCGATATGCCACTGAGCACCTGCGCCGGGGGCAACTGCTGATTCCCCAACGCTTGCTTCAATATCCCCAATACGATCACCACCCGCACATAACAGGTCGTCATCAACAACGCCGCTGGCGCTGCACTGAGCAAGGTCAACAAAAGCAACGTCTGGACCGATTGCGCTAATCCCTTCGGACCCACCCACTGCTCAAAACCCTGCAACCATCCCCCCTCGGTCGTCTTGCTCGAACTCTGCGATAACCGCTCGAGCGTCTCAGGTAAAATCGGCTGCGCTGTCGGCTTGACCACCTCGGGCTCTCGCGACATTGCAGACCTCTGGGAAAGAGACCTACCAAGCCGTGTCTCCCCAGCACCAACTCCCCCAACTCCAACTTCCTGCGCAAGGACCGACGCTCCACCCAAAATCACGACACTCAACAAAACGAAACACGCCACACCAAACATGGTCGATGCCATGCGGCTACTATTCGTTCCCTCGCTTTGCCATCGTCGAATCCAATTCATCCATTGGATGTACAGGATCCACACCAGCCAATGCAAGACAACCTGCCACCCCAACTCCCGACAGGCTATACAAAAGTCCATGCATCGGTATCAAAAACCGACCTCCCGTCTCATACAAAACCAAGGTCGTCAATGCATCGGCTAAGAAGATGCTAGCTAAAAGGATCCCCCTCGGACGACTCCGATGCCACACAAAAACCCACCCAAGAAACGCCATGAACTTCCATATCCCATGATCGATCCGCCATGGCCCCCAATGCGATACCAATCGCATCGCTCCGAGCTTGGGCATCTCCCAAACATGTTCACCCACCCATTGCCGTGTCTCAAACATCGCTAAATCCGCCAATGCAACCTCACGCTCGACGGCCGTCCATCCCAAAACGCCCTCCTCATGATCCAACTTCCTCTGCATCGCTTGCTCGGCCTGAGAATGCCAGTTGCCCCAGTCGGCCAACGCCTCATCGCTATATCCACCCCGCAGACTCGCCGCTCCCTGGGCTCCCATCGGCATCCAACGCCCGGTAACCTCGCAGTTGCGAACCCACCAACCACCCGATACCAAACACACGACGACCACAAACAAAACCGCCGACTTCCAACCCCGCTGCACGCCCCCCCCAGACCGATCTCGACCTGCCAAAAATATCCCTCCTGCAAGCACCGGCAACCAAAAAATAAACAACGAACGAAACAACAACATCAACCCGAAAAACACTCCCCCAAGCATCAACCAACGCAATGCTGAGTTCCTCGATCCACCCGGCGATGATCCATCCGACTCTGCCCACCGCATCAATCCCCATACCATCCCCATGAGCGCAAGCAGCGCCCAAGGCTCCGTAAGAAAATCCTCCACATACGTCTTGATCGTCCGATCCAAACACGCAACCACCAATGCGATCATCGCTGCGAGCGCCGGCAAGAAAACCGAACACTCCCTCGGACTCCAACACCAAGCAAATCCAACGGCCATCAAACCCGCAATGCTCAAAGCCACGACCGATAAACTTCGTACCGTTGCAAACGCGATCGGCCCGCGTGGCACAAACCAATACACCCATCGGATCAACCAAGGCAGGGCAGGGGGCCGCGACGTCGTTGGCCCCTCCCAATCCCGCCTCGACAATTGGCTATACTCGGCCACCCGGCGAGACTCCAGGTACACCGATTGCCACTGCGGATCCTCCCAAGCAAATTGATAACCAGCACCCACCGAAAGACTGTAAGCGATCGACTCGTAATCCGGTCCATCCCCATGCGGCAACGGTGGATCATAGAAACCATCAAAACGATATAGCCAATATCCATTGACCAACAACAAGACCAACGCAGCAAGCACAAGCCAACTCCAGCGAGCACCAAAACCCGCGCCAAAGCTCGCCGCCGAACGATCTTCTGATGCCGCCAAAACCACCTCGCCCGATCAGTATCGACCCCGAAGACTGTTGCCACCTGCTACCCCAGGTACTATCACCCCGGTACTTGCTCCATTTACCATACCAACCGCCGGAATCCCCCCATTCGCTGTCCCACCCGTTGCTACACCCCCGGCAGCAACCCCACCGGCAGGGATCCCACCGGCTGCTATCCCACCGGCTGCTATCCCACCGGGCACCAACTGCGTCGATGCCGATCCGCGATACTCGACAACCAAAATCGCATCCTGCTTCTGAAACGATAAATCCGGTAGGATCCGATTGATCCCAAAAAGTCCGCCCGCCCCTCCCGTAAGCAACGTGCTCTGCGCATTGACCACCGGCGGAGCAATCACCCCACACGACAAAATCAACACATGATCCGTCGGCCACTTGAACCGCTCGGCCATCTGCCAAGTGATCATCTGCGGAACCTCCACCTGATAGGCCCCCCCAGCACCGGGAACCTCCAAGGGCACTGCATTCATCTTCTCGACTTGATCCACCTGGCACTTGAGCATCATATCCATCGTGCTCCCATCTAAACTCAGCAAAGGACTAAATACCATCCGATACCCCTCCTGAATCTCTCCATAAGTCGGAGTCAATGGAGGCCATGCAGAAGTCGTATTCGGAGCATACTCCCGTAAATAATTCCTCGGACGCATCTGCTCAATGACCTGCGTCTGACCCTGCACCAACCGCAAATCCACCGACTGCAACTCGCGCACATCCTGCCGCTGACGCAACTGCGCCATGACAATCGCTCCATTCTCCTTGGGCATCAACCAAGCCGATACGCCAGGGGATCGAGCCGCCGCCGAACGCATCAACGGCAAAGCCTTCGATCGCCAATTCGGATTCCCAATCGTGATGAGCCGAAGACTGTACACCTGAGGCTCATTGATCCCATTGACGAATCGCTCATAAACCTGCGCGACGACCTTCTGCATCCCCGCATTGTGATACACACGCAACGTCGATCGATCCGCCGTGAGTACCCCCACCGGCTCCTGAAACCACAAATCGCTTCCCGTCTCGCGAATGATCCAATCAATCACCGCTTGCTGCGGGCGATCCACTCCCTTCAACGCCATCGTATAAGGCTTCAAATCATACTCAACCCAATACTGACCAGCATCCTTGGGCAACTCCAACCGCTCATGCACCTTGACCCCAAGCGGATTTCCTACCCCAACTGGCTGTGCTCCAACTGGCTGTGCTCCAACTGGCTGCACTCCAACTGGCTGCACTCCAACTGGCTGTGCTCCAGCGGCAGATAGACCCTCAATGCTCGGGACACTCGGGACACCCGGGGCACTCGGGGCACCCAAAGCACTCGGGGCACCCGGGGCACCCGGGGCACCCGGAAAAACCTCGCCACCCGATGCGTTCGAAAGACCCGATGCATTCGAAAGCCCCCCCGGCTGGCCAACAGGTCCTACCGGCAACCCGCTTTGACCAAATACGTATCCCTGCACCGATATTGCACAACTCGAAAAGACCACCATCAACACGAACCTATGGCAATCCCGTAACACACCAACTGCCAAGTCTCTCATGCGATCTCTCCAGCTATCGGCCACTCGTTGGACTCCCCCAAAAACGCAAAGGAGCCTCGTTGGGGTCATAGCCGATCTGCGACACTGGGGGCAATAGAGAAAACGCGGGATTTCAAGCCCCCCAACCCCACCCAAAACCAAAACCCCTTACTCCGACTTGGAAACCCAAATGTTTCGGAACACCACAGGATTCGAATGGTCCTGCAAATACAAAGGACCCCCTTGAGGCGCCTCGTCGCCAACGCCACCGGGTGTCCCCATGGGAAACTCAAGGTCATCATGGATGACCACCCCGTTGTGCCGAATCGTCACCCTTGCATTGCTGGTCTTCTTGCCGTCTGCACCATACTTGGCCGACTTAAAATCGATATCGTAAGTCTGCCAACTCAACGGCGGATAGCACATGTTCAAGCTCGGACTGGCAATCTGGTAAATCCCTCCGCACTCGTTGTTCTCGCCCCTCAAGCCGAACGAATCGAGTACCTGCAACTCGTACCGCCCCTGAATGTAAACTCCACTATTTCCACGTCCCTGTCCCGAATCGCTAGGCTGGAACGGAGTGCGGAATTCCAAATGCAAGCGATGATCCCCAAACGTATCCTTGGACTTGCACCCAACCCCCAAATACTTCTGCTCAACCATCTTGCCCCCCTCAAACCGATCGGCAGTGGTTCCATCAAACAACACCATAGCTCCCTTAGGAGGCTCCAGCCCAAGCGTCTTGCTCTCGCGCACCACCTTGGTCAACTCGCCAAGTTTCTTTCCTTCAGCATTCGTCACCGTCAGCGTCTTGCCATCGAGACTGACACTCAAATCGCTCCCCTGACCCTTGGCCAAAGCACTCTCGAGCCGCTCGACCTTGCACACCCGCGTCGGCTCCTTGGATTTAAATCCATCCCCAGGCAATCCACCCTTCAACAAGTGGACCTCCAACGCCTTCTCACCCGTGGCGATCACTTGCGCCCCCCATGTCCCATCCAACGACTCGACGACCCCAAGGTACTCGCCTTGCAAACGGTACAAATCCCCAGCCTCAGCGATGCTCGTATAAGTCTCAACGGCAAACAAATCTCCCGAGATGCCTACCGTCCCTGCCACGACAGGTACCACTGCGCCCACTGCTAAAAATCGTCTTCGGTCCATTCGAGTCACCACCCTTTTGCTCTTTGGATAATCCAACAAAAAATACTTCGACCCCGTAGCTGTTTGAACTGGATCCCTTCGGATTGTAACACAAGCCCCCACGCCATAACGCTCAAGCAAACAATTCCCGAACCACCCGGCCATGGACGTCCGTAAGCCGGAAATCCCGACCTCCATACCGGAACGTCAAGCGTTCGTGGTCGATCCCCAATAGATGCAAAAGCGTCGCATGCAAATCATGCACATGCACCTTGTCCTCCTGCGCGTAAAACCCAAAGTCGTCCGAGGCACCCCAAGTCAAACCGGGCTTGATCCCCGGCCCACACATCCACCAAGTAAACGCATGCGGATTGTGATCCCGACCGTTGTCCCCTTGCGCCGTTGGCGTCCTCCCGAATTCCCCACCCCAAATCAAAAGCGTCTCGCTGAATAACCCTCGCCTCTGAAGGTCCTCGATCAAACCCGCGATCGGAACATCGACCTGACCTGCCAACTCCGCATGCTTCTCCTTAAGCTCCGAATGCTGATCCCAATAAGCATGCGAAACCTGCACGAATCGAACCCCCGCCTCACTCAACCTGCGCGCCAACAAACACTGACGCCCAAAACCGTCGCTCGGTCCGCCATCGATCCCGTAAAGCTTCTGCGCCTCTGCGGTCTCGCTCTCAAGCTGAAACCTGCCCAACGCCTCGCTCTGCATCCGATAAGCCAACTCGAAGGTCTTCTCCTTGGCCTCGATCGCCTCGAGCATACTGCCGGCCACCCCAACTCGCTCCATGTCTCGCACATAATCGAGTTCCAAACGCTGCAATGGATCGCCATGCCTGGGCACCAAATTCTCTAACTTGGCTTCCTTACCAGAAACAGCGATGCGTGTCCCTTGATGATTCGGAGGCAAAAAAGCGGACCCAAAATTCCGAACTCCTCCATGCCCCAACGTCGGATTGATGGTCACGAAACTCGGCAAGTTCGCATTCTGCGTCCCGAGCCCGTAACTGATCCATGCCCCTAAACTCGGACGCACAAACGTATCGGACCCCGTATGGATCTTCAACAACGCGCCCCCATGCGCTTCGTTCGAACCATGCAACGATTTGATAAACGTCAAACGATCGACATGCTTGGCAACGTTAGGAAATAAATCGCTGACCCAAGCTCCCGACTCCCCGTACTGCTTGAACTCCCAAGGACTCTTAAGCAAATTTCCCGTTTGAGCAAACTGGATCCTCGGCTTGGCTATCGGCAAAGGCTGACCATGCAACCGAATCAACTCAGGCTTGTAGTCAAACGTATCGATATGCGATGGACCACCATGCATAAACACAAAGATCACTCGCTTGACCTTCGGCGGGAAATGACAACCTGCCTCCACTCCAGAGTCATCGCTCAAAACCACGGAACCCTCGCTGCGCGGAGGGCTCAGTAGATCGGCCAAAGCCAGCCCAGCGAGCCCCCGAGAGATCCCACCCAAACAAGTTCGTCGATCGATTCGATTCCAAAGATCCATCGATGCCTACTCCACCCAAATGAATTCGCGCAAAGCAAACAAACTATGAACCAAACTACCTATGGCCCTGGTGCGCATCGACGCTCGATGCGATTCCTCGGTCACTCCCTCGGCTGGCTTGATCTGACCAGCCCAGATCTCCATCGCTCGCGATATAAATGCACTCGAACGCTCAAGCTCCTGGAGCGTCGGATCCCGTCCTAACACCCGCCGAAACGCAAGGTGTATCACCTGACTGATATCCTCAGAACGACTCGCCAACTGCTCGCCGAGCCTCTCGGAAGACTTCGAAACGATCTCATTGTTCAAGAAAAATAACGATTGGCTCGGTACGGTCGTAACGGCTCGCTGCTCGATATGGCTGGCAGGATCCACATAATCAAAAATCGCAAACGTATCGTTCAAAGCAGCTCGGTTGATGTTCAAGTAAACACTCCGCAGAGAACTCTCCATCGCTTGAACCCCTCGAGCATGCCGAACATCGATCCGATCAGCACTGGCCAACAACGAATCGCGAATCGGCTCCATCTCCAACCGCCGACGATGCTGCCTCCATAAATAAGCGTTCTCGGGATCCTCCTGCTCATAGAGCGACGATCGCGAACTTCTCTGATAAGCCGCCGAGAGGAGTATCTCGCGATGCAACCATTTGAGCGACCAACCATGCTCCATCCAACGCCTCGAAAGATCGTCGAGCAACTCCGGATGCGTCGGACGCTGCCCCTTAAACCCAAAGTTCGACGGAGAACCGACCAACGGCTGTCCCATATGCCACATCCAAACACGATTGACCATCACACGCGCAAACAATGGGTTCGAACGATCGGTCAACCAACGAGCAAGCTGCATTCGGCCACTTTGACTCCCCTCAATACTCTCTAGACCTACCCCCTTGGTTAACACCTGCGGAACTCCCCGAGGGACCTTTTCCGACGTCGTCTTTAAATGATTACCCCGAATATGGATCGGCAACTCGACGGCCTGCTGCTCCTCGACGGCCATCGCCTTGTCGAATGCCGGCATCCCCTTTTTCAATTCCTCAATCTGCTTCGACGCCGCATCGAGCTCCTTGATCATCGACTCACTGTAAGGCCCATCCTTGAGTCGTGCCGTTGGATCCTCTGGTAGCTTTTCCAACCGGCCTCCAGAGACCAAATCCTCATGGAACCGCTTGACGAGCATCCGCTCTGCTGCGATCGACTCGTCGATTCGCCGCTGGTGCTCCTGACGCTCCTGACGCCTCGCATCAGTCTCCAAGGGTCGCTCCATCCATTGACTCACAAAAGCTTGATCGGCCATCGTCCGAGTGCTCATCAACACTCCGGCCATCGAATAGTAATCGCGCTGCGTGAACGGATCGAACTTGTGATCGTGACACCGAGCACAAGCCAACGTCACTCCCAACATCGTCCGGGAAAACGTGTCGATCTGCTCGTCGACAATGTCGATCTTCATCTTCTCCTTGTCTTGCTCTGCGAGCATCTTGGGCCCCAAAACCCAAAATCCAGTCGCCGTAATCAAACGATTGCGTTCCTCCTCGCCAAGCGTCGCTCCCTGGCGCTCGAGCAACAAATCACCAGCGATCTGCTGCTCGACAAACGCATCGAAACCCAAGTCCTCATTCAACGCATCGATCACCCAATCGCGATACCGCCAAGCGTTGGGCATGTCGTGATTCTCATCGGCACCATTGCTGTTGGCATACCGCACCAAATCCAACCAATGCCTACCCCAACGAACCCCATAAGCGTCAGAAGCCAATAACCGATCGATAAGTCGCTCGTAGCGGTCCTCTGGCCGATCCCCCATGTAGGACTCGATCTCCTGCTCGCTCGGGGGCAAACCCGTTACTCCCAACGTTGCCCGACGCAACAACACCAAGGCTTCGGCTCGCGAATCGGCCTCCCAACCCCTCTCCTTGAGCTTCGCCTGCACAAACGCATCGATCGAATTGCCATGCGATACACTCGGCATGTGCCATCGCTCTGCAGCCGGCAAGACCGTATCCCCAATAGGCTGAAACGCCCAATGGCTATCGGCCAACTCTGGGTCAACCCAAGCCTTTTTGCCCCCCGATGAATCACTATCCGAGGCCACTCTCGGATCGACAAGCCCATCCTCGATCCATCGCTTCAGATCACCAATGAGCCCCTCGGGCAAATGACCCTCAGGAGGCATCTTGGGCTCCTGCTCTCCGAGCACCGCGATGAGCAGACTCTCCTCCGGCTTACCTACCACCACCGCAGGACCCGAATCCCCACCACGCAAAATCCCCTCGCGTGTCTCAAGACTCAAATTCGCTTGCAAAATCGTCGCACCCGACGAATGGCACTCGTAACAACGCTCGACCAACACAGGTCGGATCTTGGACTCGAAAAACTCCAACTGCTGGGCCGTCGGGGAGACAACCTCCACGTCCTGCTGGGCCCATAACCCAGGGCCCTGCAAGACCCAACCAAGGATCGCAAGCCCGATAATTTCCGATCGCATTGCCATGGTATTTTTGAGGCCAACGATAGAAAAGCCAAACATCCTAAGCCAACAACTCTTTGATGACTCGCGCTGGCTCCACCCCGGTGAGCCTCAAATCGAGCCCCTGATTCTTGAACGTGAATCGCTCATGATCGATGCCCAACAAATGAAGCGCCGTGGCATGGAAGTCTCGGATGTGGACCGGATCCTTGACAATGTTGTACGAGAAATCGTCGGTCTCGCCGTAGATCGTTCCACCCTTGATCCCGCCGCCTGCCATCCACATCGTAAAACACCTCGGATGGTGATCCCGACCATAATTCTCCTTGCTCAATCCACCCTGCGAGTAGATCGTCCGACCGAATTCTCCACCCCAGACGACCAACGTCGAGTCGAGCAAACCGCGATTCTTCAAATCGGTGATCAATCCATAAGTCGCCTGATCGATGTCCTTGCACTGCGAAGGCAACCGCTTGGCGACATTGCCATGATGATCCCAGTTGTTCAAATAGATCTGCACGAACCGAACATCCCGCTCGACCATGCGCCGCGCTAGCAACACCGAATTGGCAAACGTTCCTGGCTTCTTGGCCTCCTGGCCATAGAGCTCCATCGTGCTCTCGGGCTCGTCGGCGATATTGGTCAAATCCGGGACGCTCGACTGCATCCGAAACGCCAATTCGTACTGCTGGATCCTTGTGTGAATCTCCGGATCGCCAACGGCTCGGAAATTCATCTCATTGAGACTCTTCAAACCGTCGAGCGTCTTGCGGCGAATGTCCGTCGGAACCCCAGACGGATTGTTGATGTACAAAATCGGATCGCCAACGGATCGGAACGAACATCCTCCATGCTCTCCAGGCAAAGATCCGGATGACCATAGCCTTGCCGATATCGCTTGGATCTGCTCGGTATTCGTAGGCGTTGCTACCAAAACCACGAAGGTCGGCAAATTGTCGTTCATCGATCCTAATCCATAGGACAACCAAGATCCAATGCAAGGCCGCCCCGTGACCATGTTCCCGGTCTGCATGTAAGTGATCGCGGGCTCATGGTTGATCGCTTCGGTATTCATCGAACGAACAAAACAAAGATCATCGACAACCTTGGCCGTCTGAGGCAAAAGCTCCGTGACCCACATGCCGCTTTGACCGTGCTGTGCAAACTTGTACATCGACGGCGCAATCGGAAAACGCGCTTGACCACTGGTCATGGTCGTGAGCCTCTGGCCGTTGCGAATCGACTCAGGCAAATCCTTGTCATACCAATCGTTCATCTGCGGCTTGTAGTCGTAGATGTCCATCTGCGAAGGGCCACCGACCATGTGCAGATAAATCACCCGCTTGGCCTTAGGCGCAAAATGAGGAAGTGTCCCTAAACCACCCTCCGCACGTGCCCCTAGGGTTCCACCAAGGCTCGCCAAAGCTGCGGTCCCAAGGATGCTTCCTCCACGGCGAAAAAACTGCCTCCGGGTCTCACTCTGTACGTACTGTTCAATCAACGGATGGATCGAATTGCTCATTTGGTTATCGCCTCGTCGAGATTCATCAAAATGTTGACCGTCATGGTCCACGAAGCCAACTCCGATGCGTCGATCTCCTCGGGAGAACGCGTCGCACCGACCGACAAGAGCTCTTTAGCCCCCTGTACATCGGCTTGGTAGTGACCGAATATTTCACTAAAGGAACCTTGAAGCACCCCGAGCTCCTCGCCCCGCAGCGGCCTCGAAAGCACCCTGGCCGCAATCCACTGAAGCCTCGCGACCGGATCAGAACCGTCTGGGTTCGATTGAATCGCTTTTTGTGCCAACACCCTTGCGGCCTCCACAAACTGCGTGTCGTTCATCGTCACCAAAGCCTGAAGCGGCGTATTGGTCCGCTCCCGGCGTACCATGCAAACCTCCCGCGCCGTCGCATTGAATACCTCCATGCTCGGGGGCGGTGCCGATCGCTTCAAAAACGTATACATACTCCTTCGATACAAACCCTCTCCTTGGTCGACTACATAATCCCTCGTGTTGCTCCCAGGCATCGCTACGGCCTCCCAAACCCCAGGGGGCTGATAAGGTCGCACACTTGGCCCCCCAATCTTTTGGACCAACAATCCGCTTGCCCAAAGCGCAGAGTCGCGGATCATCTCGGCATCCATCCGAAACCTCGGTCCCCGAGCCAACCACTTGTTCGTCGGATCCGACGACAACTTCTCGTTGCTCGCACTGGCCGATTGCCGATACGTCGAACTCGTGACCACCGTACGGAAGAAATTCTTGACGTCCCATCCATCCTCGCGAAACGATATCGCAAGATAATCCAAAAGCTCCGGATGCGTTGGCAACTGACCGGTGACCCCAAAATCACCAGCGGAGAACACAATCCCATTGCCAAATACCTCCTGCCAAAATCGATTGACCGTCACCCGGGCCGTCAACGGATTCTTCTCATCGAGCAACCACTTGGCCAACCCCAAACGATTCTTGGGCAACTGCTCGTCCCAAGCATGCAAAACCGCCGGTGTAGCAGGGGCGACTTCATCGGCCCGCTTGTCGTAATCCCCACGGGTCAATAACCAAGCCTTGGCCATCTCGTTCTTCTCATTCATCACATGGGCGATCGTTCCCCTTTTGAGAATCGCTCCCTTCTCGTCGCTCAGTTGCCGCTCGGCCTGTGTCAACCGGGAATACTCCCCATCGCGAGACTCCAAATACCATGCGAACAACTCCTCGATCTCCTCGGCACTCCGCTCCGACTTGGATGCCAAATACTGACGTCGTGGCAGTTGCCCGACGATCTGCAACTCCTCAAGACTCAGCACTCGACGGTACATCCGCACATCCTGCAACTTCGCATCCACCGTCGGGGCCGTCGCATGACGACTCCCAAGCCGCATAGGTACCGCCGTGCGAATTGTTTGATTCAAATTGTCGCTGGCAATGTTCAACCCCACCGACTTGCCGTCGACGTAGATCTTTACCCCCTGGGCTTTCGAACTGCCGTCGTAACTGATCGTCACATGCTGCCAGCGACTGGCCGTAAGCCTCTGCTGCGAGACGACCTTCAAAGCATTCTCGGGCCACTGGTGGATAATATGGGTACCCACATTCCCATTCTCTAACCAAACGTCCCAACCTCGAAACTTCGATCCATCATCCATCCGCGCCAACAACGATCCACCCTGATTGTCGGCCCCAAGCTTGACCCACATCGATATCGTAAAGGCCTCATCGCGCTCGATGTCGCCTGCCTCAAACGTCGGATAAAGACCACTCTTGACCTGCCATGCCGAAGGGCTCAAATGCCCCGGTGACAATGCGGCCTCGCCGCCTAGATCCAAGACCTGTTTTTGACCCGCAAGATGCCACTCGAGTGTCTTCGAATCCGATCCCATCAAAGGCAAGTGAATAGCGAGCGATTCCTGCGCGGGCAATGCTAACTGAACAAGTGCGTCGCGGTCCGACGCGTTGCTCAAAAACGCATCGAACGCTCCCCGGGATTCAACCCTGCGGCTCTCGACGGCCTGCTTGGCCTGCGCGATCAGTCCATCGATCGCATTGAATCGCTCGCGGTCCTCTTCCATCGGCACCGGAACGATCGGCGGCGTGTCCTTGATGTTCCCATCCATCGCGTTCTGCGTCGTGTTGTTAAAGAACGCAGCCATCTGATAGAAATCCCTTTGCCGGATCGGATCGAACTTGTGATCGTGACACACCGCACATCCCATCGTTAGTCCCAACCACACCAAACTGGTCGTCTCAACCCGATCGCGCGTGTAGAGCACCTGATACTCCTCAGAAATCGCTCCACCCTCATTGGTCGTGATGTTGCACCGATTGAAACCACTGGCGATCCTCTGATCTAAACTCGCCTCAGGAATCAAATCCCCCGCAAGCTGCTCAAGTGTGAATTGATCGAACGGTAAGTTCCGATTGAACGCTCGAATCACCCACTGTCGGTACGACCACATCTCGCGATAATTATCGAAGTGAATCCCATGCGTGTCGGCATAACGCGCATAGTCCAACCAATAACGCCCGCGATGCTCGCCCCACTCCTGGCGACCTAGTAGCTCATCGACATAATTCTCATAACGATCCGCTGACGGGTCAGCCAACACCCGATCGACCTCCTGAGGACTCGGGGGCAATCCGGTCAAGTCCAATGCCACTCGACGGACCAAGGTTCGCAAATCCGCCTCGGGAGAAGGCTCAATGCCTCGTCGCTCAAGCTCCGATAATACAAATCGGTCGATGGGATTGCGCACCCAACCCGGATTGCGCACCTGGGGCAACTCCGGCTTGACCGGCGCGACGTATGCCCAGTGCCCCTGGTACTCAGCCCCCTCGGCAATCCAAGCCCTAATCATCTCCTTTTGACTCTCGGTAAGCGACTTGTGCGACGCCGGAGGAGGCATCACCTCGTTTTCATCCGTGCTCAATATCCGCTGAAGTATCACACTCTGCTCGGGCTTGCCCGGCACAATCGCTTGCTTACCCAACGCAGCCTCGCGAATGTCAAGCCTGAGCTCCGCTGCCCGCTTGTTCTCGTCCGGACCATGGCAAGCGAAACAATGGTCGTTGAGTATCGGTCGAATGTCCCGGTTGTATTGAACCATCCCGCTCCGCGCATGGAGCGCCGAAGGCGAACCCAAGACGATCTGCACGACACCAAAGAGAAAAAAGACCTTCAGCGTCCAGGATCGAATGCAATGGAAGTCCATAAGGCTCATCGTTTTTTGCAAGTAGAAAGACGCCAAGCCATGGGGTAGGGAAGGGGGCCTGGCAAAGGGGTAGGACCGAATCCACATCGGTTAAGTTGCGGATCGGCTCGACAAGGTCGACACTCTAAGATTTTCACCTAAATCCATAAAAAAGCAAGAATCAACAGGAACCAATCCCCAGTTAGATTTACGCTGTTGGATTTCCGCTGGAACAACTCGACTCTACCCCAAACCCAACGGCCGCCACTCCCAGGACACCCACAAGCCCTTACAATCTCGTCCCAAACTCGTCGCGAGAACGATTCCCCGTCGGCTCAAAAAGACCTCGAATCCACTGCCTGCGTAATGACCGACCTCAACCAAAACCCCCTAGGAATCAACCCGCCCGAACGCGGTGCGATCGAAAACCGAAACCGACAAGCCTACGATCGCATGGTCCAATCGAAACACTTCCTGACCCAACCCGTCAGCGCCGAGGAACTTGCCAACCCACTCGCCACCCTAGACGCCAAAGGCTGGCTCGGCGGCAACATTCGCAACTGGAATGTGCTGTGCCTAGCCGCCGGTGGAGGACGTCAAGGTCCCTTGTACCGAGCCGCAGGTGCTCAGGTCACCGTCCTAGACATCAGTCCAGCCATGCTCGAACTCGATCGCCAAGTCTCCGCACACCTAGGACTCAACTACCAAATCGTCCAAGGAGACATGGCCAACTTGTCCATGTTTGCAAACGAAGAATTCGACCTAGTCGCTCATCCTGTAAGCACTTGCTATGTCCCCAACCTCGAACCCGTACTGGCCGAAGTGGCCCGGGTCCTACGCCCAGGTGGACTGTATGTCTCCCAACACAAACAGCCGATGAACCTACAAGCTTCCTTGGAACTAGTCCACGGAAAGTACATCGTCGAAACCCCTGTCGGCCAACCCGCAAGATCCCTTGCGATAGGCCAATCCAGCTTGCTTCGCGAACCCGAAACGATCGAGTTCGCCCACTCTCTAGACGCCATCCTAGGTGGCATCTGCCGCGCAGGCATGAGCATCGAAGCCGTCTCAGAACCCGACCACGCCCAACTCGACGCACAACCCGGAACCATGGGCCATCGCAGCCGATTCATCCGCCCCTACCTGCGCATCAAAGCCCGTAAACATCCCAACACAGCAAACACACGCAAAATCCTTCTGGGCTAACCACACTTTGCTCACAACCGAATGCAAAGCACGAACCATCGTTTAACCCGCAGCCAACGCCGATCGATCCACACAGATTGGTATTCATCAAGCCCGGAGGGCTGACACAACCTCTGCCGGTGGTGATAACCACCGGTCCGGGCGGCCGCTCCATCCAACCGCTTGGCTCCCCTTCTCCACCGGGGCTTTGGCCGGGGGAGCAAGGGGCGGGGGGGTTGAGGGGGCCGACCGCGCGTAAGGCTGCTTGGCTGTAATGGCCACATGTGGCTACTCATGCAATACAGACAGATCGATCCACATAGATTTGCATTCATCAAGCCCGGAGGGCTGACACAACCTCTGCCGGTGGTGGTAACCACCGGTCCGGTCGGCCCTCCGGGCCTCTCGGATTTTACTTTGCACCCGCAACCGGGGCCTTCGACCCCGGCAGAGGATGTACCAGCCCTCCGGGCTTGGAACCAATCGACCCAGGCGCAAGCACCGTTTCACTGAGCACGAGCACGACGAAACCCAAGTGCGATGCACAAACAAACCGATTCGCCCCTACCGGTCTCCCTCAACCCGACTCCACCTTACCCATTTAGCATCTTGCGAATATCCTCCAACCGGTCCGCATCCCCAGCCCGCTTGTCCTCTCGCCATCGAACGATCCTCGGAAACCGTACAGCAATCCCACTCTTGTGCCGACTCGACTCCTGCAAATTCTCAAACGCTAACTCCATGACCAAAACCGCCGGCACCTCATGCACCGGACCAAACTTCTTCTGCGTGTTCTCCTTGATCCATCGATCCACTCGCACAATCTCCTGATCGCTCAAGCCCGAATAAGCCTTCGCGAAAGGGACCAAACGATCCTCCTCCCACAAGGCAAACGTATAGTCGGAAAACATTCCCGCTCGCCTTCCGTGACCACGCTGCGCATAAACCAACACCGCGTCGACCGTATAAGGTGTCACCTTGGACTTCCACCACGTACCCGTCACTCGCCCAACGTCATAACGCCCCTGCCGATGCTTGAGCATCAATCCCTCGGACCCGTGCTCCCGCGCTGTGTCCCGCTTCTGAAACAACGCCCCCCAATCGCTGAACGAAAAGACCTCGCTGATCCGCATGGCCTGCCCCCCACAAGCTCCCCCCCAAACCAACGACACCAAAAGGCTCCGCCGCTTCTGATACGCCTCCTGACGCACATCCTTGCCCTCAT
>QWPJ01000006.1 GCA_003671195.1 Planctomycetota bacterium
GAAGCCTGCGATAGCCCGAACCGATGGCCAAGACCGAGAAGATCGCCATCGAACCCGGTTCAGGAACCGCACCCCCACTAGGTACCGAATCGACGTAGAACGTGAAGGTTCCATCGCCTAAAAAAGTTTGATTGTCCGATCTTCTCGTCGCAGAGACTCGAAGGCTCACATCAAATGTTCCTGCTCGGTTGAACCCCACAGTGAAGTGTTCGTGCAATCCTCCAGAAATCGAGAATGATTTCGAAAAACCATCGACCGAGGATAGCTTGACGATCGGTGCACCAAACGAGTCTGTCGCCCAGACCGAAAAAACCCCGCCAGAAGGCCCATTGACCGAGAGCAACGTGAAGGTGGGGTTGAACCATTGGGCAGAGGGTAAATCCTCGGCGCCCCATCCCAAATAGGGTTTGTTTGGGTCGTTGTTCGCCGGAAGAAACCAAAGCGAATCGTCCGAGGCTCCGGCGAAATCCCAAGCCGCTGTCCCAGGGCGAGAGACCGACGCTCCGGGAACGAAAATCTGATGTTCGTCGGCCTCATGATGGCCCTCGGGGAGCGTCCCGCCCCCGAAGGCTCCGACACCACCGTCATGGAAGTGCAGGCCTATCTCCAATGCCCCGTCGTGGAAATGGGCATCGATATCACCGTGCCCACTTGCCCAAACCCCAGCCTCGAGACTCGAAACCATCCCTAAACCAAAAACGATAGCCGCCATCCATGCGGCAAGATGCATTCTCATTGCAAACTCCTTTTTGTAAAATGAGGAAATTCATCATGAATACAAAGGTATTGCATATAAGTATTCGATGCAATAAGATGCGGCGTCGGAGGAGGGGAAATTCGCGGGAATTTCCCTTTTTTTCAGAAAAGACCTGTTTTTCTTGCAGTTTCCAGCAAAAAAGGGACGCGAATGCCTCGCAACAAACTTCCAACCACCGTGCTCTCGGGATTTCTAGGCGCAGGGAAAACCACCGTTCTGAACCACGTACTGGCCAATCGAGAAGGTCTCAAAGTCGCTGTCATCGTCAACGACATGAGCCATATCAACATCGATGCGGCGATCGTCCAAGGCCAAGGCACCCTCAGCCGAACTGAAGAGCAACTCGTCGAGTTCTCCAACGGTTGCATCTGCTGTACCCTTCGCGAAGATCTCCTGATCGAAGTCCGCCGCCTGGCCGAAGAAAACCGCTTCGATTACCTGTTGATCGAATCGACAGGTATCTCCGAACCCTTACCCGTGGCCGAAACATTCACCTTCGCCGACGAACAAGGAAGCTCACTCTCGGAGGTAGCGACCATCGACACGATGGTCACCGTCGTCGATGCCTTAAACTTCTGGAAGGATTACCAGTCGTTCGACGATCTGAAAGAAAGAAACATCGGGATCAATGACCAAGACCAACGCAATATTGTCGATCTGCTGATCGATCAAATCGAATTCGCTACCGTGATCCTCCTGAACAAATGCGACCTGGTCGAATCCTCCGAACTCGATGCGATCGAGACCTTCATCAAAGAACTCAATCCCTTCGCAAAAGTCCTTCGAACCCAACTCGGTCGCGTCGCGATCGATCAGATCGTCGGCTCGAAATCCTACGACGAACAATGGGCAGCAGGGCACCCCGATTGGCTCGCCGTCGCTCGCGGAGAGGAAGTCTCCGAGACCGATGAATACGGAATCACCTCCTTTGCCTTCGAAGAACGCCGTCCGTTTCACCCCGATCGCTTGATGAAGGCCCTGAATTTTCAAGACGGAATCCTCCAAGGTGTCCTGCGATCCAAAGGCTACTGCTGGATCGCATCGAGGAACGATCAAGCCTTCCGATGGTCCCAAGCCGGCGTCTCGGTCCAAATCGAACACGATGGAGACTGGTTTGCATCGGTCGACCAAGACCAATGGCCTGAAGACCCAGATGATATCGCTTCGATCCGCGAAAGCATGCAGGAACCATGGGGAGACCGCCGGCAAGAACTCGTCTTTATCGGCACCGATATGGACCATGTCGTGCTCCTCTCACGCCTCGAAGAATGCCTGCTGAGCGACCAGGAAATGGAACTCGGACCGGCCGTCTGGGAAACTTGGGAGTCCAACCTCCCGATCGATCCTCCTGCCTCGGACCCCAATGCCGATGAGCTCCCGCTTGATTCCTGATGAATCTAAAAAACCCTGCCCCAGGAATCTTGCGAGGTCATCGATTCGAACGCAAATCGAGCGCAAATCAATCGCTCATGAAAAAACCATTTTTGTCACTTGCAATTTGATTGCAAGTAGATAGTATTTGCGAGTGCGTTCTAGCACAGGTTTGAGTTTCTTTCTCAAGTTGTTCCTTATTCAGGAGTCGCAAATGTCTCGCAACCATCGCGCCCGTCGCGGATTTACCCTCGTGGAACTGCTCGTCGTGATCGCCATCATCGGTATCCTTGTAGGATTGCTCTTGCCGGCCGTGCAAGCCGCCCGTGAAGCCGCTCGCAGAATGTCTTGCTCGAACAACGTCAAGCAAATCAGCCTCGCAATCCAAAACTACGAATCGGCCTTCAAGCGCTACCCAGGCCTGCTCGGCAGCAGCACCTACTCGGCCCAAGCTCGAATCCTCCCCCATATCGAACAAGCGAACCTCTCTCAGAGGATCGACTTTGCACGACCTCTGCTCCTGGGACCCGTATTTGCCGCCCGGTTCGATGCGGCCATGGCACCCTTGGTCTCCCAACCTATCCCCACTTTCCTATGTCCAAGCGATGGCGAGTCGCCCCTGTTTCCGACGACCCTCTCGGACAATACGGCCAGTTTCTCGGCCGGCCTGAACTACATGGTCAGCATCGGTAGCGGTCGCAATTTGGCCTACGATGATCGATTCGAAACCGACGGAATGTTCTGGACGGGGGCGTTCGCTAAACTCGCTAAATGTGTCGATGGAACTAGCAATACCGTCATCTTGGCCGAAACCATCCTCGGGGATAAACAATTCAGCAACACCATGCCCGTGCAACAACCCGTACGACGCATCGGCAATTGGGCCGGAACGACTGCCAACAGCGCTGGCCAAGGCTTCCTGGCCAACGGCAGCCTGATCTCCAACCCGAACCTCACGGCCCTGTTCCCTGGCATCGTCAGTTCCTACCGAGGGAATCGTGGCGAAAGCTGGATCCGAGGGGTCCCCCATGCGACGACCATCAACGGATACCTTACCCCCAACAATCCTATCCCCGATATCGGATTCCATGGACGGGGCTTTTATTCGGCTCGCTCTATGCACGGCAGCGGGGTGCAACTCGGTTACGCCGACGGTTCGGTCCGCTTTATCTCGAACAACGTTCAAGAACTCGCCTACCGAAACGCCTTCTCGGCTAACGGGGGCGAAATCAGCGTGTCCCTCGACGATTAGTCCCTGCTTGAACCCACTCGGAGAATCTGCAATGAACCTCAAAAAAATTCGCCAAGCTGCCTTTCAGACACTTCTGGCCGGTCTCTTGACGGCCACTTCACTCGAAGTTTGCTTTGGGCAATCGGCCAGCAAAGAAGCACCGCCGCGCAAGGTCGCACGGTTGCTCTGGCAGGATAATGAAACCCAATCGATGCGTTGGGCCGATTTGGAACGGACCGATTCGAACTGGTCCCTCAAACCCCAGGGGATCGCCAATGCACCTGCCCTCGACCCAGAGCATCAGCAGTTCTCTCAAATGCAACGGCTCGGGCAGTCCCTGATCGTCGGAGTCCGTGACGATGAAGATGGAACGCTCGGAAGTGGCTGGTTCGCAGTCGATTCAGGAGTGAGTCTTGAGGAGCACGGCGACCATTTCCATGCCCATTACGGGGCTGCTCCGAGCATCGCCGGTCTGCAGCTCGATGCCGATCAAGGCAACCCAGCCCACGTCTATCGGATCGGAAATCAAGTCTTCCTGGCCAACGATGCCAAACAAGGCTTCACCATCCTGGGAGCTTGCTCTGCCGATACGCCTAAGACCAACCCGCCGAGCGCTTACACCGCGAAATTTCATCCCGGTGGAGGTTCGCATATCACTCTGGCGGCCTTTGAAGACCGCTATTGCTTTGCCACCTGGCCGGACCGCGAAGGCGAAAATGCAGGCCGTGTCGATATCGTTTCGATCGCCGCGAAAAATGCCGAATCTCTAGCATCCTTCAAAGTCAAAAGCGGTGGGCTTCACGGCGCGACGACCAATGCCAAACGAATCTTCTTTGCCCCAAGCGATGGCGTCGATTGGGTCGATGCGGGCAACTGGAAGCCAGGTACCGAACCGACCGTCGAGCATATCGACCTGGGTAAGGATCCTGAATCCGGAAAGCCTTATCGAACCGGCGCGTTCGAAAACCATCTTCACTATGTCCTATTCGCCTACGGCACTGGTGCAAACTCCAAAATCGGTATGCTCGATGCTCGCAGCAAAGACATGAAGCTCGCATCGTTGGCTCTCGATGCGACCGAAGGCCTTGCGCTAAGCACCCCGGTCGCTTTCCTGGCTGCCAACGATAAACACTACGCTTGGGTCGTCCACCATCGCCGTGGATCGAACAACGAAGAAAAGCTCACGTCGATCGAACTCGATCCCAACGGAGATGGACGGTTCGATGACGCTCGAATTCACAAGCAGCTAGCGATCGGAGCCAGCAAGATCTCAAACCACTCGGGAATGCACGGTATCGCTCTGCTAGCGGACCGACGGACCGCTTGCATCTCGATGCCAGGCGACTCAGAGATTTGGGTCGTCTCGATCTACGGAATGGAGATTCTCGCCAAACTGAAAGTTGGCGGAACCCCGACCAAACTCGAGGCCTTCGGCGCTCGTGCAGATCGATAAGCACCGCTTGGCGTAAGCGTACAGCGGCCTATTGCGTTTTTTGGGGCCGTGGGGCTTGCAAATGCTCGGTAGTGGATTTTGCAAAAGATCCGGCTGCTCCCCTCACACCTCACGTCCGCTCCATCCAACCGCTTGGCCCCCCTAGTATGTGCTAGTTGACCAATCCGAGCTTCTCTGAGAGGCTTAGAAGGTCTATGTTGCCGAGTCGCCTGCAGCGATTTTGTAACGCAGCCACGCAGATCGTATTGCCCCCCTAAACCTCGTAAGAGCATTTGTGGAGAAGCTTGAATCGTGTGGCTGTCTTTTTTACCCGAACGGTCGCCAGATCGGCCTTTAGGCCAGATCGTATTTACTAGGATGGGACAAAAGATGAAAAGTTACAAAAGAGTGATTGGGATCGATATCTCCACCGAAAGATTGGATATCGCAGACTCGAATTCAA
>QWPJ01000045.1 GCA_003671195.1 Planctomycetota bacterium
AGACCGAATCGAATGATCCTCAGTTGCACAAGGATGGCTACAGGTGTAGCGATAAAGGTTTTTTGGACTACACCGTCGAAGAGTACTTGGACGCATTGAGATGGTGTATCAAACACAAGTTGTTCCGAGCCGATGCAACGATACCCGAGGATGTTCCGGAGTGTTTAGTGAAGAACAGTTTGGGGCTTGAACTAGTGCTTCAACAAGCCCGAGAGTTTGGCGAGATGTATCGCTATCGGGCTGGATGCAAGCCTGCTTCGGATGCGCAGCGGGACTCTTCGGATGACAAAGCATCCGAATCAGGCAGAGCATCAGGCCCAGAGGGCACCCAGGCCCAATAGGATATCCCGCGGAAGCTCTTCCCCACCTGTTTATCCCACGAGTTCTCCCGAGCAAGCTCAAGGCTCGCTGAAGGCTTATCAAGCCAAGGCCTCGAGCGGGAGGTAAATGGGATATCAGCGGAAGGTAAGCTGCTGAGCCGATGGGATTCGCCCCGAGACGGACTAGGTGGTAGTCCAGTTCAGGGGTCGCGAGCGGGTGTTGAGGGATCTTTGATGGATTTCTTTTGAAGGGCCGGAGTGGCTCAGCGCACGCGGTGCGCGCCAAGGCGGGGTAAACGTCGCCTGGATTAGCTTCTAACTCCGAATTTAGGTGGAATCACCGCTCGAATCCACCACCGACCGCTCAATTCATCGCGGTGGTTTTCCTATCTAACTTGGGGACAGTCCCCGAGTTTGTAGGAGTGTTACCTAGGGACAGTCCCCGAGTTTTTTAGGGACAGTCCCCGAGTTTTTTGATGCTAACCCTGAGACTTCCAGCTCAGGTAGATTTAGCGGCAGCATCCGGCCATCGCAAAGGCCGCTTGCCAGAATCCACGCGCGTGGCCGAATGAGCTCGGCGTCGACAATGCCCCCATCGCTACGTTCGACGGTGATCGATAACTTGGCCCAGGTGGCTTGGTCGGGCTCGGGTTGCGGGTCGACTTCGAAGCGGTTGGGGTTCTTGGTCGGAACCCGCGCTCCAATCGGCACCGATTCGATGGGGACTTGAAGCTCCGTGCGCATCGCAACCGTTGCGTAACACTCAAGTGAGAGCCATGGCGTTTCCTGCGATGGCTAATCGAGCCAGCTCGGGTCCGACCAAAGCGAATCCGTTGAGTTTGATTGGCCCGGGAGTCTCGATACTGTTATCTAACTCGGGGACTGTCCCCGAGTTTGTAAGTCATTGACTCTCAAGTCCGGTGGCTTACGCACACCGGCATAGAAGTGCCGCCCTCCGGGCTAAAACCAAACAGCCAAACAGATGCACTCGAAAACAATGCTGCGAGCATTCGCGTTAGGACGGGATCGCATCGGTATGCTCAGGAGGATCCTCACAGGACAGGAGCTTGGGTACATTGTCCATCCAAACCGAATAGAGATTGCAAGCCGTGAATCGGTCGACTCTGCAACCTGACCAATGGCACAGCCAAGGAGGTCAAAGTCGTTTGGACTCGGTAGGATCGGTCTTGGCCGTTGCCGGAACCGAACTGCTGCATGAAGAGGTCGAGACTTTGCTGGCCAAGCTAGAGTCGCTCGGATTGCAGAGTAAAACCGGTTTGCCTGGAGCTAGCAACCAGACCGTGGATTATTCGTCAATGTATCGTGCGGGTTTGGTCCCCGCGACGCCCCCTTCGTTGCCAGGTGGGTCTGCTGGGCCAGTTATCCTTCCTGGATCGCAGCTCCAGCTAACTCCACGACGCGCCGAAAAAGAGAATACTCCGAGCGAGAGTTCTCCGTCTCTGAGCCCTCCGCCTCTGGGCCCTCGAGATCCGAACGGTTCAGAATCTCCGTAACTCGATCTTTCAAGCAGGGCACGGGAATGGGACCAGGAGAGTTGTGAGAAAAATCCGCCTCTGCCCTGGTCCTCAGCCCTTTACTCGGCCCTGGTCCTTGGCCCTTCGTGGATCGATGCAGACGGATTCTATCGACGGTATGATAAAGTGATCAAAAGAAGTCCCCAGATGCTCGACTTCTTGAAATACCCGTCGAACCTGCGGAGACCATCGCTTATGCGAATACCAAAGCTGCACCGAACGATCGCTCTGCTGCTGGATCTGTCTCCATGGGGCTTGGTCCCTTGGTTCTTTTTCCCATGGTTCGTGGGTTCTTTGACCTGCGCATTTGCTCAAGACTCCTTTGCCCCCGATTCGGCGGCGTTCTTCGAATCGAAAATCCGCCCCATCCTCGAATCCCACTGCTTGGAATGCCACAGCGGACCATCACCCAAAGGGGACCTGAGCCTCGCAGACCAAGCCGGCTGGCAATCGGCCGGTATCATCCAACCAGGCGACCCAAACCAAAGCGCTCTGATCGATGCGGTCACCAGCGACGATCCGGAGTCTCACATGCCTCCAGCGCCCAAGCCCGCATTGAAGCCCTCGGAAATCCAAGCCCTACGCGCCTGGATCGCCGCAGGGGCCTTCGACCCACGCACAGATCCCAATGGCTTGGATCCCAACAACCCGTCGCCTTCGATCGGACCGAAAAAACGAAATCGAATCTTCGAAATCACCGACTCGGATCGCGCCTATTGGGCTTTCCAACCCCTCGCAAAACCCGAGATACAACCTGACGATTTTCATCGAAGCCCATCGCAGAAAATCGATCGGCTCCTGCCGAGCAATGACCTACCAGTGGCCCCTCCGGGCGAACGACTCCGTCGACTCTACCTGGACCTTTGGGGTTTGCCGCCGACCTTTGAACAGGTCCAAGCGTTCGAAAAAGATCCCTCTGCGGATCGCTGGAATTCGATCGTCGAGGAACTCCTGTCCTCGCATCACTACGGTGAACGTTGGGGCAGATACTGGCTCGATTGGGTCCGCTTCGCTGAAACCAACGGTTACGAACGCGATGGCCTAAAACCCAACGCCTGGCGATACCGTGACTACGTGATCGACGCTTTGGTCCAAGACAAACCCTACGACCAATTCATCATCGAACAACTCGCCGGTGATCAATGGGCCGAGTCCCAAGGCTACAGTCCAACAAACCAGCCGGACGCTTGGCGCGAAGCGATCATCGCCACGGGTTTCTACCGACTCCACGTCTGGGACGATGAGCCCGATGATACCCTTGCTGCCGAGTTCGACGACGCCGACGATATCATGGTCACCATCGGGTCGGCTTTCCTTGGGCTGACCATCGGATGCGCTCGATGCCATGACCATAAATTCGATCCGGTCAGCCAAGTGGACTACTACGCACTGCTGGCGTTCATGCGCGGAATCGATCCCTATGGCCTCTCGAAAACTGGGGGAGGGGGGCGTGGGACTGGTCGCATCGAACGCATCCTGGCCTCCCCTGCCCAAGTCGAAGCTTGGGACTCGAACCGCCAAAACCAAATCGCCGAATTGCAAAAAACACTCGACCAAACGCTCGATACAAATTCGAGATCGGAACTCGAAACGCAAATCAAAAGCCTTCGCGATTCGCTCCCCCCTTTCGATAAAGCCCTTGCGGTCTGGGAGATCGGCTCAGAGCCCAAGCCCACGCATGTGCTCCATCGCGGGGATCCAAACTCACCCAAACAGCAGGTCGCCTCGCGCACTCCTGAAGTCTTCTCGCCCTTCGGAGAAGAGCCAACCTCGGCTCTCGAAGCGAATACTCCCGACCGTTTGAAACTCGCCCGCTGGATCGCGCACCCCCAAAATCCCCTGACGGCTCGCGTCCTGGTCAACCGCATATGGCAACGACACTTCGGGATCGGCATTGTTCCGACAACCGATGATTTCGGAAACACCGGCCTGCCACCTACCAATCCACTTCTGCTCGATTATCTTGCCGGTGAATTTATCGAATCGGGTTGGTCGATCAAACATCTTCATCGTATCATCCTGAGCACCCAAGCGTTCAGCAAAAGCTCTCGGCCTGCGATCGACCCGGATGCACCTAGCTACTACCAACCCCAACTCCGACGCCTCGACGCCGAATCGATCCGCGACTCGATCCTGTCGGTCAACGGAACGCTCAATGCCATGCGTTCCGGTCCTAGCATCTACCCCACGCTGAGCCAAGAAGTCAAAGACGCTGCCAACCCAGTCTCGGTCTCGATGTGGCTCGAAAGCCCCAAGCAACTCCAAAACTGCCGCAGCATTTATCTGATCGTCAAGCGATCCCTCAAAGTCCCGTTCCTCGAAACGCTCGATTTCGCGAACAGCACCTCGCCGACAGCCATTCGAAACGTCACGACCACCGCCCCCCAAGCTCTCTTGCTGCTCAATGATCCATGGCTACACGAACAAGCCGACCAACTGGCGCAGCGATTGATCCGAGAGGCCGGCTCAGAACCGAACCAACAAATCGAGCGGCTCTGGCAACTTGCTTACCAGCGTTCCGCGAGCGAACAAGAGCTCCATTGGGCCAACTCCTATCTGCAAAACAACCCGCAGCGATTGGCAAGCCTTTGCCGATCGGTTCTCAATAGCAACGAATTCCTCTACGTGGATTAACCCCTGATGCTCCCTGAAGACCACAGGCCGAATCCTCGGCTCGACCGTCGGCACTTCTGCACCCAAACCGGTGCAGGCTTTGGCTCCCTGGCCCTTGCCTCGATGCTCCAGGGGCAGGAGCCCAAACTACCGTCGAAAGCCAAGTCGGTGATTTTTCTTTTCATGTTCGGGGGGCCCTCCCAAGTCGATCTTTTCGACTACAAACCCGAACTCCAAAAACGCGATGGCCAAAGTATTCAAAACGAATTCCGACGCGGGAGCAAAACCCAAGCAGTCCTCCAAGCAAGCCGCCGCAACTTCGCACAACACGGAAACTCAGGACTGTGGTGCTCCGATGCGTTTCCAAATATCGCCAAACACATGGACAAACTGGCGCTCGTCAAGTCCCTGACGAGCGATTCCTTTGCCCATGGAAGCGCCCTGCTGCAGATCAACTGCGGACGGATTCTCCAAGGCCACCCCTCGCTCGGCTCCTGGGTCAACTACGGACTAGGATCCGTCAACCAGAACTTGCCCGGCTTTGTCGTTATGCTCGACCCCAGAGGTGGTCCGACCAGCGGCGCTCCGAATTGGTCCAACGGATACATGCCAGCATCCTACCAAGGCACCTTGATGCGATCCGGAGGCCAACCGATCCTCAACCTCCGCCCCCCCGCAAACATCGATGCAGCAAGCCAACGCGCCGAGATCGATCTGCTCAATGAACTGAATCGCAATTATTCGCAAGATCGCAATAGCAACTCGGAGCTCCAAGCCCGTATCGCTAGCTACGAACTAGCTTTTCAATTGCAAATCGCAGCGCCCGAAGCGATGGATCTCAGTCAAGAAACCGCAGAGACGATCGCCATGTACGGCATCGATGAACCCAAACCCGATTGGCACCCACTGGCTCTCGGACCGAGCACCTTCGGACGCCAATGCCTCATCGCCCGAAGACTCGTCGAACGAGGGGTGCGTTTCATTCAAATCTACTCCGGGGGCGGGAACGCCGGTGGACAAAACACCTGGGACGGCCATCATGGAATCGAAGAGAACCTCAAACTCCACTGTCCCGAAGTCGATCGACCTATCGCCGCCCTGCTATCTGACCTGGAGCGGTCTGGTCTGCTTGAATCGACCCTAGTCGTCTGGGGAGGTGAATTCGGACGGATGCCCGTTTCGGAGACATTTAACACCGGTGGCAAACCCGGCGGTCGAGATCACAATCCCAAGGGGTTCACCTACTGGTTCGCTGGCGCTGGAGTCAAACCTGGGACCAGCTACGGCCAGACCGATGAGCTCGGAGAAGTTGCCGTTGAGAACCCAAGGCACCTGCGCGATCTGCATGCGACGATCCTGCAACTGATGGGACTCGACCACCGCAAACTGACCTACTTTCACGGAGGCCTGGACGAAAAACTCACCGGTGTGATCGATGCATCGCCGATCCGCGAAATCATGATCTGAGTCGCATCGGCGTCTTGCGAATACGGCCTAAGGCCGCCGCGTTAGTCGTTTGCCACAGCTTGCAAGCGATCGGTGGATCGACTCGTACTCGGGCATGGCCCCCTTGCGAGGGCGGATGACATAGTCGACCGACCCGGGCAGGATGTGTTGAAGCCGTCGAAACGCTTCGCGTATCAACCGCTTCCATCGGTTCCGAACCACGGCGTTTCCGACCTTGCGAGACATAGAGATCCCGAGCCTAGGACGACTGAGCGAATTGGCTGCGGTATGGATCACCAAAACCGAGTCGGCAATCACCCGACCGGTCTTGAATAAACGATCGAAGTCGCGTTGCCTGACAACCCGTTTGGATTTGGGGAATCGTTCAGAAGGTTGTTCAGGCATGCATCGCGACTGGAGGATCAATCATTGATCTTCGCGTTGGAAATGAGTTTGAGGAACTCTTGGTTGCTGGCGAATCGACCGAGTTGCTTGGTCAATTGCTCCATGGCTTCGACAGGGTTCATCGAGTTGAGAGTTCGCCGAATCATCGTCACGGAGTGGTAGGTATCCGGGTCGTGAAGCAATTCCTCACGCCGGGTGCCTGACTGCGTGATATCGATCGCAGGCCAGATCCGCCGATCGGCCAACTTGCGATCCAAGACCAGTTCCATATTGCCCGTACCCTTGAACTCTTGGAAGATCAATTCGTCCATGCGAGAGCCGGTATCGACCAAGGCCGTTCCGACGATCGTCAAGGATCCTCCTTCGGCAAACGCTCGCGCGGTTGCAAAGAGTTTCTTGGGAATATCCATGGCCTTGATGTTGACACCACCGGACATTGTCGGACCCGAGTTTCCAACCCACTTGTTGAAGGCTCGAGCCAGTCGGGTGATCGAATCCATCAGCAAGAACACATCCTTGCCCATCTCGGCGAGCCGACGGCATCGGTCGATGACCAATTGGCTCAATCGCACGTGCGAGTCGACGTCTTCATCCAAGCTGCTTGCGATGACTTCGCCACGCTTGACATTCATCCGCATATCGGTGACTTCTTCTGGCCGCTCATCGATCAGAAGTACGATCAATTCGACTTCAGGATAATTCTCAGCGATCCCTCGCGAGATATCTTGAAGCATGATCGTCTTGCCTGATCGGGGCGGAGCGACGATCAAACAGCGTTGGCCACGCCCCACGGGAGCGAGCAGATCGATCACTCGGTTGGTCAGAGGCTTCGTGCCGACCTCAAGCCTCAACCACTTCTCTGGATTGATCGCTGTGAGAGTATCGAAGACTTTGACGTTGGCGTATTCCTCAGGTTTCATTCCTTCGACGTCGAGAATTTCTCGGACGCGAGGCCCTTGAGACCGCCGGCTATGTTGCATCACCGCACGGATCTTGAGCCCCTGGCGAAGCCGGAACTTCTCGATCATCGTACCGGGAACAAACGGGTCGGAACGCTCGCGAGAATAGTTGTTTGAGGACGAACGCAAGAATCCATAACCGTTCGGATGCATCTCAAGCATCCCATAGAATTCCTCGCCGGGTTCCTCTTGGACCGCCACGGCCCCCTCTGGTCGAGGAATCGGATTGCCATCGGCGTCAAGTTGCGGCTCCTCAGCGCCTTCGTCATTGACCGGAGCGTCGTCCGGATTTCCAAAGGCTTGTTGATAACCGGGACCATGTCGCCTGCGAGGACGACGAACGCGAGGCCGAGAACCCGGCGCCGCACCCGCACCACCACCACTTCCACCCATGTCATCTCCGTGTGAACGCGATCGGTAACGCTTCTTTTTTGGCATACAATAACCCAGAAATCAACGAAAAAAAGAATCCTTGGGCACGCGGGAACAACGAAATCGAAGACCCTGCGAGACTTTAAAAATCTGGGACGTTCAACATTCCGTGAACGTCACGACAACCTGTGTTGCTGACTGTCTGCTGGAACCCAACTCGGTGATGCTCACATGCACCACGGATACCAGGAACAATGAAACCGTTCTGCCAATCGCTACCCTAGAAAGGGTGGCCTAAGCACATGAAACGAGGAGAACACAACCGTTTCCGACCAGCAATACCGCAAGCTTAGGCGTTTCCTGCGGAAATGTCAAGCGTTTGGGACTTGAGGCGGATTTCTTCCCTCAATTTTAGCCGAAAACCTCCAATTTGCTCGACCCTCATCCGTCGCGCATCCGATGCAATCGTAAAAGTCACCCCGCAATTCCTCCTCGGTCACTCCGGAGCCGTTACGATGCAAGCCCGCTATGCCCTCATCCACCCAATGACGCTCCTGCTGCTCGGTACCGCGATTCTTGCAACGGCTATGCAAGCAAAACAAGCCCAAGCCGCCGGTGAGCAAATCGAATGGTCCGAGAACCTCGCCGAGACCATGAAACGAGCCCAAAGCTCCGGCAAACCCGTGCTGGTCCACTTCTACGGCGATCACTGCCCTCCTTGCCGTATGCTCGAAAAGAAGGCTTTCAAAGACCAACAACTCATCGCCGCATTCGACGAACATATCCTCGCAGTCCGAATCAACGCCGAACAGGACACCAAAACCGCCGCGATGTTTCGGGTCAATCGCTGGCCCACCGATGTGTATCTCTACTCCAACGGGGATGAGATCTATCGAAATATCAGCGCGCAAGACCCCGGAGTCTACGAAAAAACCATCGTTAAAGTCGCCGAGAAAAATCAACGTTGGATCGCGCAACGCCCAGCGGTTCGATCCGATTCGCCCGGGCAAGATCGATCGCTGGCGCGGGCCGATAGCAAGCCATCGTTCTCGCCTCAAATCGCCATGGCGAGCGGCCAACGGATGACCCAACCGGCTCGCATTCGTCTCACCGAAACGACCGTCGCCTCGGTCGATACCGCCGAGGTCTCCATCGCCCAATCCAACGAAGTCACCCTCCCCGAACTACCGAACCCGCTGGATGCCCCAGCACCCAAGGTGATCGAAGTCCTTGCTCCGAGCATCGAACCGCTCCCTACCAGCGTTGCACTGAACGGATTTTGCCCGGTCTCGCTGAGCGCGTCGATCGAAGCCTCCCAATCGGGAAACAACGCACAAGCAGCCTGGGTCAAAGGCTCTCCGGAATTCGCCGTCCGCCATCGAGGTCGAGTCTATCACTGTGTCTCGCAAGAAATGCTCGCCAAATTCCTCGAATCTCCCGATCGCTTTTCGCCAGTGTTAAGCGGTTGCGATTTGGTCGAATATTCCAAATCGGGCAAATGGATCGATGGTGACTGCCGATTCGGTTTTATCGAACAAGAAACCGGACGAATCTTTCTTTTCTCCTCAAGTTTGAATTGCCAAGAGTTTGCGCAAAACTGTGAGGCATACTCGAACATGGTCGGCAAGCCTGCTGCTCGTTAGACGTTCGCTCTACGCTCGCCGCCCTATTTCCTAACCTTTAGGACGGCAAGCATGGCTCGGCATTCTTTCATTCGGCGATTCGCAAAAAACAATTTCCTGATGACCCTCGTCTCAGGTGCGGCAGCAGTCCTTTCGGCCAACGACTCAGCCTGCGGGCAATCTATCCACTGGCCCCGGCAAGATCTAGCTATCCCCTTCGAATTCAGTCCCATCGGGACCCCGCCGGCTCAACTGGTGCTTGAGGTCTCCGAGGATTCCGGAAAAACCTGGCAAAGCGTCGCCAAAGCCGACCCCAAACAACGTCAGTTTCAATTCCAAACCCAACGCGATGGGGCGTACTCCTTTCGAGTCAAGTCGCTCGACCTCGGTGGTCAAGTCATCGATCAACCAGGCGAGACGATGCACATCCTCATCGATTCGACCAAACCGACAGGGCAACTCCTGATCGATCTGGACCGAAAAGGGGATCTTCAAGCCGAATTCCGAATCGTCGAATCTTCGCTCGATCACAACTCGATCCGCCTGGAATACCAAACCGAACTCGACTCGGCTTGGAAAGAGATCTCCTGCAAAACCGAAAAAGGGACCCAAGAGCACGAATGGATCGGATCGGCCAGTTGGTCGATCCCCCATCAAACGACCCAACTGGTCGTCAAACTCTCTGGGCGCGACCATGCAGGAAATACCTTCGATATCACCCGCATGCCTAGACTCCCTAAGACCGCTCTGGGGCTCACAGGCTCGATGAAATTGGCAAGTACCCGACAAGACGGAACGCCGGCTACGGACCGACAACCAGCCGCCGTCTCGCTACCGACCAAACCTACCCCAACATCGCTCATCGGCTCAGGGGTGGCCAAGCCCACGTTGAGTCTTCCAACCCTCCCAGGCGGATTGAACCTAGCTCCTGCCTCGCCCACCAAAACCCTACCCACAAAAAGCATTCCTTCGCAACCTACACCGGCCCAACCCCCGATGTTTACCTCCACCGGACTGCCCGTGCGAAGCATCGAAAGTATCCCTGCCGCAAGCCTGAGCAACTCCGCGCCGCTGGCCGAGGCGTCCGATGCCCAACGTCCAGAAGTCTCTCGACTCCCCTCCCTGGATCCTCCCCTGCCTAACCTCTCGAACCCCCAAGCCAACGCCCTGCATTCGTCGAGCAAATCCTTCGAACTCGATTATGCCATCGTCAACGATCCCGGCTCGCCAATCGCAAGCGTGGAACTCTGGGGCACCCTCGATCAAGGCAAATCTTGGGATCGATGGGGGGTCGATGCCGATCGCGAAAGCCCCTTTGATATCGAAGTCGAAACCGAAGGAATGTTCGGCTTTCGAATGGTCATCGTAGGGAGCAATGGCCTAGCCTCCCGACGCCCACTGCCGGGCGATGCGGCCGATGCCTGGATCCAAGTCGATTCGACGGTGCCTCGCGCTCGAATCCTCAGCGCTCTGGCAGGAAAAGGATCCGATGCCGGCTCCTTGGTCGTCGAGTATCAAGCCCTCGACGATCACTTCATCGATCGGCCTATCTCGCTCTACTATTCGGAAACGCCCCATGGGCCCTGGATCCCAATCACCCAAGGTGCAAAAAACCAAGGCCGATTTGCATGGACCGCCGAGAACCACCTGCCTGAAAAAGTCTACCTCAGACTCCATGCAACGGATGCCGCAGGGAATGTAGGCGAACATATCTTGGATCTGCCAGTCGATGTCCAAAACGCCGCTCCCCGGGGAAAAATCCAAGGCTTCCGTCCCCGCTAAAGACGATCGCCGAAATCCGATCTCTGCGATTTGGATCTACCGCAAGTATCTCAAGTATCGCAAGTATGGCTTGACCAAGCCCGCTAGGTATAATCCAACCGATGCGGGATCGTGGGCACTTGCTCGCGCTGCCTCGCTAATCCCGCACGCGACGTCCCATCGAGCCTAAGCCTTGCCATGCGCCAAACCGGTCCTGCTATTCACCGATGCCCATCGCACCGACGGATCCCCATCCGTCGCATCGGCTCGATGCATGCCTGTTTGTCCATCGCCCTTATTTTATCGCACGCGACGGCCCAGCACCCGGTTGTATCCTCTCAAGCCGTTGGCCAATCGCTTCAGGAGTCGGGTCCGAAAAAACTCGCATCGAAACATCTACCCAATGCGATTCAAGTTCGCAGCGGTGTGATCTCCGGAGGGCTACCCGAAGGCCCAGCGGCCTTCGCTGAACTTCGCGATCTCGGGGTGCAAACCATCATCAGTGTCGATGGTGCAAAGCCCGATTTGGACTTGGCCAAAGAGTTTTCGATGCGCTATGTCCACATCCCCCATGGATACGACGGTATACCCTCCGAGACCATCGCGGCGATCACCAAAACACTTAACGAACTGCCTGGTCCGATCTATATCCATTGCCATCACGGAAAACATCGAAGTCCAGCGGCTGCCGCATCGGCCTGCGTTGCCCAAGGAACCTTGAGCCAATCCGAAGCGATCGGAATCCTCCAGCTCGCAGGCACCAACCGCGCCTACCGAGGCCTCTTCGAGACGGTCGAAAACGTCAAACCGATCGATCCACTCGAGTTGTCAAAGCTCAATTTCGATTTCCCCGCCTCATGCGATGTCCCTCCCTTGGTCGATGCCATGGTCGCTTTGGAAGTCACCTTCGCGAAATTAGATAAGTTTGCGATCGGCGGTTGGAAGTCTCTCGACGCGACCGAGTCGCTCGACACGCCCCACCAAGCGGTCCTCCTCCAAGAGCACTTCGAGGAATTGCTCCGCCTCGATGATGTCAAAAACTATCCAGGGCCGTTTCGTGATCTGCTCAAAGAATCCCAGCTCGCAGCTCTCAGGGTCCAGAGTATGCTCAACCCCAACACGTCGGCCATCTTGAGTGCACTGACGCCCGAGCATCGCGAGGCCCTTGGAGTCAACTGGAAGTCCATTCGCTCAGCGTGCACCGATTGCCACCAGCGATTTCGCGATCCACCCAAATAGTTCGCCGAACGCCATGCTACCTAGCGTGGCGTCCAAGTCGACGGTCCCATTCCTGCGGTTTTTCGCAAAGGAATCGTCCGGCGATTGACCATCGTCGATCCGTCGGGCATCGTGAGTTTCGCATAGACTTCCACACTCGTGCCAGCAGGCTTTTGCTCAGTCCATCGGATCGGAATGTGCAAACCCGGCGCCGATCCGACCGGCTCAAGATAGTCCTTGAGCTCCGCTTCGGAGAATTCATAACGACCGATGCGTGCGACCGAGCCGTCGGCAAGTGTCTCTTCGACCACAAGAGTCAGAGCTCCAAGCGATGGCACAAACTGCCCGGCGGTGTTGCGCGGGATCAAGACCAAAAACAGTCCGTCATCACCGGGCTTGCCATCGGAGTTCTGAGCCCGGCACATCGTCGGGTGCCAGTCGATTTCTCGAACCCGGCTGTCGGTCGGCTTCGTCGGGATCCTTCCGGATTTCCCTCTCGCTTCGAGGGCTTGGACCGCAGAGGTTTGGATCACCGGTGCAGCGATGCCGGATGGGCCAACGCCGGATGGGCCAACGCCGGGCGCTGTCGATGCAGGGAGCTGGATTTTTCGATCCAAGAGGGAAGCTTCCGAGTCGCCCGAGGGCAAGCCTCGCGGGGCTCGTTCGAGGATCGAACCACTTTCGATTCCAGGAACTGCCGGCAAACTTGCGTCTGGAATTTTGAACTCCGGTATTTTGAACTCGGGTGTTTTCAATTCCGGTATTTTTAGCTCGGGTGTTTTCAGTTCCGGTGTTTTCAGAGAGGGGGGCCCTAGCTCAGGCAGGAGATCCTCGCTTGGCTCCCTTAGGATCTGAGGATCGATCGCTTGAGGTTCACGTACTTGCGGCTCGGGAACCAGCGAGCTAGGAGGCAGCGACTTAGGAGCCAGTGACTTAGGTGCAATGGGATCAGGGGCGGGCAAAATCGGTTCGGTCGCTTGTTTCGGGACGACGATTTCCGGCGGCTCGAGGATCAGCGACTCGTCGTCTCGCTTGCGGTCCGAGGGAAGCTTCAAGGGAGCTGGAGCACCGCTTCTGCTTTTGGGGGATTCGGGCCTTTGCGGTTCGGGCTTTTGCGATTCGGGCTTTTGCGATTCGGGGCGAATCATCAAGGGCCTGTCGGAGGGCGAAGTGTCGATGCGACTCGTTTGACGCTGGATCTCTTGCAGTCGCCCCTGGAGCTGAGCGTTGGTGCGACGGAGGTCTTCGAGCTCGAATTCCATCGATCGGTTTTCCGCATCGAAATCATAGACGAGGTCTTCGAGAGCTCGGTTTCTTTGAGCCATCTGCTCGACATACAACTCGGTGACGGCTCGCTGGCGGCAGGCTGGAAAACTCATCAACAGCAACCCAAGCAGCAACCAGCGCGCAAGGTACCACTGGCCGAGCGGTAGGCCCAGGCGCCGCAGAGCAGGAAGTAGGTGTTGAGGTTTTGGTGCAGAACCGATCATGCAATTGCTGGTTGGCCAAGCCCGAGATCTTTCGCGAAATCCACGACGTTGGTGGACCTCGAAACGTAGTAGCCCATCGGACCTTGCTGCGTCAAGGCGAGTCGTCCCTTGAGGATAGGTAACGCTATCAATAAGTCGGATTAGGAGGATTTGGTGGATTTTGACGATTGGGTGGACTTTTGCATCAAGATTCCTTCAGGATCGAGACGAAAAACGGAATCGGGGGCGGGTTGGAATTGGCGGCGACCAAGCGTGGCGCTTGCAAACAGAATTTGGATACATTCTCGACCGGTTAACTCGCATGACACATAAATACCAGTCTCGACATACGGATGATTGTTCGGTTGCATCGATGGGCATCCGTTGGATATTGCTCGGCTCGATGTTGCTAGCTTTGGGTTCTTCGACAGGTTGCAACCTCCTTTTTGGACGTCGGGGTGGACCGGGCGGAGACCTTGATTTGACTCAATTGCAGCGAGAAGGTTATTCGCTTGGGGCCAACGGTGTGATGCTCGGTGGGACCGTCGACGACACGAGTGTGTTGTTGGAGGTCAACGACGGCAAGAAGCATTTGGAGAAAATCCCGATGACCGAGGGCCAGCCGATGTTTGTGGCCGATCTGATCCGCGACGCGAAGTTGCACAAAAAGGTAGGGCGAATTCATGTACGGGTGGTACGGCCCAATGGCACGTCCGCACCGGTGAGGATGGATATCGACTTTGACGAGTCGGGCCGACGCGTCAAAGAGAGTACCAACTACTCGCTCAGGGCTGGCGATCGCGTGGTGGTAACCAAGGACGAGTCGAACTTCGTCTCTCGCATGTTCACGAGCCCTACGTTGTCCGGGTTGATGCGATAACGAGCTACCCATGTCGGATCGATGGATTGACACCGCCTCGGCTGTCGTAGGGGTGTTTTTAGTGATGGGTGTGGGGGGCTTGGCCCGCCATTGGAGATGGTTGAGCCCAGAAGTCGATCGTTCGCTTGCGAGCTTGACTTCGTACGTGCTCATGCCATGTCTTTTCTTTCACCGCATCATCACGGACGCTTCATTATCCGCGGATCTAGATGCTTGGTACCCTGCTGTATTGGGGTACGTTTGCACCTTTCTTGGGGTCGGGATGGCTTGGTCGGCAGCAAGGACGTTTGGCGGTGGCTTTGGGCTTGCGTCGGATCCGGAGCAAAGGACCTTTGGACTGACCGTAGGGATTCCCAATTACGGGTACATCGCCTTGCCGTTGGCCGAAGTTTTTTATCCTTCGTGTGTCGTGACATTGATGGTCCACAACGTTGGGGTCGACATGGCGCTTTGGAGTGTTGGTCTTTACACGATTTCGGGCAAGGGGATCGACGCATCATGGAGGCGGATCGTCTTGAGTCCGCCTCTTTTGGCCGTAGTTCTCGCCGTGTTGATCAAGCGATTCGATGGGGTCGCCTGGGTGCCCGGTCCGATCGAGCAAGCGACCCAGAAGCTAGGGCTCTGTTCGGTTCCGATGGGTTTGGTCCTAAGCGGTGCGATACTCTACGACTATATCGGCATAAGTTCATGGGCCAAGGCTTGGCGAATCTTGAGTTTAGCCATCCCGATCCGCATGATGATTCTGCCTTTGGTGATCCTTGCGATCGCGACTTGGGGGACAGACTCAGAGTCGCTCAAGCAAGTGTTATTGATCCAAGCGGCGATGCCAGCAGCGACCTTCCCGATCGTCATGACAAGGCTCTACGAGCAAGACGTCCAGACCGCTTGGGTCGTTGTGGTGGCGACATCGCTTTTGAGTCTCTTGACGATCCCGGTTTGGATGATTTTTGGGGCAGCGTGGTTGGGACTAGGCTGACTTGCTTACCCCCCGGTGCGTCGTCTTGTCGTCGTTGTCTCGCTTCAACTTCGAGGAACCACGGAACACACCGAATACACGGAAAGCATGACATAACGGTGTTGGTCTTAGTCATCAGATTGTCGAACACCTCGCGTGGCACGAACTCTCTCGACGACCTTCTCACCCTTGACGGCGTCGCGCTCCGAAAATATAGTCGCTGGTCGAGTCTCGATCGGTCGCTAAAACACTGGGGTTTTGCATGTTGCCTCGATGGACCTGACGACCTGAAACGGTATCGAATGAACCGATCGAATGGACTATACTTGTCGCAGGTCAGCGCCTCGCACTTGGTCAACGCCAGGGGCTTAGCTGGCCATGCCAAGTTCCATCACCTAACAGAAACAAATGGAGATCCCGATGAAAATCACCCGAACTCAACTCCCGCTCGCCGCGGCGCTCGCGTGCGCGTTGGCTTTTACGACCGCACAAGCGCAGCAAGTGCCGTTGCCCAAGACCCCCGCCGACGTTCCTGGCCCCGCCGCAGGCACCTTGATGACCAAGGAATATGTCCACATGGTAGGCCGCATGGCTTATGTCTGGGGCTATCCGATGGTCAACTCGCACAACCGGCGCGCCGGATTCGCCTATGTGACCAGCCAGAACGGCAACGTTGCAGGTCTCAACGGCGGCATGGTACCCATGGCACCCATCGGCCAAACGGGGATGTTGACCGATTACGTCAAGCCGGAGCAGACCTTCGTCACCTGTCCCAACCAGGACGTGGTGTATGGCGCTGGGTATTTCGCGCTCGACAAAGACCCCGTGGTTTTTCAAGTGCCGGATTTTGGAAATCGCTTTTGGGTTTATGCGCTCTATGACGCGCGCACGGACGAAATTGCCGAAATCGGCAAGCCCTACGGCACCAAGCCCGGCTTCTACATGATGGTGGGGCCGAACTGGAATGGCGATACGCCCGCCGGCATCACGGCAGTGGTGCGTTCTTCAACGGAATTGGGATTTGCCATCCCACGCATATTTAAAGAAGACACTGCCGAGGATACGAAGGCCGTTCAGCCGCTGATCAATCAGGTCATGTTCTATCCTCTCAGCCAGTACGACGGCAAGATGAAGAACACCGACTGGAGCAAGCTGCCGAACTTCCCGGCGCCGGCAGGCCCTGGGGGCGAGACCAAGTGGGTCGTTCCCGAGAAGTTCTATGACCAGCTTCCCGGAGTGATGAAACTCGTTGCCCCGCTACCCGGTGAGGAAGCCCTTTACGCTTGGATCCGTTCGGTATTCGAGGCCGCCGAGAAAGACCCGGCGACCAAGCAGGCGTTGGTGGAAGCTTTCGTGGCTGCCGACAAGGAGATCATCGACCCGATGTTCCAGTGGAAATACAACGGCCGCTCGGCTGGCAATGGCTGGTACTCACCGGTGAACAACGCGCAGTGGGGTACCGACTACCTCAACCGCACCGCCACGGCCAAGTCGAACATGTATGACAACAAGCCCGACGAGACGAAGTACATTTACCGCGATTACGACAGCGAGGGCCAGCAACTCCACGGCCAGAACAATTACACCGTGACGTTTGCCAAAGGCCAGGAACCACCGGTCAATGGCTTCTGGTCACTGACTCTCTACAACGACAAACACGTTTTCCATGCGAACACGCTGAAACGCTACTCGCTGGGCACCAAGAGCAAATCGTTCTTGAAGTACAACCCAGACGGTTCGCTCACCTTGTATTTCGGTGCGAAGTCGCCTGGGAAGGACAAGGAAAGCAACTGGGTGCCTGCGCCGGACGGTACGTTCTCGCTCTATATCCGAGTCTACTGGGCTGAGCAGTCGGTACTCGACGGCACCTGGATGCCGCCGCAGGTTCTGATGGTGAAGTAATCACCGATAGCCACTGGATAGCTGCCAATTCTGTCGCTGTAGCCACCTGTCGCCGTAGCCACCCGTCGCCAGACGGTGGAGGGTTTACTTGCGCCGCTGTCGACCCCTTGGCAGCGGGTGGCTACGGGAAGTGGATGGTTCGGGGCCTTGGCTGTAGCCACCTGTCGCCAGACGGTGGAGGGTTTACTCGCGCCGCTGTCCACCGCTTGGCAGCGGGTGGCTACGGGAAGTGGATGGTTCGGGGCCTTGGCTGTAGCCACCTGTCGCCAGACGGTGGAGGGTTTACTCGCGCCGCTGTCCACCGCTTGGCAGCGGATGGCTA
>QWPJ01000070.1 GCA_003671195.1 Planctomycetota bacterium
CTCGTGGGGACCTATTGCGATGCCAAGCCAAATCCCGGGCCGAGGATGAAACGTCTTGCATGTTCGAGCGCAAAGCCCTCGAACGGGCCACAGCCCGTCGCCAGATGTGCGAGCAGCGCATAAGACTGCTCCCTCAATTAGCGATACAATGGGAGCAGTTTCAGCAGGAATCGACCTTGAGCGTGCGTCAACTCGAGGACCTATCGGATTCGCTTTTGCCATTGGCTCAAACTCGCTTGCAACAACGGATCGAGACGCTCAAACAATATGCTGCACAAGGGGGGAACGAGGGATGATCGGTTGGCCAATACTTCCGGATTTTGGTATCTATGCGATCTGGCCCGAACAAGGGCTCGAAGCCTTCCACCCCGAGGACCGCGACAAGATCGATGGTTGGATTCCCAGCGACCACGTGATGGAACGTTTCGCATTCGACGGCGAGTACTACCATGTCCGTTACGGGGATCGATTGTCGTTTAGGGTCAAGCCGATTTTGTGGAACCAGGTCCGAGACGAAGGGCACCGGTTGGGGGATCAAGTCGAAGTCCTTAGCAACAACATGCAGAACGAAGCGGTGGTGGCCAAGATCCTTGAGATGCGATTTTCTCAGGTCCATTCGGCGATCGAGTATGTGCTCGAACAGAATCTCCTGCGGGTCGATAAGGCTTATTTAGCCCACGAGTTTGTCCGATTGACGCAGCGAGAGCAACTACGACCGCCAGACGATACGCTGACGATCAAAGTTCCGACGACGCCTTGAGCGCCGCGGCGGCTTGTTCGTGATCCGTCGTATCGGAAATGATCTTCCCATCGCGCAGCACGATGTTCCGCTTGGCATTGCGCGCGACGCCTAAATCGTGAGTCACTAGGATGACGGTCAGATTCCTGGTCTCGTTGAGTTGCTTGAAAAGTTCGATCACTTCGCGACTGGTTCGCGAGTCGAGGTTCCCGGTCGGTTCATCACCCATGAGGATCGACGGATCGGTCGAAAGGGCCCGAGCGATCGCCACGCGTTGCTGCTGGCCACCGGAGAGTTGTCCGGGATGATGATCGAGCCTATCGCCGAGTCCGACTAAGCTCAGGAGTTCTTTGGCCCGATCGCGTCGCTCTCGACTGGTTCTTCCTTCGCCGTAGAGCATCGGCAATTCGACGTTTTCCAGAGCGCTGGTTCGGGCCAGGAGGTTGAAGTTTTGGAAGACGAATCCGATTTGTTTGTTGCGGATTCGAGCGCGTACATCGGCGGCCATGTTGACGACTTCGATACCACCGAGCTTGTAGCTACCGCGGGTGGGTCGATCGAGGCATCCAAGGGTGTTCATCAGCGTGGACTTGCCCGAACCGCTCGGACCGATCAAGGCGGAGTATTCACCCCGTTGCATCACAAGGTCTACGCCATCGAGGGCGCGGACTTCGACCTCTTCGAGTTGATAGACTTTGGCTACATCTCTGAGTTCAATAAGGGGTTGATCTGACATCGATTTTCACTTGTTGGGCTGGCGGCTAAATCGCTTCGGGGCCTCGTTCGGCCGTACGAATTCGAACGCATTGATCCAGGGGGACGACGAAGATTTTCCCGTCGCCGATACGTCCATCCTGCTCGGTCTTGGCACCGCGCAAGATGGCTTGCACTGTCGGTTCGACGAATTCTTCGTTGACAGCGATTTGAAGCTGCAGTTTCCTCAACAGGTGAATCGATCCATCCGGGGCGCGTTGGAGGCTCTGGTCCCCCTTTTGCCGGGCGTATCCCAAGCAATCGACAACGGTTAGTCGAAAGACCTCGACTTGGCTCAAAGCTTCCTTGATCGGCTCGAGCCGATCGGGCTGAACGATGGCGATGATTAGCTTCACGCGCGCTCCGATGGATACGACAAACCGAATAAAAAAACCTGGTGTTTAACGAACGAACCGGCGGGGCTACCACCGGTTCGTTATGCGTTGATGATTTGGATCGATCCTCTGGGCAATCGCTGAAATCAAGACGGCTTAGAAGCCGCCTTGACCAGCCATCCCAGCACGAGCACCACCTGCGGCGGCTTTGATCACGCCGTCTTGGATGGTGATTCGGTTGACTCCACCGCGTTCGATGATCTGACTATCGTACATGATCATGTCTTCGCCGTTGTTGAGCGAGGAAAGCATCCCATCGACCACGGGGTTCGATTCGATGGTTTGAACGAAGTTGAGGATTTGCGAGAGGCTCAAGCGCATCCGAGCTGGGACACCGGCGATCTTCTTGTCTCCTGCGTTGGCATCGAGTGCCGACTTGAGGGATGCTTCGGCAGTCTTGCCGACCGACAGATAAACGGATTTAGGAGCCGTCGCTATGGCGATCTTGACATCGTCCCCGACGATCTTGCGGAGCTTGTCGTCTGCGTTGTAAGGAAGAGGAACCGAAATGTTGTGGAGATTCGACCCCTGGTGCTTGCCCGACATGAGCTTGACGGAGATCGGAGCCCCTGCGTTGGTCGCTTCGTTGGCAAGATCCTGTGCTAGTGCTTCTACTTTGGCCCCATCGGCAAGCGAGAATACAGCGATGGCGTTGAGCGAAGGATCGGTCGAGACACTGATGGCCGCTTCAACAGCACCTTCAGCGCTCGATTCGGTCAAAATCTTGATGAGTCGATCAAGGTACTCTTTGACCTTTGCCGACACGGCTGGGTTGTTGATCTGGTCATCGATTTGGCTGAAGAGAACCTTCTTGCCTTGATCGACACTGGTCTGCATCTGCGCTGCATCTTCAGGTGCGAACAACGTCATGGTCTTGGCGCTGATGGCGTTGGAATCGGCAATATGTCCTGAGAGTTTGGACATCATCGTCTTCATCGAGCCGAGTTGCTTGGCATAACGAGAGCCTTCGACCATTTGAGCGCCGAAGTCGATCGTCATGTTCTTGTCCTTCGGATGGATTCCCAATCCGAAGACGAAGCGATCGGTATCGGTAATGGCCTCTTCGAGGGATTTCATAGCTTGCTCGCCTTGGACGCGATTGGCTTCGATCTCCGCGTCGCTCAAGTCTCCCGACTGAGCTTCCATGGCTTGCTCGAATCCAGTTCGCATCTGGCTTGTCAGCAAGTCGACCAATTCGTCAGGAATGTTTTGAACATTAACCTCGAACATCAAATCGTTCTTAGCAGCCATCTTTTCGATGCGAGATCCTGGGTTCTCAGGAGCCCCTTCAAGAGCTTCCTCAGCCGTGGATACAAACAACCAATCCCCCTTGTGCTGGGCAAAAAGGGTATTGGGCCCAAGGTTCATGCTGTAGAGGCCTTCCCCCAAATCCTCGGCTTCGCCGAACAATTCCAGACCGCCAAGGAACTCGTCCAAGTCGCTGATAGGGAGAGCCAAGACACCCATAGGAAGGCCCGCGCTGCTGAGTTTGACAAAGCCGCCAATGGGACGCGCCCGGTCGATGCCGCTGGTGTATCCATTGACCGCACCGGTGATCAGACCGCTCTGAGCGCCAGCTCCAGAGATCCGCATCATGTGGGTGATGTCCGGGAGCAATCGGTCCAAAGGAGCGATCGACAAGGTGACCACGTCGGTCCCCTCGGTGCTCGATGCCTCAAACCCTGGAATCTCAAGGGCCTTGGTGTCTTGGCAAAATACCGTGGAAGTCGGCATGCAAACCAGTGCACCCGAACCTAGAAAACTTGCTGCGGACATGCCCGCAATGGCTAACCTTCGAAATCTCATAGACAAGCGCTCCTTAAGCTCAAATTCAAAAAGCTCAAATTCAAAAAGCCCAACTTCAAAAAATTCAAAATCAAAAGCATCCTGCAACCGCCAGCAGGCTCCCGAGGAATCCCGCAAACTTACCAGCATTCGGCCGCGATGGGGTTTTCTTGGAAGTTATCCCGAAAACGATTTCCAATCGCGGGCGCTTCCTAGCGTTCTCTAAATACAATACGGCCCTTGGTCAAATCGTAGGGCGAAAGCTCGACGCGAACCTTGTCCCCGGGAACAATCCGAATGAAGTTCTTACGAATCTTGCCCGCAACGTGGGCCAGCACCTCAGATCCTGTCTCCAACTGAACCTTGAAACGCGTGTTCGCAAGCGCCGCGACTACGGTACCCTCTACTTCAAATGCTTCTTCGTTTTTTGCCATACAGGTTCCGAGGATGTTCCCTTTCAAAAATGATCTGGTTTCAAAAGCTCAGGTTTCGCAAAAGACCTAGTCGAAACTCCCTTTGCCATTGTGCTTGTTATTAAGTCTATTTATAGACGATTGGGCCCTAGAGCGTCCACATCCAGCCGGACCTCATTGCCGCATTTTCCCTAACTTATCAGGCTCTGCAACACCATCGAAACCGCATCTGTTCCTAACGCAATCATCACTTCGCCTGATTCCAAGCAGTCTTTCTTATACGTCGCCTGCCAGCAAGGAGCCGTAGCCGGCCTGAAAACCGCCTTGTGCGAACCGAATGGCCCGTTTCGCTTGGCTTATTCAGCCCGAGGCTTGCTGACGCTCAAAACCCAATTGTCGGTGCCTCAGTGGTCGCGAGCCCTGCCCGAGCACCCCTTGATTCGCTCCCGAGGTGTGGTCTTGGGCAAAGTCGAGGGGACCGAGTCGGCTCGGATGCTCTCCCAAATCCTCGAGTCGACCAAGTCGCTTGACTGGCAGGTCTGCCATGTTTGGCAACGCGATATGGCCGACCCGGGCTGGAACGGCTTTGAACCCGGTGGCACACCCCTTGCCTGGCTCGTCGCCGAGCAATTCCGAAACTTGGTCCAAGATGCTCGGCCAGTGATCGCCAATCGACCGGCCTTCGATTCCGAGGCGCAACGGGTCGACTCCCAGGCGTTAGACCCCAAACTCGATCGTATCCTTGAGATCATCATCGATGAACCGAACCGATGGTGGATCGCCACAAAGCGGGCTCAGCAGAACTACGACTTTTGGCCAGGTGGGATTCCTGAATTCCCTATCCCCGAACTGGTCCTCTCGCGAGCCTATATGAAGATTGCCGAAGCCTTCGCTTGGGGCAACCTGCAGATCCGTCCCGGTGAGAAAATCGTCGAGATCGGTTCGAGCCCCGGCGGGGCTTGCCAATGGCTGCTCGACCAAGGAGCCAGTGTCACGGGGATCGATCCAGCGGAAATGGATCCGCGGATCGTCAAGCATCCGAACTTCACCCACTGGCAAAGCCGTTCGCTGCAACTCAAACGTAAGCTATTTCGACCGTTTCGTATTTTGGTCTGCGATGCGAACGTCGCACCCAAGTACACCCTCGACACCGTCGAGGGCATC
>QWPJ01000017.1 GCA_003671195.1 Planctomycetota bacterium
AGACGCTCGGTCAATATTCGGTTAGCAACTAAGTTGCATCGGATGTTTAGCCCTTTGGGATCGGCGCTGGATTCCCTCGCCATTTTAGCGAGAGCGTCGAGCGCTAGTGACTGCCAGGACTCGGCGTATTGGTCCGTTTGGCCACTAAGCTTTTGAATCTCTGCAAGAGTCGTCCCCAGTGCTTTTCGGGCACGATCTAGACCCTTTTGGTGACTCTTAAGTTGCTCCCATAAAGCGAGCCCGTCGTCAGACCCAAGCCTTTCAATCTGTTCGGCTGACAAGCCCGAGCCCTGCAAAACGCCAATACAGCGCCGAACTTCCTTAAACTCTGCCTTAGAGACGTTCGTGTCCGGCAACAGCAGCCCGCAAACTTCGCTTTTGGACTTAATCGTTGCAGAAGCTTCGGCCAACCATTGCAGGTGCCCCCGCACCACATCGCGGTATTCAGCGTCGATTCGATGTTTGAGCCCGAGCTCCTGACAGATCTCCAGCACCTTATCGATAGAAGCTACGTGCTTTTCGAGGACGGCGGGCAGCTCAGTAGCCGATGCACTATGCTTTTGTGCCAGTGCCGCCAAATTCTTGAGCACATCCGGCCATCCTTGCTCCACCAGTGCTTTGGAGTAGGCATGAAGATCTTCCGAGGCTGCGAACATCGCATCCCTAACTCCCGCTTTACTCACTGCGACTGCCGGGGTGTGCGCTCTGACAGCCTCCGCCCAGTCACACATCGTTAGGACAACTGCGGTGTCGGTATCGACGCCCTTGTAGACGTGGCTCACGACGTCTTTCGCCGGATGAGCTTCCAACCGCTCAACGTCCGCACGACAAGCGCCCAATCTGCTGAGCAGATCGGGCCAGTCTTTTGTTTTCTCTTTTCCGAACAGGGTCTTGGCAAGTTGAACTGCTTTTCGGTAAACGGGACGCCGCAGCCACGCAAGGAAGCCACCCTCCTTGAGCTGCTTAGCGGCTTCAAGAATCTCACTCGAAGGCGTCTCGCAAGTGCTAGCCAGCAGTGAGCCCTTTAGATCTATCCACGCTTCGTTGGCGCGATCAATCTCTCCTGCAGCATCCCTCAGCATTCTCTGGGATTCGGAATCGCTTAGTCTCGTTTTGCGACCAATAAGTTCAGGTGGCATATCCGCGGCTAACGAGAAGACCCCTGCCGCAAAGGTCAGGGCGTCGCTCAATGTGACGAGGCCAGGCACACGCGTCAGGATGGCAAGATCATTGAGGAGTTGATTTACATGCGGAAGGTTAGAGATGGAGGAGACGCATGTTTCCCTCTCGGCAGAGAGGTCATCGTAGGTGGTAAGCTGGCAGGTGGCCTGTAACATCTGCGCCAAACCATCAAGACGCAGAAACTTACGAGAGGCGACCTCCGGATCCACGGCAATGCCCGGTATTTCTTTCTGCAGCCACGCAGCCTCCTCATGCATGAGGCTGAAAGCGTTGTAGACGGCTTCCGCCTCTTTCGAAGCGGTAGGGCGCTTGGCGAAACTCCACATCCCTTTACGCGCCGAGGGGCGCGGCCCAAGAGACTCAATCTCTGCGACAGTCTTACCGAGCGCAGCGTAGGCTAAGGACTCCCTTGAGACACCGGCTTCAAGAGCCACTTTTTCTAGCGCTTCCGCCTGGGCAGCAATCTCCCCCAGCAGGTGAAGAATCGAGGACTGCTCATCTACGAAGAGGTCGTCGGCCGTGACCCATGCCCATCTCTCAGAGACACCGTATATTTTAACCAGGTCTGTGATTTCCTCCCATTCTGTGACCGCTTCCTTTCGGATCCTCCATTGGTCGCGCGTCCACGTCTCGACGTCTTCAAAGTAGAAGGCTCCGAGGGATTGGGGCACTGGCTTATCTTTTAGCGAAATCTCATCCCAAACGATGTCATGGACGGACTTTTCGACAGCACCAAATAACGAATTCATGGCACCCGCATAGGCGTCGAGCTTCGCTCCGATTGCGGCTAGCTCTTCGCGCGAGCGAGCGTCGGCGCCTTGGTCCACTCTGGGCGCGTCGGTCTCAAGTCGCTCTTTAAGACTCCGCAGGACAGACTGTTTGCCGCCCTTGGCCGAGTGCAACTGAAGGATGAAATCCCCAAGCCCAACTTCCGCCAGTCGCTTGAAGACAACCTCCAGAGCGACCTGCTTTTCCGCGACGAAAAGCACGGTCTGACCTTGATCCAGCGCGGCAGCGATGAGGTTGGCAATCGTCTGTGATTTGCCGGTTCCTGGTGGCCCCTGAATAACGAGATTCCCGCCCTGTAGCGCTCGCCGGATAGCGACGTGCTGGGATGGATCACAGTCCACCACGAACGGCACATCTTCCTGCAAGTGGTCTCTGTCGCTGTCCCCCTCACCGTCACCTTGTCCGGTTGCGTTATCTTTTCCTCCGAATAACTCTCCGACTATCGGGTGCAAATGCGGAGGCACAGAGGTCAGTTCCTCGATGTCAGGGTCAAGATCGAGCCACATCGGGTAGCGACTGAAAGACAGGTGCGAGAGTGTGACAAAGTGTCGCACCGACCAGTTGGGGTGACTGCTTATCGCGTGCTGCAACTGCTCGAAGTAGACCTCCAAGTTGGGATTTTCATCGTCCCACTCGGGCAGGATGATCCCATGGTCTTCACGTAGCCTTTCCTTAAGAGCCAAGTTGACGTGTGGGTCCTCCGAATCTCCTGCGCAAAGCACGTATTCCTCCTTGCTACCACGCAGTGAGTCTTGATCTGCGCTGTCTAGCAGCAACCTTCCGTTAGCTGCATTGGGTCTCCTCGGCCGTGGCCTAATGTCTACCGGAGACAAAATAATTGGCGAAAAGAGGACCTCCGCTGCCTCACCCGAAGGAGTGCTGGGCGACCATTCGAGAAAACCAAAGACAAAGTTGAGCGTATTGATCCCGAACTCGTTTTGAGATTCTCGTGCCCCATGCCAGATGGACCTCAGACGGCGTGCAAGGTCATCCTCGTAAAGAAGTGTCTGCCACTGAGAGGCGCGGCGTGAAAGTTTGCTTCCCGAGAGCTCGAATTCCGGGTTGATGCGATTTTCCCTAGCCCACTGGTTGGTGGTGAGCATTGCATCCGAGCGAGACGGCATTTTTAACTTCCGCCTCAAACGATCTCTCAAGGCGCGCTCGGCCGAGCGTATCTTCGCCTCGCTGTCGTCTCTCTCCTCAGCCTCGATGAGTTCGACTTCTTTGAGATACTTCTTGTCCGTAAGCAGCGCCTCTTCGAGCGCGTCCCGAAACTCGCTGGTTTGCTCATCCGGCGGCTCGTCGGGCGGGTGTGGGAGAGGCACCAATTCCAGCGGTTTTCCTGAGGTCACGTGCTCAAACAAATCCTGAAGATCGGCATCGATGACGCGCACAAACGACTTACTGCTCCTGGCGTTGTGCTTGAAGCTGATCAGCTTGTTGCGCGTTGAGAGATCCAACAGACGTTGCCTGAGCGTCTTGATCTGAATCAGAGCAGCCCGGGCTCCGGGAGAGCCGGGATCTAAACGCTCGGGTGGGGGTTGGCTGGGCATATGTCTACTAAAGAAACTGTTTATCTGATTTGGTCAGAGGTATCGATTCCGAATTACGCAGGTGCGATCTCATCTTCTTGAGGCGCCTCTCTCCGCGGCGACTAGCTTTGCCAACGACGACTTCTTCCGCAGTCCACGACCACCTTGATAGAGGGCAGTTGCGATGCTGCTCCATGTTTCGCGCGGAGCGTCAAACACAGCCCCACTGTTTGCGTTGGGCCACTCGCCGGTGTTGCGATGGTGAGCGTTGGCCCATTGAAGAATTAGCTTGGTAGTGAGCTTCGCGTAAGCCTTCGGGTGTGGAACACCACGTTTTTCCGCCAGCAACTTTGCTAGTGACGATTTCTTCCGGAGTCCGCGACCACCGTGATAGAGGGCACCAGCAATACTCTTCCAGTCTTCTCCCGGCGCTCCGAATACCTCACCACTTTTCTTGTTAGGCCATACACCTCTCTTCCGGTGATGAGCATCGGCCCATTCAAGAATCTGCTCGATAGTAAGCCTCCGAAGAACGGCGGTGCTTCTGACGCCGCGTCTTTCTGCCAGCAGCTTTGCCAATGACAAATTTCCCGGAAGGCCACGGCCACCACGATAGAAAGCGTTGGCAATGCTGTTCCAGTTCTCACCCGGTGCCCCGAATACCTCACCGCTGTTCTCCGTTGGCCACTCGCCGGTTTTGCGGCGGTGAGCATCCGCCCATTTGAGAATGTTGTGAATTGTCAGCATTGGAGGAGCTTTTTGATTACGTACACCTCGTCTCTCCGCCAGCAGCTTTCCTAATGACGATTTCCCCGGCAGGCCACGGCCACCTGCATGGAGACAACGGCTCACAGATGCCCAGTCCTCACCAGCTGCACCAATCACCGGTCCAGACTTAACAGTTGGCCATTCGCCGGTCTTGCGGTGATGAACGTCTGCCCAGTGCAGAATCTTTGCAGCTGTCAGCTTGGGAAGCGCCTGTGGATTACGCACACTGCGTTTTTCGGCTAACAGCTTTGCCAACGATAAACCTCCCGGCAGGCCACGACGCCCCACATGGAGACTCATATTGATATTTCTCCAACTCTCTCCAGGCGCGGCGTGCACCATGCCACTACTCGAATTGGGCCACTTACCTCGCTTCTCATAGTGGTGATCAGCCCACTTCAGGACCTGTTCAACTGCTAGGTTCGGAGGTCTGGTGGTGTTTCTCACGTTGCGCTTCCAAGCGAGCAACTGCGCGAGTGATGTGCCACCTGGTAGACCACGACCCCCACGATTAAGACTCATGTTGATATTTTTCCAGATTTCGCCCGGCGCGTCCTTAACCGCACCGCTGCCCACTTCGGGCCACTCACCGAACCTGCGGTGATGGGCATCGGCCCATTCAAGGATCTGTTCGAGGGTCAGATTGGGGAGATGGGAGTTATTTCGAACACCTCGCTTTTCAGCCAAGAGCTTTGCCAACGACAAATTACCCGGCAAACCGCGACTGCCGCGATCGAGGGCCAGGTTGATGTTTCTCCAGTTTTCTCCCGGCGCATCTTGCACTTCGCCGCTATCCACCTCGGGCCACTTGCCGAACCTACGGTGATGAGCATCGGCCCATTCAAGGATCTGCGCGATGGTCAAAGGGGGAGCTGGAGATAGGGCTCTGACCGTCCTTAAATAAAATGAGTCAGTGAATCGGACACTGATTCGGGCTGGCAAATTAACTCGAATCTTCTCCG
>QWPJ01000188.1 GCA_003671195.1 Planctomycetota bacterium
CAAGCCAACCTGATGGAACTGCATATCGGTGGAAGCGAATCGAACACGCTCGTCGGATTATCCCGCCTGGGTGCTAGGGCATGCTGGATCTCTCGCCTTCCCGACCACAGCTTGGGGCAGCAAGTCGCCCGGCTCATCGCCATGCATGGGGTCGATACATCGCATGTGGTTTGGACCTCCGAGGACCGATTGGGTGTTTACTACTACGAGCCTGCATGTTTTCCAAGATCTGGGGAGGTCATTTACGATCGCAAGGATTCCGCATTTACGAAATTCACCTACCAGCAGATTCCTTGTCACCCTCTCGAATCCTGCCGTTGGTTCCATGCCACTGGGATTTCGCTGGCATTGAATCCTACGGTTCGCACGACCATGGAATTCGCTCGAGATTATGCGCGCAGGCATGGGGCATGTGTCTCGTTTGATTTCAACTATCGGAGCAAGCTCTGGAGCATCGATCAAGCCCGAGTCGGATGCTTACCCTGGGTCGAATCCTCCGATTTGGTTTTTTTTGCTAAGCGCGATGCGATCGCGTTTCTGGAACTCGCGTCGGATACAAGCGACCAGGGGGTCGTCGAAGCCCTCGCGAAACTTCGCGGGGGGAAATGCTCGGTCGTTACGCTTGGTCAGCAGGGTGCGATCGCGGCTGAATCGGGCCAGGTTTGCAGCGTCGGAACCAAGAGGGTCGACGGGGCAGGGCGACTCGGCGGAGGGGATGCGTTCTCTGCAGGTTTCCTTTACGCTCGGCTACAGGGATTGCCAATGGCCGAGACGCTCCGTTGGGCCAACGCCATGGCCGGTGTGAAGTACAGCATTCCTGGCGATATGCCGATTGTGCACAAGCAGGACATCGTGCGATGGCTCGAGGATAGCACCCCAGGTACCGTCCGTCGTTGAGCGCTCTTGGGATGCCCTTCGGGAATTTCGGCGATTACCAGCGATCGACCAGATCCATCAATCGGTCGGCGCTGGTGAACTGGACTGCATTCCAACCGGCATCCAAGGCGCCTTGGATGTTTTCCAAGCGGTCGTCGGTAAAGAAGATTCCTTCGGGGGGCTTACCGGCCAACTGGGTGCTGACCCGGTAGATTTCCGGTTCGGGTTTCATCGATCGGACCTCGTAGGATAGCACGATCGGATCGAACCAGCCTTGGACCTGGGGGTAGCCCATTTTGGCGATCCAGTTCCAGTGGGCATCGCAGGTGTTCGATAGCAAGCCCATCGGGATTCCGAGCTTTCGGATCTTCTCTAGGACGGGCAAGATGTTCATGTTTGGAACGAAGATATCGGCGGCAGCGACCATGAGATCCTCGAAGGGCAGATCCTTTTGGAACTTTTCCGAGAGGATGGCTGCGAAGTCGGCGCTGGTCAGTTCACCGCGCTCGTAGGCGAGTTGAAAGTCGGAGTCGAAGACCAAGCGTTTGATCGCTTCGGGTTCGACGCCGATCAGGGAGGCCATCGATCTTGCGGCGATGCCATGGTCGAAGAACAAGAGGACGTTGCCGAGGTCGAAGTAGACAAATTCAGGTCGCTGCATGTGTGGCTTTCCCGAGGGGATTTCAACAGGGCGCGAGTTCGAACTCAGATCAAGGCGCTTTTGAAGGTTTTTTTCAGGGCTTCAAGAGCCCGTTTGCTATCCTTACCGGCAACGACGACGTTGACTCGCAATTCGCTGGTGTTGGTCATCAGGACGTTGATCCCTTCGTCGGCCAACGCTTTGAACAACGCGATCGCGACACTCGTATGGCTGCGGAGACCGATTCCGCTTACCGATAGCTTGGAGATATCTCCATCGCTGGTCACTTTGCGGACACCGAACTTTCCTTGGGAGAGGACACCCAAGCAAGCTTCCCGTTGTTCGCTTGGAACGGTGAAGCTGATGGCCGTTTGGCCGTGATGACCGTCGCAGCTTTGGACGATCATATCGACGACCGCTCCGGCTTCGGCGACGGCTTGGAAGATTTGTTCGGCTAGGCCAGGGTTGTCGGCCACGCCGCTGAGCGTCACGCGAGCTTGGTCGTCTAGCAGGCTGATATCCAGGAGTGTGAGTTGTTCGAGGTTGGTGGATCGGAGTCGTTCGACGACTTCGCTCGGGCTCATCTTGGTGTGTTCCATTTGGCCGATGAGCCAAGTGTTGGCATCGGTGGGTTTTTTGTGGAGTTCGAAGGCTTGGTGGACGGCTCTAAGGGCTTGGGTTCCTTCGGATCGTTGGACAAGGCAACTGATTTTGATCTCGCTGGTAGTGATCATTTGGATGTTGATCCCGGCGTTTGCCAGGGCGCTGAACATCTTCTCGGCGACTCCGGTCTGTTCGGCCATTCCGAGGCCGACGACGGAGACTTTGGCGACCGCATCGTCGCAGGTGACCTCAGTGGCCCCGACCAAGGGGAGGGCTTCCTGGACGGCTTTTTGGGCTTCGCGGAGTTCGTCGCTTGGGACCGTAAACGACACATCGGCTCGGGACTCCATACCGATGTTTTGGACGATCATATCGACGGTAATTTTTCGGTCGGCGAGCCGTTTGAAGATCTCGTAGCTCATGCCTGGTGTGTCTTGGACATTTTTGATCGTTAACCTAGCTTCGTCCCTGGTCAAGGCTGCGCCGCAGACGGCCACCGAGGGGGATTCGGGCATCGAAACGATCATGGACCCTGGAGCATCCGAGAAGCTGCTTCGGACTCGGATGGGGACATCGAATTTCTTGGCAAACTCGATCGATCGGTTGTGCATAACGCTGGCACCTAAGCTAGCGAGTTCGAGCATTTCGTCGTAGCTGATGAGCCCCATTTGTCGGGCTTCGGGCAAGAGCCTCGGGTCGGTGGTGTAGACCCCATCGACGTCGGTGTAGATTTCACAAGCGTCGGCGCCCAGGACTGCCGCTAGGGCGACGGCGGTGGTATCGCTGCCACCGCGTCCGAGGGTGGTGATATTGAATTCGTCGTCGACTCCTTGGAAGCCTGCGGCGATGACGATCTTGCCTGCATCGAGGTGCTTGCGGATCCGATCCGTGGAGATCGTTTTGATGCGAGCTTTGGTATACGAGCTATCGGTGCGGATTCCCATTTGGGCACCGGTCAATGAGACCGCTTGGTGGCCGAAGCTGTGAATCGCCATGGCCATGAGGGCAACACTGACCTGTTCGCCGGTGCTCAGGAGCATGTCCATCTCGCGAGCCGGGGGCTGTTCGTTGAGTTTCCTTGCCAGATCGATCAGGTGGTCTGTCTCATGGCCCATCGCACTGACGACGACGACCACTTGATTGCCCTCTTGCTGGGTGCGGATCGCTTTGCGCGCCGCGGCCTGAATCTTTTCCGGGGTAGCGACGCTCGTCCCACCGAACTTTTGGACAATCAAAGCCATTGGTTATTCCACGAATCAGAAAACCCTTGAATCCTGCCGGTTCGACCGGCATCGCAAAGGGGAAATCATAACAATTGGCAACTATTTGAGAATGCAAGAATTTTGTGCAAGCCTACCGCTCGAGCCGAGGCCACGAGCCGGGTTGCGAAAGATAAACCCCAGGGATTAGCTCCGGTTCTTCCGGGCGGTTCGGATCGGGTTTTGACAAGACCGTCGAGGAATTGGCCAAACGGACGAAATCGCTGTCGAGGCGGTTTTTCCAACGCAAAACCGTCGGCTCGTTGGTGTGCTCCGGGGCGATCCGACCCATCGCCATTCGGGCCTGGACCAGATCGGCAAGCCTCACTTGGGCCTCGATGACCAAAAGCTGTTTGTCCCAAGCGGTGGGCTCAAGCCTCTCGGAGCATTTGGCCAAGAGTTCTTTGGCTTCCTTGGGCCGATCCAAATCCGTGAAAGTCAATCCTCGCAAAAGCAGATGCTCGGGATCTTCGACGATCGCTGCATGGAGGTCGACCATGCGATCGAGGGTTGCCAAGGCTCGCTCTGGTCGCCCTGTTTTGCGGTAGATATCGGCAACGGCAAACTGAACCTGGGGATTATCGCTCCGCAGAAGCAGTGCATGATGGTAGCACTCCAGGGCACTCGGCCAGTCCTTTTGCGTGCGATGGACATCGCCGAGCAAGGCCCAGGCGTTGTTGTGGTTGCGGTTGACGGCCAGCACGTCAATCGCGAGGGACTTGGCCGAATCGAATTGACCTAGATCCAGGTGCATTTGGCCCAATTGGATCGCGTAGTCCGGGTTGCGACCCGAGAGCCGAAATGCCTCATTCATGTGCTCGAGGGCTTTGCGTTTATCGCCGCTTTTCCACAGAACGCTCGCGTAACCCCAATGAGCTCGTTCGTCCTGAGGTGATTCCGAGAGCGCTTGGGAAAACAGCAATTCGGCATCTTGGTCGCGGTTCCTCTGGAACGCGTCGGTCCCGCGCAGCGATAGTTGCCTGGCGTTGACCAGCGATTGGTTTCTCGCTTTGCCAACGAGCATCCGGCAACCGCAGAAAGTCGATATCGCGAGAACCGCTAGGATAGGAACCAGCGTTGCGGTGCGGAGGAACATCCTAGGGATCCGCTGCAAAAACGTTGTCCGACAAAGCCTTACTCATCAATGCGATTGGATCCACCGGTTCGGGTTCAAAGGGGTTGCGTCGCTCCAGGGCTCTTGGCATACCAGATCCGACGGATTCACCGCAAGGCGACTCGGGCCCTCCAGGACCGGTCGATGAGGTTCGCAGGTCGATAGGCCCCCGATTTAAAACTCTTCCAAGAGTGGATACCAGATCAAAGATCCCTCGCACAACTTACCGATGAAAAAAAGCAGGGAAACACAGAGGCACAGAGATCACAGAGTGAAATGCTCTTGTTCTCTCGGTGGGCTCTGGTGCCTCTGCGTTTCAATCTCTTTCCGCGTTTCGATCTCTTTGCTTCGGCGAGCCCGTAACCATCGCCCTGGGGGAAAATCTTTCAATTCTTTCCCTTTTTTTCTTGCATCGCGGTTTACGAACTGTTGGTTTCATCCAAAGCGTGCGAATTTTAAGCGAACAGGCACCTCGGGTAGCTTCACTGAGGCTCAGGCTTGCTGATATACCCAAGGTCTGTTAAGGGCTCTATATGGATGCTGCGGCTTGTTTACGTTTTGATCGCCTTGTACGACGGACTTCCAGTCCGTCGCGCCGATTGATCCACCTGTACGACTTGGGCGACGGACTGGAAGTCCGTCGTACGCGGTGTACGACTTGGGCGACGGACTGGAAGTCCGTCGTACGCGGTGTACGACTTGGGCGACGGACTGGAAGTCCGTCGTACG
>QWPJ01000087.1 GCA_003671195.1 Planctomycetota bacterium
ACATCATGTTCCAATCGATATGTAAAGGTGTTATTGCTGTATCACTTTGGCTTGGTGTTGGGGCCAGTATCTCTAGCGCTCAGCCTCCCAAAGAGATCACCAACAGCATCGGGATGAAACTGGTGCTGATCCCCAAGGGGACATTCATGATGGGCTCACCCGAGAGCGAGAAGGGCCGTAATGAGAACGAAACCCAGCACGAGGTGACGATCAGCAAGGACTACTACCTTGGTGTACATGAAGTAACGCAGGCACAGTACGAGAAGGTGATCGGTAAGAATCCGAGTCACTTTCAAGGGGCCATAGTTGGTAACGAGAATGCAGATCTCCCTGTAGAGAATGTTTCATGGCATGATGCCGTCGAATTTTGCAAAAAACTATCGGAATTGCCCGAGGAGAAAAAAGCAGGTCGTGTGTATCGACTGCCGACCGAGGCCCAGTGGGAATACGCGTGTCGCGCTGGTAGCAAGACGGCTTATTCATTTGATGATGAAGAGGGTTTGCTGCCTGTGTATGGTTGGTTTATTCGCAATAGTTCACAACGAACCCATACGGTTGGATTATTAGAACCAAACGCCTGGGGTCTTTACGACATGCATGGGAATGTTTGGGAATGGTGCAGCGACTGGCACGAAGAATATCCAAAGGGTGCAGTCAGCGATCCGAGTGGCCCACGTGAGGGCTCGGGCCGCGTGTCCCGTGGCGGCGGTTGGGGCCTCGTGGCCGCGTTTTGTCGGTCGGCGTCCCGTAACTGGTACGACCCGTCGTTCCGCGACAACCGCGACAACGGCTTCCGCGTTGCCCTGAGTCCATCCGGAATCCCCCAGTCGCCGGAGGCGGACAAGTAGAGCTTCCAAATTGAAAACGATCAGTGTCATTGTTCGCTTGACCCTGTAAATCGAAATTGTGACCCTGTAAATTTGGATCGGTCTTGAATTCGTGACCCTGTAAATCGGGCTGCAAAGAAGTTGCAGGTTGGTCGCGATGGATGGTGTTCCGAGTCGTCTCAAACATTGAAATCGGCGCGCGTCGTATTTCGCGTCGCGCGTGGTGTCGAAGTGTGAGTTTCCCAGGGAATTTGTAGGTTGTTCGGTTCCTGTCCTCTCCGCTGCAAAACCCTGGTTTTCCCAGGGTTTTTCGCATTTCTTGCCAATTGCTTTGGCTTTCCTGCACGTCCATGCACGTGCATGCTTGCACATGCTGCGTCGTCTAGTGCGCTGCCTTGCCCCCTGGTGAGTCGTCCAGTGAGTCGCCAGCGTCGCCTCGCAACCTTCGTTTTTACAGGGAAAACATGCTGTTTTGTAGCGGAGGGGGTAGGATTCGAACTAGGCGAGTTCGAATCGTAGTGGTACTCATTGCCAGAACAGGGATGTCGGGAATGCTCGCGTCGTCCTTCGATACAGGATGTTTAGGCCGAAACAGCCTATCACTCCATCCAATGATGGATCGGCTCTTAGGTACCTGATATCATTGCACCTCGGGTCAGCGCTAGCTTGCGTGATAGGCTGCATTGGTGCGGTCTACAGAGTTTAGGCCGATCCGTATAAAGGCAATATAAATACAAGTTGTGCAGCAATACCGGAGTGAAATCATCATGAGTGTGAAGATACTGACGAGCCTTCTTGTGGTCCTGCTCGTTGCCATCCAGTTCGCGGGTGGCGACGATTCAACGGAAAAACCCAATGCCGCAGGCGCAAGTCTACCTTGGACTTTCGCCTCTATCGACGAAATGAAGCGATGGGGCGAATCGTCTGCCTTTGGTGGTGGAATGGTTTCAGAACCCTATAAGCTGGGTGAGCATACGATCTACGTCGTTAACCGCATGCACACTTCGGGCATGCTGACTTCGGAATTGTCCATCTACGTGGTCAACCAAGATGGCAAGGGTGTGTCTTTGGCGTTGTTTCAACCGGCTCGCTACATGGGGATTTCCACCAAGCTGGTCGATGACTCGATTGTGTGTGAATCGAAGGATCCCGAGACAGGGAAGACGATGACCACCCTGACCATCACTCGTCACTTGTTCGATAAAAAGCCCTTTAAGCAGAAGTGGTTGCCCACTACATCGTCTAATCCGTAGAAGAGTTTCTCGATCCTATCCCCCATCGAAGAATAGACGAAATCGGGTTCGAATGCCCGTTGCCGAGCGACCTCCCCACACCACAAATAATCTCACCCCTCCACCATCACCTTCGCCACGCCAGCGGCTTTGGCGAAATCATCCTCAGTCACCAGCAGGTAACTCTGCTGTGCGATGCGTGGTGAATTGCCAAGCCAGGAACAGACAACGTGCAGGGGGAACTCGCGTTGCATTTCCGTTTGTCTGCTAGCTCGCATCGAGTGGAACAATCGCGGCCAACCCGAAACTCCGGCGCGGCGCAAGAGTCGCGTCATCTCGGTCCGTAGGTTCGAGTTCTTCCAACCCATCGCTGTGTTGGCTGCCGCTCGATACTGTGGAGCCGCGACCACATACCCACTCTTGTCGCCGAAGAGCAGGGAACCACGGAACACACCGAACACACGGAAAGATAACATAACCGCGGGAGGATTTATTTCCGTGTGTTCGGTGTGTTCTGTGGTAAATAAAAAAGGGATAGGAACCCTTTGTACCAATTCCTCGTCCCCACGATCGGCTCGCGAAGGATTGCATCGACACCGAGTTTATCGATGCACTGGCTTACCTGCGAATTTCGGAAATCCTATATCCAGGATGTTTCGGATCGAAGAGATCCTCTTTCCACCGAGCCCCCAGGCCAGGTCTCTCGGGCAAGCTCAGGTGGCCTTGTTCGACCCGCACCTCGATATCGATCAACTGCGGATAAAGGGTTGCAAGATGAGCACGGACGGTCTCTTGATAAGCGACCCCGCTGTTCGAGCCGGCAATATGCAAGCCGGACAAGAGGGTCATTGGCCCGGTGCAATCGTGCATCAAGGTCGGAACGTTGTAGGCTTGTGCCAGTTCGGCAATTCGACGGGTTCCAGAAATCCCACCGACCCAGGTCGGATCGATCATGATCATGTCGGCCGCTCCGGCTTCCAAGACTCTTCGGTAGCCATCGATCGTCACAAGCATTTCGCTCACGGCGACAGGGATATCGATGCTCTTTCGAAACTCGGCCATCGTCTCGACGCAGTCAGGCCGCAGGATGTCCTCGAGCCACAAGGGTTTGACTTCTTGCATCGCTCGAGCGATCTGTCTGGCTGCGGCCAAGGAAAAAAAGCCGTGCCCGTCGAGCATCAGGTCGATTTTGTCTCCAACCTTGTCGCGAATCGCTCGAAAGGGCGCAAGACCTTCATCGATGTCCTTGGGGGTAAGCAACTGGCCCCCTTGTCGACGATACACCGCATCGAACGACCAGAGTTTCATGCCTCGGTAGCCGAGTTCGATCAGCTCCTGAGCCAATTCCTCTGGTCGATTCATGCTCGCCCAGTTGTCCTCAAGCGGCCCGGGCTTGCCGGGATCCCCGTGACCGGGCCATCCCGAGGATGCCGGCAACTGATGATTGCTTCTGCCATAGCTCGGTCCTCCGCTGCTGTTGTAGACAGGGACCGAGTCGCGGACCGGCCCACCGAGCAACCGCCAGACGGGTTCTTGATGGATCTGGCCCGAGAGATCCCACAAGGCTAGGTCGACTGCCGATAGGGCTCGAAGTTCGGCTCCCGTGCCAGCAAAGGCGATCATCCGCTCATACAGAAATCGCCAATGGCTCTCGATCGCCAACGCATCGGCACCCAGAAGCCTCGGAGCAAAAAAATCATGAATCACTGCGGCGACCGACGTCGGAATATAGTAGGTCTCGCCATGCCCGATCCATGAGGTTCCGCTGGCATCCTGGACGTGCAAACGCAGCGCAAGGAGTCCAGGCATGATGTCATGAGGCACAAGCGTTTCGATCCCTACGATCTGCGGCCAACGTCGGTAAGCGTGCTGCTGTGTGAGACTCGAAGCTCTATCGATTTGCGGATCGTTTCGTTTTTCAAAAGTTCTCATCGCAGGTTCTGTCTCTCGGCTCGGATTGAAGTTTGCTCGTCCATCATTTCGCTCGGTAGACCTGTTTGCCTCCGACATAGGTTTCCAACACCTTCGTCGATGCGATCTGATCGACTGGGCACTCGATCAAATCGCGATCGATCACGATGAAGTCGGCAAGCTTCCCTGTCTCGATGGAACCTTTTTGCGTTTCTTCGAAGGTCAGATACGCATTGTTCCAAGTGTACAGGCGGATGGCTTCTTGCCGTGAGATAGCTTGTTCGGCATGCAGTGGGCTATCCATTCCTCGGGGGATTCGAGCCACGGCGCTGCTCATCCCCAGGAATGGATTGTAGGGGTTGACGCTCCGGAGCGAACCGATTTTTTGCATATGGTCCGAACCGCCACCGACGACCACTCCCGATTCGTTCAAGCTACGGTAGGGTTGAAAATAGGCGGTTCGCTCCTGACCGAACTGTTTCAACAGCGTCTTGCCATCGAGCAGCAACCAAGCTGGTTGCAAGTCGGCCACAATTCCCACCTTGGACATCCGCTCGATGGCTTCGGCGCTCATGAAGTTGCAGTGGGTGATGCAAGGTCTTTTGTCGCGGACTGGGAAATCCTGAGTTGCAATTCCCTCGTACGCGTCGATCAATGCGTGCACCGCTCCATCGCCGACGGAGTGCGCCGTGAACTGCAAGTCGTTTTCCAAAGCGAGTTTGGCCATTCGATAGAGCTTGCTAGGCTCGACGTAGAGCAGGCCTTTGTAGTTCGGGTCACGGATCGAGTAGACGGAACTCAGCCCCCAGGGCTCGCGCATGTAGGCGCTGCCGGTGAGCATCCCGCCGTCGAGAAAGATCTTCACTCCGCGGAGCCACAACCGATTGTCGTAACTGTGCCTCGGATGCGAAGCGGCCTTGAGGATCGTCTTTTCGATCTCCTCCATCGACGCTTGGGCGTTGACCGAAAAAGAGAGAAAAACCCGGCAACTGAGCGCATCGCGCGACAGCAACGTTTCGTAGAGGCTTATCCCATCGTCGCTGGCCAATCGATCGCAAATGCTCGTCAAGCCGACGCTGTTGTAATCGCGAAGAAGCAGTTCGAGTCGCTCGCTGCGCTGCTGTTGATTAGGCTTGGTACCTGGATCCTGCCCTTGGACCAAACGGGTGCAACTGCGAAGGATGCCGTTGGGTTCGTCGCTGATCGGATCTCGCTCGATGTATCCTGGCTGGCCGTCGGTGATCTGAAAGTCCTTGTCGATACCACAGAGTTTCAACGCGAGGGAATTCAGGGCACCATCGGGTCCGGTCCTAAAGAAGACCGGGTGCTCGGGAGCCACTTGATCCAACTCGACTCGGGTTGGAAACCGCTGATCGACCAGCCTCGTCACGAAAACTTGACTGACGAAAATCCATTTGCCTGGCTCGCGCACCTTGGCCCGCGATCGGATGTAGGCTAGCACATCCTCAATCGTCTCCATTTCGGGGATGGGATGATCCCATTCGAAGATTGCAGCATCGGGAGCATGCACATGCGAATCGATCAGTCCGGGCAAGACCATGCGGCCTTCAAGGTCCTTTTGAATCGTTTCGCTATTGGCGAGTTTTCGCACGAATGAATTCTGGCCGACGGCGACAATTCGGTCCTTGTGGACCGCGAAAGCTTGGGCAATCTCAGAGCGGGAATTGACGGTGACCACTTTGCCGTTGTAATAGATCGCGTCGACAGATGTCGGCTCCTGAGCTTCAGCGCTCTTTGGTGCGGCTTGACGCTGCAAATAGTACATTCGACCGTCCTCGGCTCCGCCCAGGAAATCCCTCAGGCCATCGGAGTTCAAATCGATCGTCGTGGGAGAGACGTCGTGCCCTTCGATGTTTTTGTCGGCCAAGGATCCGCTATTTTGAAAAACCCAGTTCGGGGGAGTATCGTCGGTCCGTCTTGGGGTTTGGGTCATCAGGTCGGCGTTTTTGGAGTTCAGCAGCCAATCGAAGTGTCCATCGCCGTTCCAATCGCAAACGGAAAGCTTGCGTCTGCCAGAGCCCCCGGCGGCTCTGGAGTTGAGTCTCAGAGGGCTTCCTTGAGCGTCGAGGAACGCCTTGCGCGGGGCCTTGAGCCGCAATCGATCCTGATGAGAGAACCGTTCGAAGTACACCAGATAGCCCTCGGTGTCGAGCATCGCCAAGTCCATCAGGCCATCTTGGTTGAAATCGTACACGACCGGAGTGGTCCGCCATTGGGTCAAAAGCTCGTTGGCTTTTGGCTTTAGCCATCCCCAGGCCAATTCGGGTTGGGGGGGTTCCCAATCGACTTCGATCGGCTTAGGACCGGTAAGCACCGGCGTGCCCGGTTGACCGACATTCTTGAGCCAGACGACCTTCCCGAGAATGCTATTGAGCACGATGTCTTTGAGGCCATCGCGATCCCAATCGGCGACGCTCAGGGTGGAATAACCCCACTTGGCCTCTGCCGGGCCTTGGATGCTACCGTTGGGTCCGGCCATCACTCGAAAAACAGCGCCGTCGACCAGGAGTTTTTTGGGACGGTCCCATTTGGGGAGTGCGACTCCGGGCCCGCTGAGGTTTTCGAAGAACTCGATATATCCGGCTGTGTTCCCCGAGAGGATATCCTCGTCTCCGTCTTCATCCCAGTCGACGCCCACGGGCGTAGCAAGCGCTCCACACTTGAGCGTATCGGCGATCTGCTGAAAGTACCTTGGTTCTTCGAAAATCGGAGTTTGATCGGCCGAAAGCTTACCGGTGTTTCTGACCAACGCGACGCGTCCGTCTTCGTCTCCGACGATCAAGTCGGGGAATTGATCGCGGTCCCAATCGAAGGCCACCGGGACGATCATCTGCAGATCCATCCGAAGGGGTTGGCCATTGGCACTTTGGACCCGGACCGCGTCTTGGTAGATGGGGTTTTCCCGAGTGCCGACGTTTTTGAAATAAGTGAACCCGTCGAGGAATTCACCGCAGAGCAAGTCCAGATCGCCGTCTTGATCCCAGTCCAAGACGTTCGGAGAGGGGCAACCGAAGGTTTCGAGTGGAGTGCCTGAGCCATTTTTCAAAGCGATCGGTTCGGCAAATTGACCGTCTGGCAATCCTCGTAGGAAATAGACGAAACCGCGTAAGGGACCTGCCACCCATCGGCCTTGGGGATCCCAGGCATCATCCCATCCGTAGAAACTCCAGTCCTCAACTCCGACGATTAGGTCGAGCGTTCCATCGAAATCGTAATCGACATAACGCCATTGGTTGTGACGAATTTTCGGTCCTTTGGTTTGGGTTCCTTGGGGCTTGTAAAAGTTCGCAGGAACACTCAGTTCGATCGAATCCTTAGTCCCTGTTTTTGCGAATTGAAGATATTCCTTTCCTGGGCTCAGGACCCGCATGCCATCGGTGGTGTAGCTAGGCATGACGTAATGCACGGTGCTGCTAAGCCGCACCGGTGGTTGGAATACTGGCAATTGCAATTCACCGTTGGGGCCGTTTGCGGGATTCTCTCGTCGATTCTCAAAGAACCAAACGCCATTTGAGGGTTTGTCGGGACACGAGACGATCAAGTCGTAGTCCCCATCGGAATCTGCGTCGCAGGGGATCGGCCAGGCCCACAGACCGACCCCGAGATCGACGACAAGTCCCGGGTTGTTGTAGGGGAGTTGAACTAGGCCCGGGGATGGCTCCGATGCCACGGGGGATTGAGCCGATACCCAGAGAGCCGATACCCAGAGAGCCGATACCCAGAGAGCCGTTGTTGCCTGGAGCATCAGGTCTACGAGCGAGGATCGATTGCGAATTTTCATCCGAGGAATAAGGGTTTCATGTGTCGAGTGTAGAGGTTGTCGAAGACATTTTGACCGATGACATCCGAGTGCTTTTTGAGAAGATCGGTGTAGCGTGTTCCTTTTTTGGCGGCGAGTTTGAACGACACATGGAGCAGCTGCCGGACGTTGGAATTGTACTGCGGATGCGAGGGGATATGTCGCAAGGTATTCGCCCAGCGGGGGCCGTCCCAGGATGCGACTTCGGTCGCATCGGGAAGTTCCGACATGCGGATATCGATAACGCTGGCGTAGGGTTCCGTCAGGGCGCCAATTTGTTCCAAGGCCAGCGCGTAGATCTCTCGAACGAATGCGACCCCCTCGTCACCCGATTCGGATAGTCCGATGAGTTCTTCGAGCCAAGTTGTTCCGGCGGTTTTGATATGCAAGCCTGCCCCGCTTTTGGCCAAGGCTTGGCGGATAATCGGATAGATGGAAAACTTGTCGCTCCCGCTGTGGACGCTGAGTTTGAGGTTGCTCGGTAGTCCGTAGCGCTCGATGGCATGCGCAAGTACGCAAAGATCCTCATGGAATTCTTTGGCGAACTGATCGAGGTCCCCGACGTAATCGACCCCTTTGTTGAAGCGACCGGTGAATTTCGGTGCGATCGTTTGCAGGGCGACCCCTTCGTCGGCCAAGGCCGCCAGGATCACCAGGAGTTCTTGGGGGGTTTGTGGCAAGTCGGTCTCGTCCATCGAGACCTCGGCGATGAAGTTCCCTGAACCGAGCTTGTGCTCGATGTAGCGGAAGATTCGACCGGCTTCTTGGACCGCCATCAGGTACTTCGAAGCGATCTCTTCGAGCGCATCGCCGGAGAGAAAAATCGATTCTTCGATTCCCTTGATGTGAAGCGTACCGAAGAGTTCCGGATGGTGCTTGAGAAAGCGATGGACGTCGTCCGAAGGTGCCTGCTTGCCGATCGAGTCGGCCACATCGATCGTAAAGAAGTCCGAACTGCCCAGGAAACGATCGACGGTTTCGAGGCGGATATGGTCCGCATCGGTGTGCCAGGGAAGGGACCAACCCGATTCCCGAACGGCTTGCTCGGCCGCGGCTCGAACGCTCGAGGGTTCGGATCCGATGAAGGAGTGTTCGCGGTTCGATTTATTCCAAACCGGAACCACCTCGATTCCTTGGGCTCGAATCTTCTCAAAAGCCCGCAACTGCGAGGAAGCTTGGTGTGCAAAGCGATCGCCAACGCCGAACGAGAACCGGGAGAGTCGAAGCATCAGAGGCCTTCTTGGGGGCAGGGGAAAGGGAATTCGATCCCGAGATACTAACGTTTTTTTGCATTTTTTCCAGTTTGGGACGATTTCGTCCAAGCCCAGTGACCAGATGTGTCAAACCTCCAGGCGATATTCCATCGGTAGAGCAAGTTCAGCCATTGGGAAAACGAGGGATGATCATGGGAAGCAGCGAATATACGATTCTGAAACAAGCGATGGTCTGTCCAGACGATTATGCGGTTCGATTGCGATACCGCAGCAAAAGTGGCGAGTTGACCGAGCGGGTCGTCAGTCCGATCAAGATGACCGACTCGCGGTCCCTCCTGGCGTTATGTTTATGCAGAGAGAATCCTCGGCGATTCGAACTCGACCGATGCTCACATCTCGAATTGGTCCCCGCCCATGAGGTCCTTATGCCGATGGAGATGCGGGTTCTCGAAGCGGCCCCGGTCCGATCGCCTAAGCCCAAGAAAGCTCCTGCAGAGCAGGTACCCGCCTAGTTTTCATCGGAGTTTTACCTCAGCAAGGTCCGTCTGGCCTTCGACGGCTCGGTATCGGCAGTTGACGGCAATATTCTCCCATCGAGAGATTTGACCACTGGGCCATGCGATCTCCAAGGAACCGATGTTCGAGGCGACTCCGAGTCCCAGGTGGATGAAGTCCTCATTCGAGCACTCGAATCCGTTTCCCGCCAAGCGCTGATGTACCCAGGTTTCCTGGCCGACTCGGACCGTAACGGTCGCTCCTATCGCATCGCGTTCCGATTGCGTTCCGGTCAGCTCGACCGAGAACCAAGCTCCATCGGTGATGGTCTGGTTTTTCAGGATCGACATCGGATGGTCCAAGTGCGTTATGTAGCAATCGACAAGCCCGTCGCGATTGAAGTCCCACAGCCCCAAGCTTCGCGACAGGTACTCTTTGGTGAAAAACTCCCCTAGAGATTCGTTCGGCTGTTGGGCGAAAATCGCGTCGCGCTGAAGGAAGACCTCGGGCCGCATCGTGTAGGGTTGGCCCTTGGACCGGTAATCATCGACATGACCGTTGACGACCATGAGGTCCTGCCAACCATCGCAATCGAGGTCCAGGCATTGAGCACCAAAACCTAGCGTTTTCTTTTTGGGGTCGATCAGTCGGTAACGCCGAGAGGCATCGGAAAAAAAACCCATAGAGTTCTGAAGGTAGACCGCGTTGTATTCATCGATGAAATTCGTCATGAAGAGATCGAGCGTGCCGTTGCGATCGATGTCTGCGCACCCGACCCCCATGCTCGCTTGAGGCTTGCCTTGGTTATCGACCGCACATCCCCTGCGTACGGCTTCGTCTGCCAACAAAAACCGGCCAGGGCGGTTGGGGTCCTGGGCGCTGAGGTAGAGATTGTTCGCGGACATGTCGTTGGCGATGTAGATATCGTTGCCGTGCTTTCGATCCAGGTTCCCGACCATGAGTCCAAGTCCTCGTCCGTCTTGCATCGGCAGATTCCAGTCTTGGTTGGCCAAGCTGAAACCTCCCTGGCCATCGCTCAAGTAAATGAAGTCCTCGGAGGCTGGAAACTCCGTCGGACGGCAAACTTGAGGTACTTTTTCTTTGGAAATGCAAAGGTGGGTAATGACGTCGATTCCCGAGGCGTAGTTGACCTCGACCAGATCGGGCAATCCATCGCCGTTGATATCGGCAATCGCGCCGCTGACACTCCAGACCGGGTGGTTGGCGATATCCCTTTTCATCAACTCGATCTCGATGGCTTCAAATGTCCCATCCCCTTGGTTCCTCAGAAGCTGATTTTGTCCAAAGTTCAGAACGAACAGGTCTGTCAATCCATCTTGGTCCCAATCCCCGATGGCAACGCCTTGGCCGTACCCGCGTTGATCGAGCTTTGCGCTATTGGCTACATCTTGAAAATCGGATCCAGCGATATTTCGCAAGAGGACATTTGGATCGTTCGATGCAGGTGCTCTTGGGTCCGAGCCACCTTGCAAGACGAATAAATCGGGCCACCCGTCGCGATCGTAATCGATGACTCCGGCACCGGCACCGTTGCTTTGGTAGGTCTGCATGCCGAGCGTTTTCGGATCGTCCCCGTTTCGATAAAGGATGTCCGCATGGAGCTCTTTGGCCACGTCGGTCCATCCAAGTTTGGCTTGGACCCTCCCGGACTTTCCTAGCAACTCCGTCGAGCTATTGGCAGAGCTTGAGGAGCCTTCGGCAGAGTTGGGCGAAAGGGCCAATGACTTCCAATCGATTTCGGGGTAAGAACCCGAGGGTTGCTCGATTCGGGTTTGGAGCAAGGGGGGGCCGGATTGACTCAGGCTGCTGCGGAGGGCCTCTAGTTCTTTGATTTGGGGCGAGTTGGGATTGATGGATCGTTCGTTGAATTCCCGCCACAGGGTCGCTTCGAGGACCCTGCCACGGCTCTCAAGGGTATCGGCGACTTGCAGCATCCATTCGGAGCGTCGATTGCCATCGCGGCAGTAATTGAGATTCCGATTGGCAAGCTGGGTGTCCTGGAAGGCTCGCTCGGCGATCGCCGCACCGGAGGTATCGCCGAGAATGGCAAGGGTCTGTGCTAGGTGCCCGGCGGCAAGATGGTTCATCGGGTCGAGTTCAAGGCTCTTGGTAAAGCACTTTGCCGCGTCTTGATGTTTGTTTTGGTGGAGGAACCAAAGCCCCATGGCTCGCCAGTAGTCCGGGAACGGTTCCATACCTGTTCTGGGAGCTTGTTGGAACCAATCGCTCAATTCACTCCATTTCTCTTGGTCGATCAGCGAGAGCCCAAGTCCGATCCAAAGTGCTGGGACCGATCGGTCAACTTGCAAGATTTCGCCGAAGAGCGTTTGAGCCAATTCGGGTTTCTTTTCGTACAATGCACCGAAGGCCAGGGAGCTTTTGAGTCGGATCTCCGTAGGATTTTGCTCGAGCTTCTTGAGACTCATTTCGTCCCCAGCAACGGGTTTGACCGTGTCGATAGCAAGTACGAGGTTGGTCATGTCTAGGGGGCTGGATCGAACCAGTTTTTGCATGAGCAACGAGGATTCGAAACGTCGTCCCTGAAGATCCAGCAGGGCGGCTAGAAATCGGTTGGTTTCGTAGTCATCGGGTTTTCGATCGAGGATTTTCAAGGCTCGCTCTTCGGCAGCAACCACCCTCGATCGATCGTAACACCAATTCATGGCCGCGCGGTGCGCAAGTAGCCCATACTCCGGATCGCCGATCGCGATTCGATCGACCATTGCCAAGGCTTGGTCGATCTTCTTGCGATGGATCAGGACCTCGGCCGAGACGTACAGGGCTCGCGCGTCGTTGGGCGCGTTGAACAGGACTTTTTGGCATTCGTCCCACGCATCATCGAATCGGCTAGCTTCGAGCAATTTCAGGGCCTTCAGAGAACTGGCTCTGGCCGTCTCTGGCCGTCCGGTCGAACCCGATGGCTGCGAACTCGATGGCTGCGAACTCGATGGCTGCGAACTCGATGGCTGCGCTGGGTTTTGGGCCCCGGGGCGCTCTTGCGCAGGAGGCGTTGGTGAGGGACTGCAACCCAGAGACGAAAGCAGGAAGAATCCCAAGAGGATTCGAAGTCTATTCGAATTGGATTTCATGATGCGAACTCCTTCAATGGGTTCAATGTGCATTGAAAGATGCGAATTTCTCTCTGACCATCCTTGAGGTCGATCAAGCACGAATCGCATTGCCAGCCAGCCTGCCTTATCCAGTTCTCGAAGCGGTCGCCGGTATGCCTTTGGGGTTCGCTGAGCAAGACCACGCCGTTGGGTTCCAAGACTTGTCGCATGCAAGGTTCAAGGATCGGATAGAGCGATGGGTTATAAACGATGTCGGAGCCTAGGACGATGGGGAATCGTTCGTGGAAGCCTGCGAGGTTTGCCCAGTCGAGTTTACGGACGGTCACTCGATCCGAGACGAACCGAGCGTTAAAGCGGCACATGATCAGTGCCATCCTCGAAGCGTCGGTGATGCAGACGCTGGCGCCTCGTAAAGCTGCTGAGATTCCAGCGCGGCCGCTTCCGCCGCCGAGTTCCAAGATTCGTGAGTCGGTCGGCAATTGGAGCGTTCCGAGGAAGCGATCGAGTCCCTGAGCGGCTCTCCAGGTAGCGGCCCAAAATGGATCGATCGATGCGGATTCAGGTTGTTCGTTGCGAAGCGTCTGTTCGAGCAGTTGGTCTGGATTGACGACGCGAGCCCAAGGGTACGAGGTTCCAGCGATCTCGGTATGAACGTGTTCGAGTTCGACCATGCGTTCTAGGCGCTTGAGCAACTTCAGCGCGTATCTCGGGTCGGACTGACTTTGCATTTCAAGTTTTCTCTTCCATCTCCCGGATGTAGGCGCGCAGTCGTTCGAGTTCATCCTCGGTCCCTTTGAGTTTGAGCATGTTGCGAACTCGTTTCTGGAATTCCAGAGAGTTGACCGGTTTGGAAAGGAAGTCGTCGGTGCCGGCTTCGACAGCCCGTTCGACATCCCCTAGTTCGCTCAGGGCGGTGACCATGAGGATCATGATTCGCGACGTGGCAGGATCGCTCTTGAGTGCGCGGCAGACTTCGAAACCGTTCTTTTTGGGCATCATGACATCGAGCAAGATCAAGTCGGGATGAAAACTCTTGACCTTATCGAGCGTGTCTTGGCCATCGACGGCGATTTGCGTATCGCAATCGACTTTAGCCAAAAGGGCTTCGAGCAGTTCGCGGTTCGCGGAATTGTCGTCGGCGATGAGGATTCGGGGGGTTGGCATGAGCTTGTTGTTTTCAGAGAAGGCTTAGGATGCACAGGCCGTCGGTTCGGCTCCGCTGGCAGAGCGCTCGGCCGGAACGGGGAACGAGGTGGCCATGGATTGGACCTCGGCATGGATCCGCGCAAGTGCATCGGGGTTGTCGTGCGAGTGAAGCGCGGTGGCGATCCAATGGCCGATTTTTTTGAATTCGTCGACCCCCATCCCACGGGTCGTAAGCGCTGGGCTGCCGATCCGAACGCCGCTTGGATCCATCGGCTTACGGGTATCGAAAGGGATCATGTTCATGTTGACCGTGATACCGCAATGCTCGAGGGTTTTTTCGGCGATTTTGCCCCCGATACCAAAGACGGTCACGTCGACGAGCACCAAGTGGTTGTCGGTCCCTCCGCTGATGAGTCGCAGGCCGTGCGAGAGGAGCACCTCGGCCAAAGCTTGACTGTTGGCGACGACTTGGCGACCGTACTGTTTAAAGGAAGGATCGAGTGCCTCGCCAAAGCAGACGGCTTTGCCGGCTACGACGTGCATCAATGGCCCTCCTTGAGTTCCAGGAAACACAGCGCTGTTGATGGCTTTTGCATATTCGGCTTTGCATAGGATCAATCCGCTGCGTGGTCCACGAAGGGTTTTGTGCGTTGTGGTGGTCACAAAATCGGCATGAGGGACTGGCGAGTTGTGGATACCTGCTGCCACCAGACCGGCGTAGTGCGCCATGTCGACCATGAGTTTCGCGCCGAACTCCTTGGCGATCTCGGCAAACCTTTCATGGTGAATTTCGCGGGGATAGGCACTCGCCCCGGCGATGATCATCTTGGGCTTGTGCTCCTTGGCCAACGCTGCGACTTGATCAAAGTCGATGCGATGGTTTTTCGGATCGACCCCGTAGGAGTAGAACTTGTAGAGCTTGCCGCTGATGTTCAGCGACATCCCGTGTGTCAAGTGACCACCTTGGGCAAGATCCAGTCCGAGAACGACATCGCCGGGTTGGAGTTGGGAGAGGTAGACGGCCATATTGGCCTGAGAGCCCGAGTGAGGTTGTACGTTGGCGTGTTCTGCCCCGAAAAGCTCTTTGGCCCTATCGATAGCGATCATCTCGACGACGTCGACGTGTTCACATCCTCCGTAGTAACGTTTCCCCGGATAGCCTTCAGCATATTTATTGGTCAGAACACTCCCGACGGCCTGCATCACTGGAAAACTGGTGTAGTTCTCGCTAGCGATCATCTCGAGCCCTTGTTTTTGACGTCTCGCCTCGTCCTCGATGACTTGCCAAACGCTTGGGTCTTGTGTTCGTAGATCCGACATAGGCGGCTTTCGCGATTAGAAAAGGTGATCCGATTGGTTTTGGTTTGGTGTTTTTATTGCCCGCATCCCTCGTGCATTGTTCACCATTCGATTTGGTCCGTCAACAAGTCGGATTATGCAGGCCAGAGCGTTTGGGTGGAAGTGGAAAAATAAACGCGGAATTGGCAAGCGGGGCTGTCGATAGCCAAGAAGCATGGAGGTTTGGCAAGCGGCACTGAAGGTTTTTTCGCCGCCAGAGAGCCAGTCGCCCCGGAGGGCAGTTTTCAACCATCCAACGTTGGGATAACGCAAATGCTTGATCGAATTTTCAAAAGCGACGCAGGACCCGGACCGGTCGAGTACGTCGTGATGCTCATGGTCCTGACGGTCATGGGCCTTGTGGTTATGAGCAGCGCCCCGGGGACCGCGGGCGTTCCGATGACCCAAAAGCCCGTCGCGGTCGATTCGAAGGGTTAGAAGGTCCAGTCGGTTAGAAGGGCTAGTCGGTTTCGAGGCCGGAATTCATCGTTGAGAATTCGCATCGCGATCGATGTTGGCGATGAGTCCAGCGACATATCCCCCTTTGAAGCCTGCGTCGATATTGACGACGGTGACGTTGGCAGCGCAGCTATTGAGCATGCTGAGCAAGGCGGCGAGCCCGCCGAGATTTGCACCGTATCCGACGCTCGTAGGGACCGCGATGACGGGGCATCCAACGTGTCCGGCCAGGGCGCTAGGTAGCGCGGCCTCCATCCCGGCAACACAGATCAAGGCCGCACAGCGGCGAAGATCCGGGACCCGGGAAAGCAGACGATAAGGCCCTGCGACCCCTACGTCTTGGATCAACTCCGAGGCCACGCCCATCCAAGCCAGGGTTTCTCGGGCCTCGAGGGCGACCGACTCGTCGGTCGTTCCCGCAGTGACCACTCCCACGCGCCGAGCGCTTTGTACTGAGTCGGGATCTAGTGGGACCTGCGAGCAGGAGACTCGGAGCGTTTTGGCAAGATGGTTCCAGCGGGTCGATGGGAACACATCGGCAAGCACGCGGACTTGTTCTGGCAAGATTCGTGTGATGAGGATTTCGTCGGTTGTCTCTAGGAGACGCTCGGTGACTCGTCGGATCGCTTCGGTCGATTTGCCTTGCCCAAAAACGACTTCGGGGTATCCGGTCCGTTTCAAGCGATCGAGGTCAGGGGTTAGATTTCCCTCGGAGGGGATCGACACGGCGAGTACCTTTTGCCCGAATTCCAGAGCCGAGAGTTGGCCGGATTGGAATCGTCGAAAGAGCTCTTCGATCGGGGAATCGCCATCATGTTTGCTGGCAGTGATGTTGCTGGCTGCGAGATCTTCGGAGGAAGGTTTTTCCATCGTGTTGGGGTTTGTGTGTTTAAGCGATCAGCGAGTTTTTAGGATCGAGGCTTTGGTTGCGAATCGTGCCGACCATCATAGCGATCGCCTTGGCCAATTCCAGCTTGGTTAGCGAAGGCATCTCGCGGCCCTTTTCGACGACTTGGTCGGTGATCAAGGGGAAATGGGCGAAACCGACTCGGCAGGCGCGCCCCTGCTGGGCGTGCCAATGCTGGCTCAGGTAGAATATTGCGTTGCACAGGTAGGTTCCGGCGTGGTAGGTGATCGAGGCCGGGATTTTTTCGCTCAGGAGTTCGTCGCGTATTTGGTTTAAGGGTAGGCTGCTTTGGTAGGCCGTAGGAGCCCCTGGGATCAACGGTCCCCAGAGCCGACCTGAGTTGTAAGTTACCCCTGCGATGTTCACGGCGATCGTTTCGAGATGGATCGAAGATGCCCCTGGGGATTGACCCAGATGCAAGACCGCATCGAAGCCGGCTTCGAGGTCTTTGTACAAACGGGCTTCGAGACGTTGAAGATCGACCGGATAGCGGCGCGTGGTGAGTCCTTCGGGCAAGCCGTAGAGTTTGAGCATCTCCGAGAGGGCTTCCCAACTGGAATTTTCGCTCCACTGGTCGTAGGGTTCAAAGGCGGTAACCAGGATTTTCAAAGCTTGTCTCGCGAGTTAAAGGATCTTGGCTATAGCTTAGTTGGATCCAGTACCACATGTTTGATTTTTTTGCGGTTCCACGTGTAGGTGATGTGAATGAGACCATCGCTCGATTGGATAACGGCCGGGTAGCTGAATTCTCCGGGCGTGTCTTCGAGGACGACCGATGGGGTCCAGGAGACGGAGTCTACCGAGAGCGCGACGTTCAAGGGGGTCCGTTTGCCCCCCCATTGACCAGGTGTGCCACCGATGTGGTTGTAGACGACCAGGTGCCGTCGATCTTGTAGCGTCAATGCATCGAGACCTGAATTGTTGTTGGGAAGGGTTCCGAGACTCAGCGGTTTCCAGGTCGCTCCATCATCGTCGGAGGTGGTTTCAAAAATCTTGTTTTGACGACTCCGCCCGATGGCCTTCCATTTGCCCGCATTGCTCGGGCTGGCCGCGTTGCTCGGGCTGGCCGGGTTGCTCGGACTGCTCGCATTGCCCGGGCTGGCCGGCGCGATTTTGAGCAACGTCGGCTGAATGGCTTGGATCTCGATTCCATCGTTGAGCGAGGGGGTCTTGCTCCAAGAGTTATCGGCATGGCTTCGTCTCT
>QWPJ01000209.1 GCA_003671195.1 Planctomycetota bacterium
AACCGTGGCGAGTACGAGTACCGCTTCGCTGAGTACGAGTACGAGTACGAGTACGAGTACGAGTACGAGTACGAGTACGAGTACGAGTACGAGTACGAGCACGAGCACGAGCACGAGAAGAAGCACGAACAATGTGGTGCACTGAAGTCACCGCCGGTGTTTTCCTGGTTTTTTGAATCGTGATCTCCAGCGATATCGGTGACCACGACCGATAGCCACAGAACACCCTGAAAACACCCGCTGCATTAGCTGAAATTATCCCATAGCGAGCTTTATCGTTTTTCCTGGATTAAATTGAGGAACTGCCGAAACTTTCTTCTTTCCTTTCAATGGTCGGTGAGTTAAAATCGCGTGAATACCGGATCCTCTTCCTACCGGGAATCTAATCCGTTTGTTTTGTTTTTCATTTTTTGATTTGAGGGTTTTTACTATGTCCAAGCGTGTGGTTAAGCACCAGAAAGGGTTCACTCTCGTTGAACTCTTGGTCGTTATCGCGATCATTGGCATCCTCGTAGGATTGCTCTTGCCAGCAGTCCAAGCTGCCCGCGAAGCAGCTCGCCGGATGCAATGCCAGAACAATCTCAAACAATTGGGATTGGCAGCGCACAACTTCGAGTCCAGTGTCAAACGCTATCCACCAGGATACGTCGGGGCCAACAACATCGCTTGGGGCGGTAGCCTCGGAACCATCCAACTAGATCGCCGGACCTACATCGGTCACTTGGTCTTCCTCTTCCCACACCTGGAAATCAACCAGCTCTACGGCCAATGGGAAGTCAAACGCCAAATCGCTGCAGACTCGGATGCTAACACGGTGACTTCAACCGAAGAAAAGCTCCGGTACATTTTCTGGGGTAACGCTCCAGCATGCTGGAACGAAGCGCAGTACAGAATCTCCTCGTTCCTGTGCCCAAGCGATGATCCCTACTCGAACGTCGCCGCCGGCAACGCGACGGGTGTCATCCTGGCAACCTTCAACAACGGAACCCTGCTCAGCGTCGGTTACTCCGAAACCAACCCAACAAACCTCGGTCGCACCAACTACCTCGGTGCCGCCGGACGTTTCGGACAATCCGGAATGGCCTTCTACGACCAATACAAGGGTATCTTCTTCAACAACTCGAAGACCAAACACGGCAACATCACCGACGGCACCTCCAATACCTTCATGTTCGGTGAAGTCACCGGCGGTTTCGCAGACCCCATCAAGGGAACCGGTCGAAACCGTTCCCACGCTTGGGTCAGCGGTCCTCAAGTCACCGAGTTCCACGACCCCTGGTACGGAACCCAAAACGGCAAGTACTGGTACACCTTCGATAGCAACCACACCGGCATGATCCACTTCGGCTTGGCCGACGGTTCGGTTCGACCCGTCATGCGAAGCATGGATTACGTCGCATTCCAAAACATGTCCTCGATGGCAGAAGGTGTTGTCACCAGAACGGATGAACAGTAATGTCTAGATTTCTGACACTGAGTTTAATTTCCCTAGGTTTCCTCGTCGGTTGTGGCCCCAGCGGCACAACCGTCACCGCACCTGAAAAGTTCTCCGCTCCCGGTGAACTCGAAGTCCTCGGTGGTCCCGGCGGCGATGCCGGAACTTCGGCTGGTACAGCGCCAAAGATCAAACCACCACCCGGAAAATAGTCCCTGAATAATCGTGACGCTCGATATTCGTGCCGTCACGACCATCAGTTGAACTCTAAACCCTTCGTTCGCGATCCCCGCAAACGGAGGGTTTTTTTATCGATCCGTCCTACCTCAGCCCAGCCCCGTTCCAATCAACTCAGCAACCGCAATCGCTCTACCCATCGACTCGAAACTCGCCCGCTGAGCGACCACAATACGATCCTGGCGACACCCCAAACTTATCAAAACATCCGCGACCCTCGGGGATATCACCAACCATCGTACGGCGTCGGACTCAGCACCTAACAACACCCATGCTGCCCTCGCTATGTTGCTACTGGTGGCTGTGACCCACACACTCAAACCTACCCGAGCTTCATGGACGATCTTAGATCGTATCGCTTCGATGTCCTGCCATCCCAACACCGGGCTCTGCTTATAAACATCCACACTCTGCAGTTGCTCAACTCCTGATACAAGACCCTCTCTGAGAATCTCACTCCCCTCGGCGGTACGTACCAATAGCACCCGCTTGCCCAATGCCTGAGGCAACCACTCCGATAAGAGTCCCTCGGCCCCCTGATCTCCTTGGGGCGCCCAATCGGAACGCAAACCGAAGGCTCTCAACGCCTCATCGGTCGCACCCCCGACACTCGCAATGAGCACCCTAGAGAGCTTTCTGGAATCTCCCCCAAGCTCAAAGAGCCGCTCCATGAAATACTTCACTCCATGGCGGCTTGAAAATACAATCCAATCGATCCGCTCAAGCCCATCGATCGCGTCATCAATCCCATCGGTTTCAGCACGCGATATCTCCATGGCAGGTCGGATCCATACCGTGACTCCAAGCGGCCGTAGCACATCGGCCAACCGCTGGGCTTGCGACTCAGGACTCGTGACGATCACAGTGATCGGTTTGCTTGGCAATGGCGTCGTGGACTTGGACTTCAAACGCACAACCGGCCCGACGATGCAAATGACCGGCGCTGTGAATCGTGGATTCACACGGAGAGTTTCAGCCAAACTCCCAAGCGGACACTCTAAAACCTCCTGATCCGGCCAACTGCATCTTCGCACCATGGCAACAGGTGTTCCCATCGGTTTGCCCGCTGCAATCAGTTTTTGACTCCAACTCGAGGCCGATCCGATCGCCATGTACAAAACCAACGTCCCTGGAAAGCGTGCCAACGCCTCCCAGTCCAGATGGTCCTCCGCCTCCGATTCACCATCGTGATTCTGCAATTGGGCCGCAAGTATCGCGACCCCTGAACTCCAGTCGCGATGCGTAAGTGGAATGCCCGTATACGCACTTACGGCAAGTGCAGCCGTGAGCCCAGGTACGATCCGATAGGCGATCCCCTCGGCCTCGAGCCTCTCGACCTCCTCGGCTGTCCTTGCAAAGACCGCCGTGTCCCCACCCTTGAGACGAACCACACGCTGACCGTCCCGAGCCGCCTTGACGATCAAATCATCGATCTGAGGTTGCGTCCATGCCCCCCCATTGCCTCGCTTACCCACACAAATTCTCTCGCAGCCCGCAGGAGCAAACTCTAAGATCTGCTCATTGATCAACCCATCGTAAAGGATCACTTGGGCCTGCTCGATCGCACGCTGAGCCCCAAGCGTCAGCAAATCCGGATCCCCCGGACCGGCGCCCACCAAGTACACTCGTTCACTCATCGTATCAAGCCAATCCTATGTCGCTCCGACGCCCTATGATCCGGGACTCAACGCAATCGAAGTGCCCTCGGCAGATAGTCTACTGTCTGCCAACACTCCTAGCAGGGGATCGCTTCCAAAACCCTTCGGGGCTTTGCTCGCGGGTCAGAGTTTTCTCATGCATTCGCCCCACCCGAGCGGCTTCCTGCGAATCCTCAATTCCTGGCGGATACTGACTCATCCTCGAGAAAGGCAACGGCAGACTGCTTTGACCCTCAAGCGTATTCATCGCCGCATCCTTGTCCCATCCGACCGAATGCAAGACAAAGTCCCGAACCCAACCCTCCGGAAGTGGCTCGTTGGGGATCTCGAAACGGACGGCCATTTCGTCTCCCGGCCCCATAACGACGAGCAAGTCGTCATTGAAAACCAATAACGGCTCGACATCCCCATACCGTGTGAACTTGCCACGCAAAGGAGGCCAGGCCGCTTGTTCCGATACGGTCTGATAATCGTACCAATGGGGCTCATGCCGCGTCCGAGGCAACTCCCTGCTGAATCCACGGTATTGCAGATCGGCAGACTCAAGTGTTAGCCATTTCAACGAGACCTCTCTGAGCGAATTCGGATCGTTCGACGCTAGGACCATCGGACGCTGCGGGTTGTCCAAATCGCTGATCGGAATCGATGCGCCATACCCCAAGCGAATCTGATCCCAATAGATCTGGCTCGAATGGGCCAACCGTATCCGATGGTCCTGGCTCGAAAATAATCCATCCAGCGGCACGACAATCGTCTTGGGCTTCCCACCGGGAAATCCCGCGAACGGAACCGTCTGGCGAAATTCACCAGCCTGGTCCACCGTCCAGAGCGACAACGGCTCGGGCGACTCCAAATCCTTGTTTTGATCGATGTGGATGTTCAAAGACGTATCGGTCGGATAGATCCAGCCAGTGAGTATCAACTGCGCCGAGCGGGTCGTGTCGATCGCTCCGAAATCGATCTCTAAATAGCTCGGCTCGACCAACCCCTGCTTGTATTGTTTTTCAAAAGCAATCGCATATACCCCATCGGTGTTTTGCACCTCTGAGTTCCAATCCCTGCCCCGCGAATCCTTGGCCGACAATGGCCCCTGGGTTGCTCCATACCCCCAAAGACTCGGCTGCGCAATCGACCCTGGGCCAACTTTTTCATTCGAAAACCACTGGCTCTCTGCAGGATGATCAACAGCCAGCAACGCCAGATGGTCAAAGTAGGCCGACTCCCAGAGCTCCTCGGTGATTCGCAACTCGTAGTAGCCATCCTTGGGCTTCAACAAGGCACCATCGACCTTTAGATATTCCCATCGACGGTCCGCAAGCACCTTGCCCTTGGCCACCTGCAAACCCAACGGCGCGTTCCAGAGCAAGTCGGTTGCCAAGACCCATCGACTGCCATCCCACCCATAGAGAAACGGACACGAACCGATCAACACCTGCTTCTCCTCCAAGACCTCGTTGGACCTCGGATCGATGATGCCTTGGGTCAACCCATTGACGAAGATCGTTCGAAGCGAATACGCATCGCTCTGAGCCAGCCCAAAGTGGACCGAATCGTCTTCGATGATCCTGGCCTGGTACCCAAACGGACCGAAAAGCTCCATCGTCGAGCCCACCGCATATTGGTTGTTGCGGCCACCGCCGTTGGGGTCCGAAATCCCCTTGACCCTATAAATCAAATGCCGATTCTCAGGCCGAGACTCAGATACAAATAACTTGGGCTTTCCACCCTCGATGCTGATCGCTTCGAGCCAACCGTCCGAATCGATGTCCCCAAGACTGATCCCCGGGATCGTCTCTTGAGGGCTTGCAAGCTCCGACCAAGAGACGACCGAAAAACTCCCATCCCCCTGGTTCAAGCACAAGCGTACTCCGCTGGCGGTGCTGGCCAAGACGTCGATTCTCGCATCGTTATTCCAATCCCCCGTGACGATCCTTGCAGCCTCCTTGCACAGACCGCTTTGCCGCACAAACCGCACCGCTGCGGTCTTGTAATCGGTCGCTGTCAAAATCGATGTCGATTCGGAATCAGCCCCCCCAAGAACCAAATCCCAGGAGTAATCATTGTTCAACTCCGCTATAGCCAACGATCCTGCCGGCCCAAACGATGACTTGCCCGATTTCCCATCCGAATCGAAAAACTCTCGAAAACGAAACTGACCGTGCTGGATGTTTTCCAAAACGCCTAACCCATCCTCGAACGATACGACAATGTCCAAATCCACATCCCGGTCGATGTCGGCTACGGCCAGGCTCAAGGCCTTTCGCGACGGATCGCCAAGTGTGCTAAAGCCGCTGGCCTCCTGAAACATCCGGCTCCCGAGATTCTCCCTGAGTACCAATTTGCCTTGCGCAATAATCACCAAATCTAGGTCGCCATCGGATTCCCAATCGATCGGCGATACCGCCGTGACTCCCTTGAGGTCCGACAACCCTACCGATTCCTCCAGGAGCTTCCACGTCGGCTTGCCATCCTGGATCGGACCGATGGAAACTAGGTGGATGCCTTGCTGACCATACAGCAACAAATCCCTGATCGTTTCATGCCGCACGGAAGCCTGAAGCTGCTTCTGAGGATCCATCGTTTCGGCCTGCCGCGGCGCAGGGGTCCCCCGGTGGGCGTCTACCGAAAAGAAATCCGCAGCGAGCAATCCATCGATAGGGCAGGGGAGTCGAAGCCTCGCTAACTCCTTCCAAGCCCCCTTCAAGTCCGCTTGCCCCAAGAGCAATTCCGTTTGCGTCCAAACCAAAACCTCGGGTCGCGTATCGACATCCCAATCATAAAACTTAACCCCTTGGCTCCCCCCGACTTGGCTCCCCGGAACGTCCAAGAGGAAACTCGCGACCGGCTCGACTTTAATTTTGGCCTCTTGCGCGTTTCGCTCCTGAAGCATCCCCTGAAGGTCTCTCAGATCCAGAAACGCCAATTCATTGACGTCGATGCTCCGAGCGTCGACCAAACTCCCTTCGGTCGCCTTGGCCTCGCCAACCCAACCGATAAGGATCGACATCGCGGCATCGAGATCCTGCTTGCCCACCTCCAAGGCCCGTCGCAAATCGCCAAGATCCTTCGGCCTTCGCTCCATCTTCCACTTCCACTCGAAAGGTTCGAGCAGCTTCGCAAGTGGCTCGACATAGTCAAGCACCGACGGGTCCTTCAACTGAACGAGCCGCTGCACAAGCAAACACAACAGGTAGATGTTCCTCGGGTTGGCCTCGTGAGCACTCCGAAGCGGCCCGACAGTCTTTTGAAGCACCTCAGGCTCGATGGCACTCATCGCTTCGGCGGAATTGTTGTACTGCGTCGCCAAAAACGCATTGCCAGGAAACTGCTCGACAAACCGCTCGAGCTTCTTGAGCAAATTGGCTTGCTCTTCATCGGCGATGATCGGATTGGCCGCCGCGAGCACCGCGATCCAGCGGGAATCCCTCAAGACACTCAACTGGCATGCGATCGGATCCTCAGGAGCCATATGCATGTACTCGGAAATCGCACCCGAGCATTGCTCGAACAGACCAGGCAAACGACTCCGAATCCCCTCGACATCGTTGGTCGGGTCCTGAGCCAAGTCGATGTTGTATTTGACGTTCGCTAACGAGGCGATCGCGCGATTCCGCAAGACCGAAACGCTTCGATCCTTTTCACCCAACTCTTCATAGACGGCTAGCGCTTGCTCGTACTGGACGTTCTCGAGCAAGGAAGCTGCCCGAACGAGTTTCTCGAACCGACTCGCTTGCCCAAACCCGCCAGAATCCCCCTCGCTACCACCCCCACCCAAGAAACCCGCTCGAGGGTTGCTCAACAAAAAGTAAAGGCCGATCGCAGTGCCGAGGGCCAACAACCCCAAACCACCTATCCACCACCGAGAAGAATTCCGAGAGGAACGTTGTTTTGCCACGTGAAAAGCAACCCAAAGAGACTAAGGTTCTAAAACCTTGATTCTATACCGTATCGGGCGATGAGTGGACCAGAAGGACCGGTTCGATGATCGTTTTGACCTCCGGAAAGGAATAATACAAATCCTGCTCGCTTTGACCTTCCATCGCACCGAAAACCGCCAAGTACTTGAGCCGATCGAAGTAAGCAAACTCCGACCATGCGTCAGCATCGACTCGGCATCCTTGGATGTCGATCACGATCAAATTCGCAAGCTGACTAAGCTCCGAGAGAAAATCCAAATCGACCGTGGTGTTCCGAACGACCGCCACGAGAATCCGCTCGCGCCGCTTGCCACTGAGCCTTCGAATCAAGGGTATCGCTCCCTGAGCTTTTCCGGGGGCTTGTCCGGGGGCTTGCTCGCGATCACCCGAAGATTCGAGGTGGATGAAATTCTCAAACCGACTCGCAATCACCCGATGGACTTTTCTCCCATCGGCCATCTCCTCACCGGTCGGTTCGATCCTGAACTTCACTTCCTTGGCGGATCGATTGGAAAAAACCGTCGCGATCACCCCCACAAAAGACAGGAGCATCAAGGCCAACGAAAACTGATGAAGCCCCGAAAAAACAACGTCGTTATAAGCCGTCAGCGCAGAGCAAAAAAATGCGAACGCCGAAGCTCCTCCGGCGAAAAGAACCACATTGCGGCTAAGGCTACTTTTTCGACGAAATGAATTCGACAACGCAATAACGCCTCAGACTACATGACCATCGTGATCGGACGCAAAGGAATACAGAGCAACGGCAGACTCAACGTCAGCCATCCCAAGACCTGTCGAAACAGACCTAAACTCACCTCGTCGTTGCGGCTCGGCGGATGCTGGATCCCCATCAATGTCACAAGAACCAACATCAAGACAAACAAACCTTGCCCAAAAACCAAAATACCAAAAACGACATAGGCGATGCAGGCAAAATACGCCAACTTCGAAAACACATGCGAACCTCTACCCATCAAACCGAAAATCACATGCCCTCCATCGAGTTGGCTCATCGGGATCATGTTCAATCCGGTGACCAACAAACCAACCCAAGCGGCCATGAGCAACGGATTCATGTCGATGTTTTGAATCCCCGAGACCCAAGCAGTACTGCCACCGATCCACTCAAAAGGGGACTTCGGCGGAGGCGTCAGTGTCACAGCCGACGTCTCTTGAAGCACCGCCTGCAAAACCTGAATAATCAGCGGCTGTCCAAACGTATAGGCAGGTACCCCCCCAGACCTCATCGGCAAATCGATCAGCAATCCAGCCACCGCCACAGGGATCGCAACCAAAAGCCCAGCCAATGGACCGGCGATCCCGATGTCGAAAATCTGCTTGCGATCGGCTTGCTTTCCATCCATCAATATCACCGCTCCACAGGTCCCGATCGGACTGATCGGAAACGGAATAAAAAGGGGCGGCGTCGAACGAATCCCATAGAGCTTCGTGGCGATGTAGTGACCCAACTCATGGGCTCCCAAAATCGCTGTCAGTGCCAAGGAAAACAACAACCCCGGAAACCAATTGGACAAAACACTTCGGCGAACATCGAACAAAGATCCATCGTAAAACGCCGCTTCGATCGCTTCGACCGGCGACCACATCGTCAGACCCGCCCAGGTCATCGAAACGACCGATGCGACCAACAGGACGATCGGAAGCTTCCAGCGGCGTATCCAAGGCACGCGCGGCGAAACGGCCCGCTTGGGCTCATGCGACGGACCCAAACCCGCCTCGTAGCCCCCCGAAGAACGGGAATGACTCTCAAAGGGCTCGAGCGCCTGATAGGCCCCCTCGGCCAACTGCACCGGATCCTGAGAATAACCTCGGCCCTCGGAAGAACTTTCTCTTGCCATGGTGATACTAATCCGAACGCTTCCGTTTGCTCAAAGCCCCTAAAATCCAACGCCGCGCGACGACGGCCATGTAAGTCGCCAAAGAACTCTCGCCACGAAAAGTTCGGATCAACTCAAACCCATTCGAACGGACTTCCCGAAAAAATCCCTCCGCCAATTCCTCGCGCAACGACAACGTTCGGTCGTGCCCTGAAATACCCGCAAATGCCAGTGTCTCATCGACGACATCCAGCACCAATCCAGCAAAACGATCGCAAAAAATCGCCCAAGCTTGCGAACTCCCCTCCACACAGTCCTTGATCAGTCCTCGATCCAATTCGGATAGGGCCACAGGTAACTCCAAGTCCTCTTCGAGGTGCAAGCAAAATAAAGGAACAATCTCTGGCTCGGGCCACCACGGAATCCGACGAAAATCTGACCCGTTAGAACCCTTTCGGGATCCGAGGAACTCAATTTTAGACCAGAAATGGCCGACAGCAAGCTACTTAAGGTTGCTTGACAGTCAGATCAGACCTGCCTAGGATGCCTTCGAGGCGTCCGAAAAAAGGACCTTTCGTCTCGTTTCGCTTACTGTTTATCTTGGAATTTTAAGCTGGAAAGTTGCTCGGAACCATGACTCACATTGTGACTCAACCTTGCGTAGGCTGCCGATACACCGATTGCGTAGTGGTCTGCCCCGTCGAATGCTTTTACGAAGGCGCAGACATGCTCTACATCCACCCGGATGAATGCATCGATTGCGAAGCCTGCGTGGCCGAATGCCCCGTCGAGGCCATCTTCCACGAAGATAACGTACCGGCCGATTGGAAAAGCTACATCGAACTCAACGCCGATATGGCCCAAAAATCCAAAGTGATCACCGAAAAGAAAAAGCCCCTGGCCGATTCCTAAGCCACGCCGATTTCCAAGACACGAAGTCGGCTAAGCTTTTTCGGTCCTCCAGGAATTATTGTGGCTTAAAACTGGGCTGCAGTTACTTTTCGTACTCGTACTCAATGCAATGGTACTCGTACTCGAAGGGAAGTAGCATCGGGATCATATCGTTTCCCAAGCCAAATTCCGGGGCTCCAGCTTCCTCAAAAGGCCATCGAATTGAATTGATTCATGCTTTTCGAGTACGAGTACGAGTACGAGTACGAGTACCGCGATGCTGAGTACGAGAAAACCGAGTTTTGATCCACTAAAATTCCTGAACGCCCCCTTTTTCAAGCACCTCGGCGATCGCAACCTGAGCAGGGGCGTATCTACGCACCTGCCACTCCAAAAACTCAGGAAGCACCCCAAGCTCCGTGTTCTGCTCGAGCTCCACGGCAAACAGACTCCCCATCGGGGCTGCCTTGGCCCAAGCATGCACCAAATTCGTCAATTCCGCCCTGTGGCTCTCCCACATCGCATAAGGCGGACAGCAAATGACCACCCAAGGAACCGTATTGGCCCCCAACTCGGCAAACTTGCCCCCACGGGACTCCAACCCATCGGCCAACGATTCCGACCAGCGAATCACATCCTGATCCAACACATCCACCTGGTCGGCTATCCCCAAATCCTCCGAAATCCTGCGGATTACCCTCGCTCCAGGCTTGAGAATCTCCCAAACCCACGCATGCTCGGCCCCCCTCGAGATCGACTCGAAGGCCAATACGCCCGAACCCCCAAAAAGGTCGAACGCCAGCCGATTCTCAAGCGTACCACCCAGAAGATTCATCACCGCCTCGCGCGTCCGATCCTTCATCGGCCTTGTCCGCGGATCGCACGCAAACTCAAACCGACGCGACCGTAAATGCCCTGCGATGATCCTCAAAGTGATCGTTTCATGGTCCGCTTTTTTCATGGAAATACCATACCCTTATGCTTCCCGTCGCTATCCAGTCCGCAATCCATAACACCTTCGAATCCATGAGACTCCTGAGAAGACCCACAATCCTCATCGCCAACGGAATCCTCCTCCATCTGGCGACCCTGGCCCCAGTGTGGTCCCAATTGTCCGACCCGTCCAGCCCTACGGATCTCCCAGGCGGCTCGGTCCTCTCAGGCAAAACCCCACTGGCCAAAGGCCAAGGAGCAGCAAGCCCCTCGAAATCCAACCTGACCCCAGAGCAACGCCAAGCCCGACAACAAGCCAAACGCGACGCCGAAATCAAAGCCGAAGAATTCCGAATGACCACCTTCGGGGTCATCCCCGCCTCAGACAACTCCCCACTGGCTGCCTCCTTCCGAAAAGCCTCCGATAACCTCCGCGATGCAATCGCCGATTTCACCCTAGCCCACGCGCGAATCCAACACCGCCTCAAAGAAGAACTCCCCGATGGTGTCCGCGAAAAATGGCTCGAAAAACTCAAAGAAGCCAACAACACTCTGATCGCTTACCGATCCGCAGCAGCCGACCTCTACGCAAGCGATCCGACTCAGTACGCCGGCGTCGGCTCCATGCTCAAGGAAATGCTCATCGATGACGGACAAACCGATCGCCTCGACCACTGGATCGATCCGGCCAAAAAAATCCTCGATGCCAAAACCCTTGTCGACGATGATGTCCTCCTCTATGCCGGGTACGCTGGCTTCTTCGAAGGCGATTTCGATCTGGTACGACGCGCTTGGGCCGATCTCCAATCGAACCAAAAACTCGGCCCCCAAGAATCGATCATGCTCTCGAAAATCGACGAGATCGAAAAATCCTGGGCAGCCGAACTCCTCCGACGCCAAGAAGACAAAACCAAAAATAATCCCCAAGTCCGTATCCTCACAACCAAAGGGGAAATCGTCGTCGAACTCTTCGAAGACGATGCACCCGAATCGGTCGCCAACTTCGTCTACCTAGTCGAACAAGGATACTACACCCGCAAACCCTTCTTCTTTGTCAAAGAACACCTCCTGGCCCAAACCGGCTGCGAAAAAGGGGACGGCAAAGGCAACGCAGGTTACGGAATCAAACCCGAATTCGACCTGCCTACCCACCGAAGCCACTTCCGAGGCTCTCTGGCTTTCCCCGTCGGAATGAACGCCGATCCGGCCCAAGGCTCCCTGAGCTTCGCCGGAAGCCAATTCTATTTCTCCTTCCTACCCCTACCCCTGGCCGATGAACGAAACGCAGTCTTCGGAAGAGTCGTCTCAGGAATCGAAATCCTAGGTCTGCTCAAAATCGTCGACCTTACCGACGAGGAAACCCGAAAAGACCCCAACGTCCGCCCCGATACCATCATCCGCGCCGAAGTCATCAACAAACGCCCTCACGAATACCAACCCACCCCAGTCGTCGGAAGACTCCCTCGATAATCGACGACTCCATGAAATGCTACTCGTCCTCAAAAGGCACCCCCGCGAGAGTTCCGGTAAACTTCCCGACTGCTCAAATACCTCATTAGCCAGCCTTCGGAAGACTTGACCCACCCCAAGTTTTGTTATATTCTCCTTGACCCATAGGAATTGCAATCGTCGCGGATGTGGCGGAATTGGCAGACGCGCTAGACTCAGGATCTAGTGGCCTAATACATATGGCCGTGGAGGTTCGACCCCTCTCATCCGCATTCCTATCCTTCGATTCTGCCCGCTCGCCGCTCTTTGCAATGCCAAAAGACTTTCTCGCAGGCCTCAAGCCCGAATACGACGTTGTAGTGATCGGTTCCGGCTTAGCAGGGATGACCTCAGCCAACATCCTCGGTCGCGCAGGGCACCGCGTTCTTCTCCTCGAACAACACTACAAACTCGGCGGACTTGCCACCTGGTTCAAACGACCCGGAGGACATACCTTCGATATCTCCCTCCACGGCTTCCCCTACGGAATGCTCAAAAGCTGCAAACGCTACTGGAACGACGATATCGCCTCGAACATCGTCCAACTCAAGAACATCCGCTTCGATAACCCGATGTTCTCCCTGACGACATCCTACAACCGCGAAGATTTTACCGCTCTGATGGATTCCCATTTCGGAATCCCAAAACAAACGACCACCGAGTTCTTCGATACGGCTCGCTCGATGAACTTCTACGACGACCAATCCATGAGCACCCGCGAACTGTTCAACAAGTTCTTCCCCGGACGCGAAGATATCGTCCGACTCCTGATGGAACCGATCACCTACGCCAACGGCTCGACCCTCGAAGATCCAGCCATCACCTACGGTATCGTCTTCTCGAACTTCATGGCCAAAGGTGTCTTCATCTACGAAGGTGGTACCGATGACCTTGTAAGCAAAATGCAAGCCGAAATGACCCAAAACGGCGTCGATGCACGTATCAAATGCGATGTCTCGAAAATCCTTGTCGAAAACGGCAAAGTCCAAGGCGTCGAAGTCAACGGGCGAACCATCCGCTGCCGCGCCGTCGTAAGCAACTCCAACCTCCGATCCACCATCCTCGATCTGGTCGGACCAAAACACTTCGACCCGAAATTCCTCCAAGACGCCCAAGCCGTCCGACTCAATAACAGCAGCACCCAAGTCTACATGGCAGTCAAACCCGATGTCGAAATCCCAGATGCCACCGGCGATCTGCTCTTCTGCTCGACAGCCCATGCATTCCGCACCGACCTGCTCCTGAACCGAAATATCACCTCGCGCACCTTCAGCTTCTACTATCCACGAACTCGACCCGATGGAAAACAACGTCACGCCATCGTCTCGAGCACCAACGCCAACTGGAACGATTGGGCCGATCTGGACGAAACGGCCTATCAAGAAAGCAAAAAAGATCTCATCGAAAATACCCTCGATGCCCTCGAAAAGTACGTCCCAAACTGCAGAGAAAAAATCGAGTGGGCCGAAGCCGCTACTCCCCGCACCTTCAACCACTACACCAAACACGTCTCAGGGGCTAGCTTCGGCACAAAATTCGAAGGGCTCGCCGTCTCAAGAGCCTTACCCCAACAAATCCAAGGCCTCTACCATGCCGGCAGCGTCGGAATCATCATGTCCGGTTGGCTCGGTGCAATCAACTACGGTGTGATCGTCTCAAACGAAGTCGATCAAATGCTCTGTAAAACCTCCCTGAATCTGTCTCCAACTCCTGGCATCCAATGATCACACGCAGGCGAGCCCGCGAAATCGTACTCCAACTCCTCTTCGAAGAAGATCTCCACCCAACCCGCGACCATCAAGTCGCCAAAGAGTTCCTCAGCAAACGACTCCACCACCACGAACCACTCGTCGCCTTCGCCCAATCCCTCATCGATGGTGTCCGTACCCACCGAAGCGATCTGGATAAACTCCTCTCCAAACACTCCGCCAACTGGGCCATCCAACGCATGGCTACCATCGATCGAAACGTCCTGCGCATCGCCGCCTTCGAAATGCTACACGGAAATACCCCAGGACGCGTCGCAATCAACGAAGCAATCGATATCGCCAGACGATACGGCGGTCTGCACTCGGGCGCATTCGTCAACGGAATTCTCGACCGCATCCTAAGACAAGAGGTTGCCTCCCTCGAAGCAAAATCCTAAGTTTAACGCAACGCCATCCCCCAATCGGCTCCCGAAGAAAACAACCAACCATGTCCACACCCAACGGCGATCCACAAGACTCCCTCGATAACATGCCCGCCATGCGCGCTCGTGTCCCTGATCACGTAGCCAAAGGCGAAATCAGCACCGGGGTTATCGTCGTCACAGGTGCCACCGAATTCGTTCTGGACTTCGTCCGGAACCTCCCAAGACCCAGCACCATCGTCGCTAGAGTCGTCCTGCCACACGGCGTAATGCCCCAATTCATCGAAGCTCTCGCCAAGAATATCGAACTGTTCCGACAACGCTACGGCGAACTGCCAGGCAGCCTGCCACCGGCGACTCACCAAGTCGATCCACTCCATAGCCCATCAACCCAGGCTGCACCAAACCAACCCACCAACATCCCCACCGAAGCGCCAGGTACAACCAGCATCCAAGCCGGTATGCACGCCAATCGTCCACCCACGCAACCCCAAGCCCAACAACCTGCGAACTCTCAAACACCTCAACCACCTAAACGCCAAAACCCCCAAGAAATCTACGACGAACTCAAAATCAAAGACGAAATCCTCTCAGGTACCTACGCCAACGCCGTCATGATCGGTCACGGTCCCTACGAATTCAGCTTCGACTTCATCACCAATTTCTACCCCCAATCGGCCGTAAGCTGCCGTGTCTACCTCGCCTCGGGTCACATCGCCCGACTCCTCGACTCCCTAAAACAATCCTGGGAACAACTCCGACCTCGAATCGGCTTCCCACCGACGAACAACCCTTAAGCGATCATGTCCGCCGAAAACACTCCCCAGCACGACGACCTGTTCCTGCCCCCCAAGGACTTTGTTCCTGACCCCAGACCCATCATCCTGGCTAGCTCCTCTCCCAGACGCCGAAAACTCCTCTCGCAATACGGTTATCGTTTCGAAGTCATCGAACCAGATCCAGCAGCCGAATGCGGGATCTGCTCAAGAGAAACTCCCCCGGAACTCGTCGCCAGACTCGCCTTCCAAAAAGCAGCCGACGTCATCCAGAAAATCGACGTCGACCAGAGAATCGTCCTAGCCTGCGATACCGTCGCCGAATATGCAGGCATGGTGCTCGGCAAACCCAACAATGTCGACCACGCCAAAGAAATGCTCCTACGCCTCAAAGGTCGTGAACATCGCGTCTACAGCGGACTGTGCCTCTGGAGCCGTGCCTCGGCAAACCGAATCATCCAAGTCGATTGCTCAACGCTGGTTCTGAAAAATTTCACCGATGAGCAACTCGATGAATACCTCGCCACCGACCTGTGGGTCGGAAAAGCTGGCTCCCTAGGCTTCCAAGACGGACCACCCTGGCTGACCCTCCTCAAAGGCTCTCCAACCAACGTCGTCGGACTCCCCATGGAACTCCTCTCGCAACAACTCAAAAACTTCTAAACCCGTGGGTCAACTGGTTTTCTCGGCGAACCGCTCAGGCGCATCCTTGCCCGGAACCGCGAAGACGGGAAGGACGCAAAGAAATGAACGCCAGGTGCTCATAGATTGTTCACCATTCGCTTGATTCCATCTTTGATAAGCGGAACGTTCCAGTTGACCAAGAAGCCCAGACGACACCCTGAGAGCATCAGATAAGTCAGCAATTGAGCCTCATGGATCGGGACCAAGGCTTGAACCGACTTATTTTCGATCACGATGCAGTCGGCCACCAGCATGTCTATCCGATAGCCCGCTTCAATTTCGAGACCCTTGTACTTGACCGGCAACTCGACCTCGCAGCGGACCTCGATCCCCCGTGCGCCAAGTTCATACGCCAAACACGCCTGATACGTGGACTCCAATAGCCCCGGTCCCAATTCCCGATGAACAGCCAACATGGAATCCACCAATTGCTTCGCAATTAGTTCAATCTCTTCCTTGGACTTACTCATTGGACTCACTCATTGGACTCACTCATTCTATGGTCCCTATTCCCACCGCGAAACCACGAAGACCCCAGAGTCGACCACTCACCCTAACTCCTTCGCGCCCTTCGCGTCTTAGCGGTGAAACCCTCTTCAAATCCTTCTCTTCCTTCGCGCCCTTCGCGTCTTAGCGGTGCCCCCCCCTTCAACTCCTTCTCTTCCTTCGCGCCCTTCGCGTCTTAGCGGTGCCCCCCCCTTAAACTCCTTCTCTTCCTTCGCTCCCTTGGCGTCTTAGCGGTGAAACCCTCTTCCACCCTCTGAAACTTCACGTAGCCCCGATCATCTCACTGCGGTTTATGCGGATCGCCTACGATCGCAATTCGCAACTCACGCAATTGCTTCTCCGAGACATACGATGGTGCACCCATCATCAGATCCTCAGCCTTCTGATTCATCGGGAACAAAATCACCTCCCGAATGTTCGGCTCATCAGCAAGCAACATCACGATCCGATCCACACCCGGCGCAGAACCACCGTGCGGCGGTGCTCCATACTTGAACGCCGTGATCATCCCCTTGAACTTCTCATCGACCACCGATCGGTCGTAGCCTGCAATCTCAAAAGCCTTGTACATGATCTCAGGCTTGTGATTGCGGATCGCACCCGACGACAACTCGATCCCGTTGCAGACGATGTCGTACTGATAAGCCAAAATGTCTAGAGGATTCATCGTCTCTAAAGCTTCCATCTCCCCCTGCGGCATCGAAAATGGATTGTGACTGAATATCACTCGCTGCTCGACTTCATCCCACTCGTACATCGGGAAATCTACAATCCAACAGAACTTGAACGCGTTCTGCTCAATCAATCCCAACTCCGTTCCAACCCGTGTCCGGACCAACCCAGCAAGCTTCGCTGCAGTCGACGGCTTGTCGCAAGCAAAAAATACCCCGTCGTTAGGTCCAAGCCCCATCTTGGCCACCAACTGCGCTACGCGATCAGGCCCGAGATTCTTCGCGATCCCGCCACCCTCGCCACCCTTGAAATTGATGTAAGCCAATCCCGCATAACCCTCATCCCGCGACCACTGGTTGGCGGAATCAAAGAAGCTACGCGCTCGTGTTCCAGCCCCAGGAGCAGGAATCGCTCGAACCACTGATCCTGACTCAATCGCTTTCG
>QWPJ01000096.1 GCA_003671195.1 Planctomycetota bacterium
AGATAGCCCAGGGCAGAGCGAAGCGCCGCCCTGGGTACGCTTGCGCGACGGGAGCATTAGATCGCCCGCCCTAGACGAACCGTTCGGCCCAAATCTTGGCGGTTTTCGAGGACGCGAAGCGAGACATCAGCAGGATCCCCTTGAGAACTAGGATAGAAACAAGGGCGCACCTTGAATCTACCCGCAAGCGGGCCCTGCTGAGAAAAACCCGATCAGGCCGGTGTACGCGTACCGATGTGGAGCGGTCGCCAAGTACACAAGTCAGTGGTACAATGCCAGCCTAGCAGACGTTTTAAACCAACGCTGTAACGGGAGTGCCCTCGATAGTAAGAAGGATTTTGCACGCTTTGATGCCTATTTATCTTGATCATTGCGCTACGACGCCTCTCGATCCTGTAGTTCTGGATGCGATGTTGCCGTTCTTTCGAGAGGCCTTTGGTAATCCAGGTACGCCTCATCCCGCAGTTGGTGGTGTTGTTCAACGGGCGATTCGTCAAGCTCGCGAGCAAACTGCGGAGTTGATCAACTGCCTTCCCAATGAGGTTGTTTGGACAAGCGGTGCGACAGAGGCAAACAATTTAGCTATTCTTGGGTCTGCCGAGGATGTTCCAAACAACAAACGCCATATAGTTACCCAGGTAACAGAGCATTCTGCAGTTTTAGAGCCCTGCCGCTACCTAGAATCAAAGGGGTGGTCTGTGACCTACTTACCTGTTGATTCTGAGGGCTTGGTAGATACCGATCAACTTGTCGACGCAATTACTCCCGCTACTTCCCTCGTGTCAATCATGTGGGGCAACAATGAAATTGGAACGCTCCAGCCGATACAAATGATCGCAGAGATCTGTGAGAAGCAAGGGGTTGCATTCCATTGTGATGCTGTTCAGGCAGCAGGCAAAGTTGTCATAGATCTTCAATCGGTTCCAATTTCAATCCTATCTCTTTCAGCTCACAAATTTTATGGACCCAAAGGAATTGGTGCCCTATTCGTTCGCAACTTGGCCAAACGTTTCCACATCAAGCCACGCGTATTTGGTGGAGGCCAGGAAGCAGGGTTACGCGCTGGAACACATAACGTTCCAGGAATAGTTGGAATGGGAGCGGCGTGCACAATAGCCCTCAAGAACCAATCGCAATGGTCATCGCATACCCAAAAACTCCGAGACAAGTTTGAAGCATTGCTGCGGGGAACTCTTGCAGACATATCAGTCAATGGCAGTACTACGCGTAGGCTACCTCATGTAAGTAACATTAGCTTTCATGGCACAGACAACGAAGGACTACTTACGATGATCCCCGACATCGTTGCGAGTACGGGTGCGGCGTGCCATGTCGCGGATTTTACTCCTAGTCATGTCCTTACCGCAATAAACAAATCCAGAGACTCCGTTGCCTCTTCTTTACGATTCGGATTCGGTAAAGACAACACCGATGAGGATATTCAGTTAGCAGTAAAACTGCTCGTCTCAAGCGTTCAAAGCTTACGAACAGAGGTTTGATAGCTGTCTCAGACAATGAGCCCTTCTCGGTGCTGTTCCAAATACGCACACATTTCTGGGGTCGGCTCGCGTCGGAGCTTCATATCCGCAGTTATTCCTAAGCACAGCTTTTCAAACGTTGGAATTCTCTCGCTCATCTGAATCACTCCACTCGGCTTGAAGGTAATCAACTGTGAGTCGAATAGAGCGTCTAGCGTGGCTACAAGTGGCAGTCCGTTGTTTGGATCAAGACGTTCGCAGTCGTTGCACACGCGCCAGGGCTTAATGTGAGACGCGCGAACGACCAAGCTAGAACCCGTTACTGCACATCGATAGTTCCAACTCGAAAGTACCGATTTCCGGAATGCGCCTTGTCCTATACGTGCGAGTATGAGTTGCTCTTTGGTCGTGCCCGGAAAGCTGTCAAAATCAAGTATTGACTTTACATCTTCTTCCACTTCTTGAGGTACTAGATTTTCAGCGGAAATGGCTCTGACCTCAATCCACTCAGTTAAACCATACGTCGCTGGTGCAGCCCGATAAAATGGCTTGTCAGGGGATGAATACTCAATATCGACATTGATTGACTTCCGACTGAGTTGAATCGCTAGCGCATTACAGGGATTCTTTGCGCCAAAGCTATAGTATCCTTTACTTACGATCAGGTCATGGATTTGCCTAACATGGGCTGGACCACCAAGCTCAGCGAGCACTTTACATGCTGCCTCGTGAATGAACATTTTGACCTCACAACTGGCAAATAAGACATCCATCTTCGCGACCAGGATCATCCTCAAACTCAACATCAGTGAGAATCTGAACAAGTTTTGTAGACTTACTTTTCTTGGCCTTTCGTTCCTCCCATTGTTTCTCGATTGCCGCCATTCGTTCGGGCTTCTCTAGTTCCTCTAATGATTCATCGCCACACCAATAAAATGCGCTACCTTCAGCGTTATACCGAAGTTGATCATACTCGTATGCTTTTGCTTGCTCAAATAGATCTGGGTACGTTTGCTTTAATCGTACCCACTCGATCTTCTGCTGGTAGAAGCAAAAGAAACAGCCAGATCGCGTTCGCCCCCACTCCGTATATTTCGGCATACCAAGCCCCGAATCCTGCAAGATTCGGATGATATCTTCGTAAACCAAACCGTCTTCCCGAAACGGAAAAACCGTTGTGATGTTGGGCTTGGCACTAATAAAGCCAGACCTGCTTTCGTCAGCACGAAGGCCGATGTAGTTTACGACAGGATCATCGCCGATCCATTGCTCGAAGGGCTTCAGCTTTAGATTCTTGGTACACCAACGGCGCATGTTCGAGGGGATCATGCCTCGGTAGACTTTGAGCCAGTGATCGAACCCGCGATCCGGATTGCTTTTTAGGATCGGTTTACCCAGTATAGCTTCAAGCCGGTCAAGATACTCGTAGGTTTCATCGAGTTCTTTGAAAGTGTCGTGAAAGATGTATTCCATCTGCGGCACCCGGTCTCGAAGATAGATTGCGAGAGCAGCACTATCTTTGCCTCCAGAAAGACTTAGGATATGTCTAGTTTGCTTCTCTGCGACGGTCATTCTTCATTTCCTTGCATGCTTGGTTCGATAGAAATACTCAATGCAACTACAGCATCACCTTTCCAACTGCCGCTTAGTGAGTCCGCATGGTGCACGGCTAGCAACGGAGTTGTTTGATCTGTCTTCACTGGCCATACTACAAACTTACCTGATGACGGCAATTTGGTATATTCAACTTGAAATCCACAATCAGGAAGGAGACCTAGCTTGACAGCTTGCAGCTCTTCCAATCTCTTCTTCGGATCACCTTCCGACGTATCATTAACTCTGCCTTTGATAAGACTAATTGCTTTGCTAATGTTCTCGTAAACCCATTCAACACATGCACCCGTTAGAGTGAATGTTGTTTTGTCTTTATGATGGTAGACGCAAGCTGCGTCTCCAATGAAGTCGCCAAGGTGCTCGAACTTACGTTCTTCTGATTTAAAATAAAGTTTCGCGCAACCAATACCGCCAAGCTTCGGCGGTGGAGTCTGCTGCCCGACGCGCGTCAATTCCTTTGAAAACGATTGCTGAATCTCAATTGCATAAGCCTGAGTGAGTCGGCGTTCATGTCTGTAGTTTTGGGATTCAAACCGTTCTCGTACCTGCTTGAAAGGAACGCTTTCAACTCTTGAATACTCCCAGCGGATTCGATAGGGAGCGTCATCGATTTCAAACAGCTCAGTACGCGCGCCCCTCCACTCTTTATCCCAAGGTACGTCAAGACAAACAAATATACCGGGTAGAAGTAAGATAGATAAGTCAGGGTCTTCTCCGCGACTTTGACCAGGCGCCATAGCGAGATCGCAGGCTGCATTCAGTATTAAATACGCCGGATCTGTCGCTGTCTTATACAGCAGATCTCCGAACTGTAACCGAGGCAAACCTTCGACCCCAGTGCCATCCGCATGGGGATGACGCTGCCAGCTCCGTTGAATGATTTCTGTTATTGCATCGCGATACATCTCCGCAATCACATCGGTAGGTCGACGTTGAAATGGAATCAATCGCCTAGTTTGAACCTCATTTAATTCAGCAATCGGACCACATCCTCCGATTATAGCATGCAATTGATGCGCTGAGTAGTTAGTAACCAGCCACGCGATGTAGTCCCCAAGAGTTTCGCCATCTGCCCGCAGGGTTGTGTAGTGTAAGTAAGTGAGATCCTCGAACCGCACAGACTTGATTATTTCTGACACCTTACTTGCGGCTTGCTTCATCGCTATCTCAACCGAACTTACCAAGTCATGAATCGCTCTTCGTGATTTGTGGGTATCCTTAAGCGCTTGGAGGCGATTTAAGAGCTTGCGGTCATCTCTTAACGTTGACTTGTCAATGAACTCAAAGAGACTTTGATGCAAATCTGCATTCTTTCGAAAATCACAGACTTTTGATTCTGAAACATCCGTGGATGACATCAGTACTACCATTGCGCCAGTCGATGAATGAATCTTCCTGGCTAGTTGAACCGCACTGCGTACAGCTGTGTTCTCGTCTCCGGTGCCAAGTCGATAATCTAAGAAAACAACATCATACTGACCAACGTAGGAGCAACTGGTCCCGTCGTAAGCAACGCACTTTCCACCAAGCTTGGCAACCAAAACGTCATAGATTGCTATTACAGCAGAATATGATTGCAAGCGGTGAGCAAACAACGCATCTAACGGTAGTCTGAAGTTGGGATCTTCAAACCGGAGCGTCCAGAGCTGCTTTATATTCTCAGCGTTCAAGTCGTCGATTGTCGCGATGCCTGACAGGAGCTCATGCTGGGATTCTGATGAATTTAGCTCAGCAATGAACTGATCGAAATCATTCGCAGCGATTTCAGCCAACTCTGGAGGATCAAATCCGTCATCAACAATTAATACTCGCATGACATCACCAATCGCCTGAACACCCACGGTCGCCATAGTCCCATCCATTTCGGTGCTATTCTTGGTCATTTGGTTTTGGTAGATCTAGAGAAAACGTACGCAGTCTTTGATCTGGCCCGATGAAGTTTTCATCCAGAGAGATATTTCCTCCGTGGAACTCGGCAATCTCCTTGCAAATGTAGAGCCCCAGTCCCTTCCCCTCATCCTCTGGCTTCAGTGAATAGAACGGTAGAAATACCTGTTCCGCATCGCTTTTTGCGA
>QWPJ01000147.1 GCA_003671195.1 Planctomycetota bacterium
CGACAAGCCCTTCGGTGCTCGAACTGGGTGTTGCAGACTCGATCGCTCGGTTGAGGTTGTCGAGCACATCGAGCAGGTCGGTGACCAACGGCATCGCAGAATACTTCAATTGTTGGTCGACGTCTCGGAGTATCCGACGTCGGAAGTTCTCCAACTCGGCTTGTGCTTTGAGTTCGCGGTCTCGAAGTTCTGCGACCTGAAGTTCGAGGGTTTGCACTAGCATTTCGGGCGAGTCATCTTCGATCGAATCGTAGATGTCGTTGCTGTCCTCGGAGAAGTAAGAATCCTCTTGGGATTCTCGTCTGGATTCGCTTTGGGCTCCATCGGCAAGGTCTGCAGGGTTGAGCCATGGTTTGTTCTTTGGATCTTTGTCGTTCTCTGTGCTCATTTGGAAACCTATGTTAGATAATTTCGCGGGTGTTTTTGAATTGGATCAACTATTCCCTTGGCCTTGGAAGTAGGCCACGATACGGTCCATAAAGGTTTTTCGCTCTGGCGAGATGTGTTTTTCTTCAAGCTCGGCCAATTCCCGCAGGAGCTCTTGTTGGCGTTTGTTGAGTTTTTTGGGAACCTCGATAAAGGTTTGGATCAGCAGATCCCCTCGGCCCGAAGTGTGCGGGTCGGGCATTCCTTGTCCTCGCAAACGAAAGACGGTTCCGCTTTGCGTACCGGCAGCCACGTCGAGTTCTTTGCGTCCATCGAGCGTGGGGATCTCGACTTTGGCTCCTAAGGCAGCTTGGCTAAAGGAGATCGGGAATTGAAAAATCAGATCTTGCCCGTCGCGTTTGAACAGCGGGTGAGGTTTGACGTGGATGAAGCAGTAAGCGTCGCCGCGTGGTCCGCCGTCGGGGCTCGGTTGCCCTTCGCCCTGGAGCCGAACGCGCATTTCGTCGTCGACACCCGCTGGGATTTTGACTTCGAGTTTGACTTCATGGGGCCTGAGTCCGTTTCCATCACAAGTCGAGCATGGGTTGCTGATGGTCTTGCCACTGCCTCGGCATATCGGGCAAGTGGTCTGAACCCGGAGTACGCCCGAGGCTTGGACGACTTGGCCTCGACCTTGGCATTTGCGGCATGTTTCGGGCTGGGAACCTTCGGCGGCCCCAGAGCCTTTGCATTTTTCGCAAGACGCGTATCGGGTCAGCGCGACGGTCTTAGTGACCCCTTTTGCAGCTTCCTCGAGATCGAGGGTGACATCGCAGCGCAGGTCGGCACCGCGACGGACTCGCGATCGCGTTTTTCCTCCGCCGAAGAAATCTTCGAAAATCGAGCCGCCGAACATATCGCCAAAGGCCTCGAAGATGTCACCGACTCCCCCGAAGCCTGGTCCTGCTGAACCGGTAGCTGCGTGACCGTATTGATCGTAACGGGCTCGTTTATCGGAGTCCGAGAGGACCTCGTAAGCTTCTGCGGCTTCTTTGAATTTATTGATCGCGTCGGTATTTCCCTGATTGGAATCTGGGTGGTACTTTAGCGCAAGCTTGCGATAGGCCTTTGCGATTTCGTCCTGTGAAGCAGTTTTGCTGACCCCGAGGACTTCGTAGTAATCCCGTTTTGACTGAGAAGACACGGTGTTGGTTTGGCTATCCTTGCAAGGTTTAGAAAAAAAGGCCATTCGGTGAGCGAATGACCCAGTCGGGGCGGACAGTCGTTGTTGGACTGTCCGCTCAAAGAAGTCTATGATCGTGGGCTAGTGGGCTTTGGTTAGCGCACTGCACCTTCGATCTTTCTTTTCTTCTTGTCTTCCTTGTCCAGGTTGGTAACCAGGGCTTCGGTCGTCAGAAGCAATCCGGCGATACTCGCAGCGTTTGCAAGAGCGGTTCGCACCACTTTGACCGGATCGATGATCCCGGCGGCGAGCATATCGACGTACTTGCCTTTGTTTGCATCGTAGCCCATGGTGACGGGCTTTTGACGAACTTCGTCGGCAACGACGCTACCGTCGATTCCGGCGTTGTCGGCGATCTGACGCAAAGGGGCTTCCAAGGCGCGTAGGATGATTTCCGCACCGGTTTTTTCGTCACCCGAGAGGCTGCCGACGATTTTGGAGACTGCATCGGTGCATCGCAGCAAAGCGACACCACCACCTGGCAGGATACCTTCTTCGACTGCAGCGCGGGTCGCATGGAGGGCATCCTCGACGCGTGCTTTCTTCTGCTTCATGTCGGCTTCGGTTTCGGCACCGACGCTGATGACAGCCACACCACCGGCGAGTTTCGCGAGTCGTTCTTGGAACTTCTCCTTGTCGTACTCGCTATCGGTTTGATCGACTTGTGCGCGGATTTGAGCAACGCGTTGATCGATCGCTTTGCGGTCTCCACCACCTTCGACGATGGTCGTGTTGTTCTTGTCGACAACGACTTTTTTGGCTCGTCCGAGGTGTTCGAGGGAGACTTTTTCGAGTTGGATACCGAGATCTTCGCTGATGAAGGTACCGCCGGTCAGGACAGCGATATCTCCGAGCATCGCTTTGCGACGATCGCCGAAGCCGGGGGCTTTGACGGCGCACACATTGAGGGTGCCTCGGAGTTTGTTGACGACTAGAAGCGTAAGGGCTTCTGCATCGACATCCTCGGCGATGATCAGCAGGGGTTGCCCTGAGGTGCTAACCTTTTCGAGCAAGGGAATCAGATCCCGGATGTTGCTGATCTTCTTGTCGTACATGAAGACCAGCGCGTTTTCCAACGTGCAGCTCATGTCCGCAGGAGTGTTGATGAAGTAAGGGGAAACGTATCCCTTGTCGAACTGCATCCCATCGACGTATTCGACGGTGGTGTCTGCCGTTTTGCCTTCTTCAACCGTGATCACGCCGTCTTTGCCGACGCGTTCGAGGGATTGGGCCAGCAGCGAGCCGATCGACATGTCGTTGTTAGCCGAGATGGCACCAACGCTAGCGACTTCATCGCGGCTCGATACGGGTTTGGCCATCGCGTGCAATCGCTCGACGGCAGCCTCAACGGCCTTGTCGATCCCGCGGCGGACTGCCGAGGGGTTGCTTCCGGCAGCGATATTTCGAAGCCCTTCCTTAAAGATCGCGCGAGCAAGAACCGTTGCGGTGGTGGTTCCATCGCCGGCCAGGTCGCTGGTCTTTTGGGCGACCTCGACGACGAGTTTAGCACCCATGTTTTCGAATCGGTCTTCCAATTCGATTTCCTTGGCCACCGTAACACCGTCTTTGGTGACTGTCGGTCCGCCAAAGCTTTTGTCGATGATCACGTTGCGTCCGGTTGGACCCATCGTAACAGCGACAGCATTTGCCAATTTCTCAACGCCCGCGAGCATCCTCGCACGAGCTTGATCATCAAACATTAATTGCTTAGCCACGCTTCGCAGTTCCTTTTTCTGAGGATTTTAAGATGAATATCCGTTGTCTGGGGGGAGACTAAGCGAGTTTGGCGAGGACATCGCTCTCACGAAGGATCTTGTAATCGACGCCGTCGACTTCGATCTCGCTCCCACCGTATTTGCCGAAGATGACTTCGTCGCCAACAGCGATGCTGAGCGTGGCGCGGACGCCATTGTCGAGCAGTTTGCCGGGCCCGACCGCGACGACCTTGCCACGTTGTGGCTTTTCTTTTGCGCTATCTGGCAGGACGATACCACCGGCGGTGGTCAGCTCGGCTTCGGTAGGTTGGATTACGACACGATCATCGAGTGGACGAATATTGACTTTGGCCATTGGATTTACCTCTGATATTTAAGATTTGAAGTTTTTGAAAGTATTGTTTTGGGCGTTTTATTTGGATGGAAAAACAGAGAGCTTGGGGACGACTACATCATGCCGCCCATGCCACCCATGCCTCCCATACCACCCATGCCGCCCATACCACCCATGCCGCCCATACCACCCATGCCGTCATGGTCGTGGTGATGTCCGCCCCCTGCAGGTTCTTCTTCCTTGGGGATTTCCGTCACGAGGGCTTCGGTTGTCAGGAGCAGCGATGCGACGCTTGCGGCGTTGCTGAGAGCTGTCTTGACGACTTTCGCTGGGTCGATGATACCGGCTTTGATCATGTCGACGTACTTGTCGGCATTGGCATCGTAGCCTTCGTTTTTATCTTTGAGTTGACGAACGCGGTTGACGACCACGGCTCCATCGAGACCGGCGTTGTTGGCGATCGAGCGAAGAGGGTAGTCCAAAACGTTTCGGATGATTCGAACGCCTAGGGCTGCATCACCTTCGAGTTTGAGTTTATCGAGGGCCGCTTCGCATCGCAGCAGAGCGACACCACCGCCAGGGACGATCCCTTCGGCAAGTGCTGCTTGGGTTGCAGCCTTTGCGTCATCGATCAGGGCCTTGCGTTCCTTCATTTCGGTTTCGGTGGCCGCGCCGACGTTGATTTGGGCAACACCACCGGCGAGTTTGGCCAAACGCTCTTGGAGTTTTTCCCGATCGTAATCGCTATCGGTGTTGTCGATTTCGCGGCGGATTTGAACGACGCGAGCTTCGATCTTGTCCTTCTTGCCAGCGCCGCCGATGATCACGGTCTCTTCGCTGGTGATTCGGATGCGTTTTGCGCGTCCGAGGTCGGTGAGTTTGACCGATTCGAGGTCGATGCCCAAGTCCTTGAAAATCGCGTTGGCGTTGGTCAAGGTAGCGATATCTCCGAGGATGGCTTTACGGCGATCTCCGTAGCCGGGTGCTTTGACCGCAGCGACGCTCAAGATGCCTCGCATCTTGTTGACGACCAGAGTCGCTAGGGCATCGCCGTCGACGTCTTCTGCGAGAATCAGAAGTGGCTTTTTGGCTTTGCTGATCGCTTCGAGCAGAGGGATCAGTTTCTTGTTGTTGCTGATCTTGTCTTCGTGGATCAGGATGTAGCAGTCTTCGAGTTCGACGGTCACTTCGTCCTGATTGGTGACGAACTGAGGGGAGAGGAAACCGCGATCGAATTGCATACCTTCGACGATTTCGACGGTCGTTTCGTTGCCGCGTCCTTCTTCGACGGAGATGACACCGTCCTTGCCGACCTTGATGAACGCTTCGGCCAAGACATCACCGATGGCAGGATCGTTGTTCCCTGCGATGGTGGCTACTTGTTTGATTTCTTTCTTGCTCTTCCCATCGATGGGGGTGGACATTTTGCTGATCTGCTCGTGGACCACTTCGACGGCTTTGGCGATTCCCCGCGAGAGGGACATCGGGTCGGCGCCGGCGGCGATCATTTTGAGCCCTTCGCGGAAGATCGCTTCGGCCAGTACCGTTGCGGTGGTCGTTCCGTCACCGGCGACATCGTTGGTCTTGCTGGCGGCTTCTTTGACCAATTGGGCGCCGAGGTTCTCGAAAGGATCATCCAATTCGATTTCTTCGGCGACCGTTACGCCGTCTTTGGTGATCCTTGGGGAACCCCAACCTTTATCCAGAACCGCATTGCGGCCACGGGGTCCTAGCGTCGAGCGGACGGCTCTTGCCAACTTCGAAACACCCGCCAAAAGAGGCTGGCGTGCTTCGTCATCAAATACCATTTGTTTTGCCACGTTGAACTCCTTGAATGATGAAATTCGGCCCGATTTGGCAGTCGGACTGAGTGGACCACCCAATGAGCAATCCGCGTGCCAACGAGCCAAAAAACCGGGTCGGTTTTTGCGCAAGTCCTTATTAGGTAGGGGTTTAGGCAGGGGTGTTTGTTTGGCATTGGGGCGAGGTCTGCCAAAATGCGCGGTGTCCGGCGCAAGTGTCTTTGTTGGGGCGGACAGGCTCTCTGTGATGAGCTTAGAGTTCCGATTGGAAGCTGTATTGGATGCTTTCGACCAGCCATAGAGCCAGGCCTAGCAGGATACCTGAGATAAGGAGAACCAAGCCGACTTGGACCCACCCGCTTGGGTCCTGAGCGACCATAGCATTGCGGGCTAATCCCATATTTGGAAAGTACTGATCGACCGACAGATCGGCCCACCGAAACAGGATCGACCGGAGTCTGTAGGCGATGGTGAATTGATTGATGACTGCGGGGATCCATGCCAAGACGCCTTCGGCGATCAAGGCATAGACAAAGGAGACGACCATGACTCGTTTTTGCATCACCACTCCGATCAGGGCGAAAAGAGCGCCGTAGGCGAGCGAGGCCAGCAGGCACAGCAGCGAAGCGGTCAGCCAGAGTTGAGCTGGGTTTTTCAGCGGCAAAAAGGGGGTCGCAAGGCTCACGGCGAGAATCCCTGCGGCGCTGGTCCATAGGACTGCGACGAGGTACTTTCCCAGGAGCAAGGAACGTCGGCCTGCGTGTCGCACGAGGGCATAGATCCAAGTTTGGCCTTCGAGCTCTGAGTGCACGATAGGGGAGGCCAGAACGAGCATCCCGAGCATGGTCATGACTTGGGGGATCAGCAGGTACACGAGCATGCTAAATGCGAGGTCGGTTTCGTCTCTGATGACGATTTTCTCTTGAGGCGATTGCGAGGCATTGAGTGCGTATTTGACTTTATCTGGGGTCAATTGAGACACGGCGATCAGCAGAGCCGTTGGGATGCAGACCATCAGCAGGAACATCGCCCAGCGGCTTGGGGTCATCGAGCGGGCCAGTTCGTAGCTAACCACGCCTGGTACGGCTCTTGAGAGCTTAGAAAAAAGTGTCGTGTTGGTCGACGAACTCATGAGGAAGCTCCCGTGTTTTGGTAGGCGCGTTCTCCGCGATGGCGAGAGATCAGGAGGCGGAATAGGGTGCTTATGTCTCCATCGGTTCCGGTGATCCGTTCGACGGAGACCAGTCCGTTGCTAGCCCAGAGAGCCAAGGATTCGTAGAGTTCTATGGGTCGATCGACCGTCAGGATCAATCGGTCGGGGTGGGAGTCTCGGTGCACGGCGCGGATCCATGGTTTTTCGGCCAGGAGTGAGGCGAGTTGATCGCGGGTTTTGGATTGCACGATGACGTCTTGGGGGAGATCGGCAAGGAGTCTTCGGAGTTCGCCTGCGGTACCGCTGGCCAGGAGTCGTCCTCCGAAAATAAGCATGAACGAATCGGTGATTCGTTCGACTTCATGGAGCACGTGGCTTGCAAGCAGCAGGCTCTTGCCTGACTTGGCCCATTGGATCAGCAGTTCGCTCATTTGGAATCTGCCGATGGGATCGAGTCCGTTGAAGGGTTCATCGAGGATCAGCAGTTCGGGCCGATGCGCGATGGCTTGTGCGATTTTGCATCGCTGGCGCATTCCGAGTGAGTAGGTGTGGATGGGTCGATTGCGAGCCTCGGCCAGTCCGACTTCTTCGAGGACTTGGTAGGTCCTTTCGATGGCTTCGTATTTTTTCCAGCCGGACATTCGCAGGAGCTGGACGATCCATTGTTGGGCTGATACTCCGTGGACTAGCAGATCGGTGGCCGGACAGACTCCGAGTCGTTGTTGCAATGGCCCGGAGTTGCGGGGATTTTCGCCGAGGACATTCAGGCTACCGAGGGTAGGCCTCAGGGCACCGGTCATGAGTCCGATGAGTGTGGACTTGCCTGCTCCGTTGGGTCCGATCAGTGCGTAAGCCCCTTTAGGGAGGGTCAAATGCAGGTCGTTGACGCCTATGACCGTCCCGTACATGAGGGAGAGGTTTTGCAGTTCGAAGAGGTTTTCTTCTGGACGATCGTTGGGAGTCATTACGCTTTTAATACCCGTGAGACTTTCCAATACGCAAACCCGTAGCCAGCTACTGAGACGATGGCAACTGCGATCCATGGAGCCCAGGTCCAGGAGTCTTTGACGGCGAGTCCAAAGATTTGTTGTTGCAGATAGCCGAGGGTTTCGTAGGGTGAAAAGAGCTTGAAGGAGTTCCATGGGGCCATCGCTTCGATCCTTGCTCCGCGGCCTTGATTTTGGAATTGCTCACGGAGTTGGGTGGCCGTCCAGAGGGTGAAATAGGTCACCGAGCCGACGACCCACATGGAAAACCAAGCGAATCCGGCATAGCGGCTTTCCTGGGTCATCGACGAAAAGGCAAGTGCGACGGCCGTCGTCGGGATCATGAGCACTAGGCATGCAAGGAGAATTCGAAATGGGATATCCCAGGTCTGAGCGATCGCGGTCGGATCTGTCGAGAGGAATAGGCCTGCTACATAGATCAGCAGGGCTGGCAATGCGGACATGATGAAGAGCAAAAAGTATAGGACTAGGGCTTTTCCGAAGATGTATTCGGCTGGGGTCAGCGGTCTTGAGAGGTACAGCAGGTAGCCTCGGCTGCGCAGGTCGTAGCTGATTAGGCGTGGAGCGACCAGGCCGAGCACGACGATCATCCCTAGGGCTTGGGGATAGCGCGAGAGATTGAAAAGAATGTAGGACCAGGTGAAGTGACGGTAGGACTCTGGGCTTTCGATCGCGGCGTTGAGGTCTACCCCTGCCCGCTGCGCGATATTGCGAGATTGAGGGCTTCTTGAAAGAATCGTGAACAAGGCGCGTGGTCCATCGCGATCGAGGGTTTGCTCGAAGGTCGCCACGAAGATCCCTGCGATCAGAGCCGGGATCGCCATGAACATCAAAATGCGTTTGAGCCAAGTCCCTTTCCAGACCAGGTGGATTCCGGTGCTTGCAAGTGCCAGCGAACGCGTCGAACGCGGGGTTTTTTCGCCTTCCCATTTCCGATATCCGATATCCAGCAGAGGCATCGAATTAGCTCCTTACAGCATCCAAAAAAGCTTGTTCGAGTGAGTTTTTAGCTTGTTCGATCCGAAGAACGGTCACTTGCTGCTCGATGCTGGTTTTCCAGATGCAATCTAGCAGGACGGATTCGTCGCCAAGGACTACCAGTTGGGAGTCCGAAGTGGAGTTGCTCTGGATGCCTTGTGCTCGTAGCGCATCGCCAAGTTTTCCGGCGTTGGAAACGACGCTGATTTGGAGGCCTTCCTGGCTGGGTCGCTGAAGATGTTCGAGGGTATCGACGAGTCGGATTTGCCCTGCGGCCATGATCACGACGTGGTCGCAGGTCTGGATGACATCGTGCAAGATGTGCGTTGAGAGCAGGATCGATTTTCCTTGCTCGTTTGCAAGTGCGAAGATGCGGTCGAGGAACTGTTCCCGCTGTTGTGGGTCGAGTCCGGTAGTCGGTTCGTCGAGGATGATCCACTGGGGGTCATGCACCAGAGCTTGGGCGAACTTTAGTTTTTGTCGCATTCCGGTTGAGTAGGTCTCGACGTTGCGGTAGCGTTCTTGGCCGAGATCGCAATAGTCGGCGACTTCGTGAGACCGCCTGAGGGCTTCCTTTTTGTGGAGGCCCGAGAGCCGAGCCATCATCTGGATCGATTCGATTCCTTGAAGGCCTTGGAGGTAGCAGTCGTCCTCGGGGAGATAGCCTACGTGGTCTCGCACGATGCGGACTTGGGAGGGCCAGTCGAAGCCTAGGACTTGTCCGCTCCCGGTATCGCCCCGTCTTGGATCGATCGAGACCAAACCGAGGATAGTCTTGATCAGGGTGCTTTTTCCAGATCCATTCGGGCCGAGCAATCCGACGACTCCGGTTGGAATCGACAGCGAGATATTTTTGAGGACCTGTTTGCTACCGTAGCTTTTGCGAACCGATTCGATCTCGAAGACCTTATCGGCGGGCTTCTCATAGACACTCATGAGGATAGGACTAACCCCTGGTTATTAACCCTTGGCTTTGGTCATCGCCGATTTGGCCGTTGCGACGCACTGACGGATATCCTCGATGGGGTCCTTGGGGTTTTCTTCGTATTCGAGGGACAAGGCTCCATCGGCTGGGAATTTGGCTTGGATCATCGCATCGAAGACCGCGGCGCAGTCCAAATGACCTTGGCCGAGAATCACTCCACGGGTGCTCTCTTTCATCTCGGCAAAGTCCTTCAGGTGCACGCCATAGAGGCGGCCTGCAAGGGCTCGGATGACGTCGACTGGTTTTTCGCCCGAGCGGATGAAGTGTCCGAGGTCGGCGCAAGCACCGATGCGAGGATCGCGGCCTTCGATGGCCCGGAGCACATCGACGACTTTATTGAAACGGTCGGAGGGGCCGTGGTTGTGGATCGCGATTCGGATGTCGTACTCTTTGACGAGTTCATTGAGGCTATCCATCGAATCTGGGGTGGGTGCGGCCGAGATATTCTTCACGCCGGCCTTTTTGGCGAATTCGAACACCTTGCGATTGGCTTCGGCATCTTTGGAAAAACCATTGACTCCATGGGCTGAGATTCTCAATCCGAGTCCCTTGACCTTTTGGACCATCTTTTGGATCTCTTCGTCGCTGGCCGTCAGTGGGAACATGCCGCTGAAGAACTCGACTTCTTCGAAGCCCAGGTTTTTGGTGTGATCGAGAGCCACATCGACGGGAAATCCTCGCAGCGAATAAATCTGGATCCCGAGTTTGAGTCCGGCTGCTTTGGCCTCTTGGGCCATGAGCCTTGCGATGGGGTTTATGCCCATGAGTCCCAAGCCCGCTCCGGCGGCAAGTCCAGCAAGGACACTTCGGCGGGTGCGAAGCGTATCGATCGATCGTAGGGGGGCTTTGGAGTCAGATTTCATGTTTTTTGGTGTTCCTTTGATGAACATTCCTCGTGGAGAGATATTCGGGATTGCTGGTCCAAATTGTGCCAGTAAACTGGTTCGGTTCGGCTTTCGGGCAGGGAGTCCGAGCAAGGCCCGACAAAATCGTACCCGATTTTGGTTCGGATTGTTTCAGACGACTTCAGATTTTTTTGCAAACCGTTGACTCGATATGGCCAGTAAAGACTTTGATATAGATCAGCTAGCCGCTTACCTGCATATTACTCCAAACCAAGTCACCAAGATGGTGACGCGTGGAAAATTGCCGGGGCGGCGGGTCAACGGCCAGTGGCGATTCTCCGAATCGGAGATCCATCATTGGCTCGAGGAGCAGATCGGAATCGTCGAATCCGACGAGTTGCAGCGTTTTGAGCGGATTTTAGAGAAGAACTTCGACACCTCGATCGATGAGCGAACGATGCTGTGCGAATTCATGAGTATCGATGCGATCGCTATACCTCTTGATGCCCGAACCAAGACCTCGGTGGTCCGTGAGATGTGCAATGTCGCCGCAGGAACGGGATTGCTCTGGGATGCGGCGCAGATGGCAGAAGCCGTTTCGGCCCGAGAGGCATTGCATCCGACGGCTTTGGAGAACGGAGTTGCACTGCTGCACCCTCGGCGCCCCCAGACGTCGATTCTTTCGGATTCCATGGTGGCTCTTGGGATTACCACCCAACCGTTCCCGTTTGGCTATACCTCGGGACATCAGACGGACGTCTTCTTTTTGATCTGCTCGACTGACGATCAAATGCATTTGCGGATCTTGGCACGATTGGCTCGGCTCGTGACAGATGAGGTTTTGCTTACCCTGCTCCGCTCGGCTCAAAGTCCGGTCGAAGCGATGGAAGTGCTCAGGGCCGCGGAACTCGAACTCATCGAGTCCGACATCCGACAATGAGCCCCATAGAGCGATCGCATTTGGACATCGGATGGTTCGGACCGATCGATGGCCGATGGATGGGTTTGCTCGATCACTTTTCTTGCATCGAGGTTCTCGATCGAGCGACGGCGACCGAATGGTTGCAAGAACCCTCGTCGGATCGCTCGCTGCTTGTGGGGCTTGAACATCGCAGCGATGACCGTTTAGCCTGGCTCCTTGATATGGCATCCAAGCCGCGAGTCGAAAGTGCAAAAAAGAAAACCAGCTCGAAGCGGTCAGTGGTTTCAAAGGACATACCTCCGCCGATCCAATCGATCGATTGGTCGCGTCAGGTCCACATGGCATGTGTGCTGGGTGAAGATTGGGTTGGCCACCGTCGAACGTTTCCATTGCCCGAATCGATCGAAACGTTTTACTGGTACCAGTGGTATGATCGAGTCATCCCGTGGGTGTGCTGGGAGTCGGATTGCTCGATGGCGAAATCGAAAGGATTCTCGAGCGGCCTTACTAGGGGATTGAGGATCCAGCGGATCGAAGCCGACGCGGATCGATTCGTGACTTGGAAAGATTGTCAAAACACTCAATCGCTTTTGAGCAATCGGATCGCTTGGGTGCTGAGCGATCGGGATTCGGGAGTTGAGCTATGGCAGGGGATGCTGGAATCCTATGGGATCCGAGGGTTAGGCTCTCGGGTGGATCAACTTCATGGGCTCTTGAATGCCGATTTGATCCTGGTCGATTGCAACCCTGTCGATTATCGCCCTGGGGATGGGTGTGGGCGATCGACGAGTAACGACGCGTTGGTGATGCGATTGAGGCGTGAGCAACCCGATGCGTTTTTGGTGGTGATCGATCCTTTTGCGGGGCTGGACCGTTGGCAGAACTATTGCGATCAAGGGGTCGATGCGATTGCCGGCAAGCCATTTAGCCTTCAGGGGATCCTGTGCAGTTGGGAGCGATGGCTCAGGTCCGGTGGCTGACGCACAAATGGCAGGGAAGTGCCGCCCATTTATTTAATAAGCCTCCCGTCGGGCTCGTCCCGTCGGAGGCAGAAGTTGGCAGCTAGAAAGCCTCCCGTCGGGCTTTTCCCGTCGGAGGCGGAAGTTAGCAGCTACAGAGGATGGGGACGCACGGCCTCGGAGGGCCATGCTACGGCGGTGATTAGCCAGTTGTGCCTGGGCCGCTGGCAATCGCCTTGACGGTCAGCTAACGCAAAAGCCTCCCGTCGGGCTCGCCCCGTCGGAGGCAGAAGTTAGCAGCTAGAAGCCTCCCGTCGGGCTCGTCCCTACGGAGGCCAAGACCGGTGCTTGCACACCGGCGGGAAGTGCCGCCCTTGCGGGCTGAGGACCGGCTTGCAGTTACGACCGAGATTGGCGTTTGGCGAGTTGGTCGCGAAGTTCTGCGGCCAGCTCGTACTGCTCACTTTTGACCGCTTGGTCGAGTTGCTGTTGAAGCGATGGGCCGATGCCGTACTCTTCGCATAGAGAGTTGCGGAGCCTGGAGAGTTGCAGGACCATTTCGTCTTGTTCGAACTCTTCTTCGGCTTCGTGTTCGATGAAGAGGTCTCTGATTTGTTCGAGACCATCGTCGAGGATGACGATCGCTTTTTCCGCATCGGTTTCGTCCAATGCAGCCAATGCGGCGGCTTGGGTTCGATGGAACAAGACAAAGGGTCGGTACTGTTCGTGGCTCATGCTCCATTCCTCGTCGGGAGAGTGGTCACGGCAGACGTCCATGAGGGCCAGAGTATGGTCAGCATCCTCGACGGCGCGGTGGTAATGTTGGAGACGGAGCCAGGAGATTCGGCGGTGGTAGTATTGGTGGAATTCGCGGTCGGCTTCGAAGCATTGGTCATCGTCCATGGCAAAATCTGGGGACTTTTCTTCGATCGCAAGCATGCGATCCAAGAAGGTCGGGAAGCCTTCGATCGCCAGTCCGTCGGGGCGGCCTTGGGTTTCCATTTGAAGGACCCCTAAATCGATCCGCATTTGGATGACGTCTCGGCCGTCGGATTCCTTGACTAGCCGAACGGCAAGAGCGTGGGGATCGAACCCCCAGTTGTCGAGAACATCATCGAGCCCTTTGGATGAACCCATGGCACTCTTTCTATTGTCTGATTTCATTCCGCGAGGTTTGGATGTCATAGCGATTTTGGCTGCTGAAGCATCGAAGTGCCAGCCCTCGCCCGCCACAAAGAATAACCATCTGGAGTACGCTTTGCCAGAACCGATGGCTATTTTAACGCTAGACCTAAGCGTTGGAGACGAACTGTTTTAGGGCTTCGGTGATCCGCAGGTTCCTTTCGATGGAAAGTGTTCGCAGGACGGTGCGGTGGGGCTAGTCCTACTTCGGTGATTTCGACTGCCGTCGGTTGTTTGGCGTGAGATGGATTCGAAAGTGGGCTTGACCGGCAAAACCGCTTGCGTATCGCATGGCCTGGGGTGGCATGATTTGATTTCGCTTTGAAAAACTTGGATGGATTTGACCGGACGCTTCGGATTGACACCCGAGAAAACCCTCGCGAATCCCGAAGGGTCTGCTAAAATTCCGATCCGTTTTTCGATTGCTCCCGCTAAGATGTTTCCTCGCGTCGTTGGCCAACTTGGTTTTTTCTCCGGCTTCGGTTCCTTTTGGCCCCCCGATTAGATGATTCGCCTGCGATTCGAAGACCTACCGGTGAGAACTCACGGGTCTGGGGGATCGAGCAAGACATCCACAAAAAAATTGTCGCCTAGGGCGAACGATTGAATCGATTGAATCAAGGATTCCGAGGAATGCAGCAGCAGGTCTACCAACACACCCTCCCGAACGGATTGACGATCCTGGGCGAACCGATGCCTTGGCTCGAATCGGTGGCATTTACACTGATGTTCCCGGGTGGGACGGCACGGGAGCCACACGATCGGATCGGTCTTGCAGGCATGACCCTTGAGATGACCCAACGGGGTTCGGGCCGATGGTCGAGTCGAGAGGTGGTCGAGGAGCTGGATTTTTTGGGGGTCGACCGTTCGAGTTCCGTGTCTAGTTTCTACACGAGCATCAGCATGTCGGCCATGGCAAGAGTCCTCGATACGACGTTCGAGGTCGCAGCAGCGATGGTCCGAGAGCCTCACTTCCCTGAGGATGAACTCGAGGAGGTTCGCCAATCGGCCTTGCTCGAACTCTCTTCCATTGAGGACGACCCGGCTCAGAAGTGCTTTGTCGAGCTGAAACGATCACGGTTTGCCGAGCCCTTTGGTCGATCTTCGCTGGGAAGTGTCTCGGGTATCGAAGCGGTATCTCATGAGGATTGCGTAGCTTTTCATCATGCCCATGCAAAGCCCCAGGGTGCGGTTTTATCGATTGCGGGGCGATTTGACTGGCAGGACTTTCTCAAGCTTGTCGATCGCTATTTGGGTTCATGGTCCGGGGGACCTGCGACGCACTTAGGCGATGTCGAACCACGCGTCGGATCGATCCATGTCCCACACGATAGCCAGCAAACCCATATCGCCTTGGCCTACGATTCGGTGGCCTACCAGCATCCGGAGTATTACCGAGGCCGAGGCATCGTGGGGATATTGAGCGACGGGATGAGTTCACGTCTGTTCACTGAAGTCCGCGAGAAAAGAGGATTGGTGTATGCCATCTCAGCCTCCTCGCACTCCCTTAAGAACTGCGGCAGCGTGCTCTGTTATGCAGGCACGACGTCGAGTCGGGCTCAAGAGACGCTCGATGTGACGATGGAGACCATTCGATCGATTTCTCAAGGAATCGAATCGGGCGAACTTTCACGCTTGAAATCCCGAACCCGAACCGCCTTGGTCATGGAACAAGAAAGCAGCGCTTCTCGCAGCAGCCAGTTGGCTTACGACTGGATTACGCTAGGACGCACAACCACTCGCCAGGAGGTTCTCTCGGAGATCGAGCAACTTACGAGCGAGAATCTCATCGAGCATTTTAAAAATCACCCACCCAAACGCTGGACCTTAGTGACCATCGGCCCCGAGCCCTTGGAGTTTCAAGATGAAGTTTAAGCAAGTCACCCTGGACAATGGCCTGGAAGTCATCGCCGAAGTCAACGCCAACGCCTTTAGCCAGTCGCTAGGGTACTTTGTCAAAACGGGGTCCCGCGATGAGACCATGGAAATTGCGGGTGTGAGCCACTTCCTCGAACACATGGTGTTCAAAGGTACGCCCAGGCGAACCTCGGTCGATGTCAATCGCGAACTCGATGATTTGGGCTCCCAGTCCAACGCCTATACCTCCGAGGAGCAGACCGTCTATTACATGAGTGTCCTGCCGGACAATCAGCATCCGGCCTTGGATCTCTTGACGGACATGATGCGCCCGTCGCTTCGCGACGAGGATTTTCAGACCGAGAAGCAAGTCATTCTCGAAGAGATCGCCATGTACGACGATCAGCCCCCCTACGGTGCGATGGAGCGTGCGATGGAGGAGTTCTTCGGCGAGCATCCCCTTGCGACGCGCGTGCTGGGAACCAAGGATTCCGTATCGGCCCTTTCGGCCGAGTCGATGAGGCAATACCACTCGGAGCGCTACGCTCCCAATAACCTGTGCTTGGTGGCCGCAGGTGCTGTCGATTTCGATGCCCTGGTTTCTGAGGTCGATAAAAGGACCAAGCATTGGACCCCCTCGCGAGTCGAGCGAACGCTCCATAAGCCGCTGACGGAGCAAAAGCAAATTCAAATGATCCATCCGCCGGCGACCCAACAATACACCTTGGAGTTCTCACCCGGGCCTGGAACCATGGACCCGGATCGTTACGTATCGAGGGTGCTTGCGACCATCCTCGGGGATGATTCCGGAAGCCGACTGTTTTGGGAGTTGGTCGATAAAGGTTTAGCCGATGCGGCGGTTTGCTACACCTACGAATTCCAGGACTGCGGAGTCTTCGGCCTGTACTTGGCCGGCGACCCGGAACAGCAGCAGGACAACTGGGAGTTGATCCAGTCGATTGTCAGCCAAAGCGACTCGCATCCGATCACAGAGCGAGAGTTGGAGTTGGCGCAGAACAAGATAGCCGCAGGGATCCTTCTGTCTGCAGAGCGGCCCTCGAATCGCCTCTTCTCCGTCGGTGGAGCTTGGGTCTCTCGCCATCGTTACGAAACGGCCGCCGAGGTCAGTGAGCACTACCGCAGCGTGAGTCTCGAAGAGGTTCAAAAAGCCTTTGAAGGACTCAAGTCTCGGACGGCTGTCCGCGTTTCGGTAGGGCCCGATACGGCTCTTTAGTTTCCCCCCCCCTGCCCTGCCTTACTCTAGCCTGCCCTTCCTTACCCTGGCCTGCCCTGCCTTACCCTGGCCTGGCCTAACCGTCGTATCGCAAACAGCATCCTTTTTCCTATGAGTTCTTCAGAAATAAAAGTTCGCAACTTGCGATCTCGATTCCCGTCTTTGGAACGGATCGAAAATGGGCAGAGGCTCGTCTACCTCGATGGACCGGCCGGGACCCAAGTCCCACTCGAGGTCGCCCAGCGGGTCGCCGAGTGCTTGATCCACCACAATGCAAATCGTGCGGGGAAGTTCATCACCAGCCATGAGGTCGAGCAGATCATGGCCGAGGCCCATGAGGCCGCAGCGGATTTCTTGCAAGCCGATGAGCCACGTTCGGTCGCCTTTGGTCCGAACATGACCACCTTGACTCTAGGCTTCTCGCGGGCGCTTGCACGCACTTGGTCGCCAGGAGATGAAATTCTCGTATCGAGTTTGGATCACGATGCGAACTACACCCCATGGGTCCTTGCGGCTAGGGACGCAGGGCTAACCGTGCGCACCATCGGGATCGATCCGTCGGATGCCACACTCGATATCGGGTCGCTTGAATCTCAATTGACCGAGCGGACTCGCCTCGTCGCGGTGACAGCCGCGTCGAATGCCGTCGGATCGTTGACCGACATACCGGCGATTGCCAAGTTAGTGCATCGGGTCGGGGCGGAGCTTTTTGTCGATGCGGTTCATTACGCGCCGCATCGGAGGATCGATGTGGTCGGTTGGGATTGCGATTACTTGGTGTGCTCGGGCTACAAGTTTTTTGGGCCCCATATTGGGATTCTCTACGGGAAGCCGGAGCGCATGGAATCGATCGTGCCTTATAAATTGCGACCTTCGCCCGACTCGATACCAGGGCGTTGGATGAGCGGCACTCAGAACCATTCCTGCATCG